>NZ_JBFREL010000003.1:0-546015 GCF_052114265.1 Paenibacillus sp. MCAF9
TCTGATGAAGAAAGCAACCATAGACCAAAAGAAAAAAATAGCCGTACAGGAATAGACCACCCTGTACGGCTATTTTTCATATTTTGCAATATTTCTGTTCAAAGCGAGCTATCCCTTCAGTGAGCTTAACGCTTTTGGGACAGCCCCTTCCTTATTTATTCTTTGCTTAACCTTTTAGCCTAGTCTGCATAAATACAACTTCATCGGCTAATTTCTCGATACGCGCAATGATGTCCTCATTTGCAATTTGCTGCTGCTCATCAAAATGTTCATCATGAATATAAACATGCCCCGGTGCTACATAAGCTCTAAAATAACCAGCTATCGGCTTCAGCTGATTTTCAACTACGAGGTAATGATGACTGGTTCCTCCAGTAGCGATAAATCCCATTACTTTGTTCGATATTTTAGGAACGGGAACGAGATCAAATAGATTTTTTAATACGCCGGTAATCGACGACTGAAAAATCGGTGTGCCGATAATATAGAAATCAGCAGCTGTTATCATCTCAATTACCTTTTGTGTATCTTCATTGTAGTCAGATATATTGCTTCCGTCGCAAAATTGCACGTTTTTGTAATGCCGCATATCCAGAAAATCGACTTCAATATCCGGATATTTGTTCCTGACAACGTCTAAGCTCGCATCTACAGCCGCAGCTGTTTTTGATCCCAAAATAGTACCTGAAATGCCCAACAATTTCATCCTTTTTCACGCTCCCGCAAATTTTATATTGATTTTTATTCCGTTTTTGATTAGACACTTTTTAAACTATAATGTATATTATATTGAGGTCATTTGTTCTTTGTCAATGACCATATCCACAGCGTTGACATGATCTAACAGATAAGATACATTTATTATATATTTTAATATACTATATATAAATAAAAAGGGAGAGAACCTTTCGTGAGCAATGAACAACCAGATCTATTTACAGATATAACAATTATTGGTGGCGGCCCAACAGGGATGTTCGCTGCGTTTTATGCTGGGATGCGGCATGCAAGCGTGAAAATTTTGGACAGTATGCCTCAGCTCGGCGGGCAGTTGGCCGCTCTTTACCCTGAGAAATATATATATGATGTTGCTGGATTTCCTAAGGTGACAGCTCAGCAGCTTATTCATAATTTACAAGAACAAATGAATCATTTCCCTGTGCAGGTTTGCCTGGAAGAAAAGGTTCAGCAGGTGATTAAGAAGGACGAGCATCATTTTGAAATCATCACCGATAAAGGAACACACTTTAGTAAATCTGTCATTATTACCGGCGGCATAGGCGCATTTGAGCCGCGTCGATTAGAGCTTCCAGAAGCCAAACCTTTCGAAAATACAAACTTGCAGTATTTTATAAGTGACTTGAATCAGTATAGCGGCAAAAGGGTGATCATTAACGGAGGCGGCGATTCCGCGGTCGACTGGGCGCTTATGCTTGAACCGATTGCTGAAGAGGTTACGCTCATTCATAGGCGGGACAAGTTCCGCGCTCACGAGCACAGTGTCGAAAATCTACTAAAATCGAAAGTGAATGTCATTACACCAGCGGAGATTACAGAGCTGCACGGGGATGAACAGATCGAGAAAATAACGATTACGTCTGGCAAAACAGGAGAAACACGCGAACTCGCATGCGACGCGCTCATCGTTAATTTTGGTTTTGTTTCCTCGCTTGGTCCCATTTTGGAATGGGGATTAGAAGTGGAGAACGGCTCTATCGTCGTTGATACTCGAATGGAAACGAATATTAAAGGGATCTTTGCAGCTGGAGACATTACAAGCTATCCCGGCAAAATAAAGCTTATTGCAGTTGGTTTCGGAGAAGCTCCTACTGCCATTAATAACGCTAAGGTTTATTTGGACCCTACAGCTAAACTCTCGCCCGGCCACAGCAGCAATCTGAAACTTTAACCACAGAAAAAACAAGAACAGTGAGATATAAATGCTACCTCACTGTTCTTGTTTTTGTCTCTTTTTTATGGAATAGGTACATCTTTGTCCGCCTTTGGCAAGACACTCGGATCTCGAAACCTCTACATCGCCAAGCATCGTTTCAAACAGCTTCAATTCACATTGGCAGGCATGCTGATATTTGGTCGCTACTTGCTCAATTGGGCAATTATTTTCTTTCAAAATAAATTGTTCGTTGTTGATCTTTTCCCATTCCACCATATATCCATTCTCGTTCTGAATTTCTGCGAGTGCCTTCACTCTATCCTCAAGCTCTTTGCTTTGCATGCTCAATTCGTATTTTTTAGTCATTTTGTTTTTGCGGCCTTCAAATAACGACTCTACCGCCGACGAGCCAAGCTGATCGGTAAGCTCATCCAATAATTCAAGCGTTAAGGTATGATATTTGCGCGGGAAAAATCCGTCTGCATGCTCCGTTAAACAATAAACCGCTGTTGGTCTGCCCATTGCTTGTCTGATGGTCTTCGATGAGATAAGATTATCCCTCTCCAGCGATTGAATATGACGTCTAACGGCCATTACCGTAATTCCCAGCTCTTCCGTAAGATCCTTTGTACTTAAATTACCCTTCGTCTTCAGCAGCTGAAGAATATATTCTCTTGTTGAAAGCTGTCCTTGATCTATATTGGTCATTCCTAATCACCTTCCGATAATTGTCATATGAAATATTTCATGTCTGAAATGAATACTGCAATAATAACATTTTCTAAAATCAATGTCTCCACTCTGCAATAATTCATCCTGCTATTCATCTTCATTTATCGGAATGGATCATCAAAATTAGATTTGATCTTTTATATACTATTATATATAATAAATTTAATAATTCAACTCCATCCTTTTTTCCAATTCTAAGCGAGGTGCATAATGATGATAGAAATAAGCGAAAAAGCAGAGTCCATTATTAATCAAATGGTTATCGAATCAGGAAATGATCGTACGTTTTTGCGAGTAGGCGTTGAAGATGGCGGCTGCAGCGGATTATCCTATAACATCAAATTGGATGATACCATAACAAACGATGACCACTCCTTGCAAACGGATCATATCAACGTGGTGTGGAACACTCAGAGCGAGCCTTATTTGGCGGGGTTAAAAATTGATTATGTGGAGCAAGGCATGACTGGCGGCTTCACGATTGATAATCCCAATGCTAAAGCAACCTGCGGCTGCGGAGCTAGCTTTCGTACGGCGACCTTCAAAGGCAAACGCGAAAAATGCGATGAATAACCCTCTCCTCCCATTCGGAAAGAGGCATTTTTTTATCACACTTATTATACATTTATATTGACTAAGTATGAAATATCAATTAAGCTGTAAGTATAACTTACCAAATCAACTTATGGAGGAATGAACCATGTCACATCAATTACCTGAACTGCCTTATGCAAACAACGCTTTGGAACCGCATATCGACGAGCAAACGATGATGATTCATCATGACCGCCATCATAATACGTATGTAACAAACTTAAACGCCGCTTTGGCGGACTATCCTGAGCTTCAGCAAAAAAGCTTAGATGAGCTGCTTCAAGATTTAAAAAGCGTCCCTTTAGATATTCGGACAGCCGTACAGAACAATGGAGGCGGACACGCCAACCACTCTTTATTTTGGGAATCGATTGGACCAAGTGGCGGAGGATTGCCTGCTGGTCATTTGGCAGAAGCTATCGATAAAGAATTAGGCGGCTTCGACTCGTTTAAGGAGCAGTTTACGAAAGCAGCTACAACTCGTTTCGGCAGCGGGTGGGCGTGGTTAAGCGTAGATCATAAAGGCCATTTGTTCGTTTCGAGCACGCCTAATCAAGATAGTCCGCTTATGGATAATCTGACTCCCATTTTAGGACTCGATGTTTGGGAGCACGCTTATTATCTGAACTACCAAAACAAACGCCCTGATTATATTTCAGCATTTTGGAATATCGTGTTATGGGATGTTGTAGCGGAACGATACGAAGCGGCTATAAAATAAGATGACAACGGATTATAAAAAGCTAGGCTGCTGCATGGCAACCTAGCTTTTGTCATGCTTATGGCGACTCCAAAATGCTGCCGTCACTGCCGTCGTCAACCTTTGATTCTACGCTTGTCATTGATTTCATTAGCTCCGTTACGGTCACGAATTGAAAACCCCGTTTATCCAGCTCGTACAGTATCGTCTCCAAGGCTTTGACTGTTTGCTGAGAACCAGGAATGTAATCATGCAGCAATACAATGTCTCCGTTTCTTGCGTTATTCAAAACTTTGTTTACAATTTTGTTCACTCCAGGGCTTCGCCAATCATTTGTATCTTGATGCCACGACCACAAAATCGTTGTGTAACCTAATGTTTTCGCAACCTGAATTGAATTTTCATTGTAATAGCCTCCCGGCGGGCGAAATAAAAGCGGCTTTTTCCCCGTCAAGGCTTCTAACGCATTTTCAGTTTTTACGATCTCATCTCGAATAGTCGCTTGGCTTATTGATTTCAAGAAGTAAACATGATTAAACGTATGATTGGCTACCTCATGCCCTTCTGCAATTTCTCGCTTAATTGTTTCCGGGTAAAGCTTCACCTTGTTGCCCAGTACAAAAAACGTTGCTTTCGCATTGTATTTCTGCAGCAAATCGAGAATAACTTCCGTTGTTTTCGGATATGGCCCATCGTCAAAGGTTAAAGCAATTTTCTTATCCTCAGTAGGAACCTCCCACACAATTTCCCCCCGCTTCTCATAAAAAAAACGGTCCTTTTTAATTGGTGCTGAGAAACCTACCAAAAAAACGAACATGAGCAGCAATAGCAGGCCACGCTTACTAATGGACAACGGTTTTCCTCCTAGCGGCTTATCGATATGTATGACAAGATGGATTCGGCAGCTCCATATGGAGCTGCCGATATCAAGTCTTATTAACGGAGCGGAGCGGTTACGGCATTGCCAATATCGCGAATCATGATGGTCACGTCATTCGCTAATGTCTTCAATGGATGACCATTAGTCATGCTCGTGTTCATCGATTGTATTTTCTTATGCATACCTTGATCGGATGTCACATGAATGTTGTACTCAGGGTATTGTCCTTTTAAGGCAGCATGCACTTGTTTCTCAATAATGGCTTTTTTGCCGATGTTATCAACATCTAGGCCTACGATTGCATCTTTATTATGAATGACGACTGTTGCTTTTTTCACACCGCTAACTTGCTTAGCACGGTTAGCTAATTGACCAGCGCTTTTATTATGATCCATTCCGAGGCGATGTACAGTTCCATCAGTGCCATTCATACGATTTGTGCCATTGAGACTGTTGGTTCCATTCATTCCATCACCGTCAATACCATAGGTGCGGTTAGCACTATAAGGATTGGCGCTGTATGAATTGTTATTATTCACTAAAGGATCGACACCATATGCTCTATTATCCAAATTGTTATATCTTCTATCCGTCATATTAGTGCCGTGAGGAACCATTTTTGATTCAATACGATTCATGTCGTTTTTAACTCTCATCGATTTTTGGTTCACCGTATGGTTTTGACCGCATGCCGATATCGAAAATCCAATTGCAAGCACCATAACTGAAGTAAGAACCGGTTTTAAATGTTTTTTCACTACATAACACCTCCTGTTTGATGATAATAAGTTGTGCTAAAAGTGATCATTCATACATGGAAAAAATATTTCAAGCAACAACGGCATTTAAGTTAACCTTTTTATTCGTTTATAAAGCACCTCAGGCGTAATATCGGGACTGCCTGCATTAATGCGCGGTATTTCCAATTTATTTATCCCTTTTTTGGCCAAACCAGGTTTTGTTGTATAGCCATAAATAACGCCTGACCCCAGCATCGTTGGAAACAAAGACTTAGAATATATGCCAAAAGGATAGCTGATTGAATCCGGATTTTTCACTCCTGCTTTTTTCAGCAGATTCACGCATGTTTGAGTGTCCTGTTTAACGCGTGACTTATGAAGCTCCAGTGCATTTTTCCCGCCTGCTTTTTTATTTACATAAGTTAATGCGCTTTTCTCCCCAACCTTCTTATGCAATTGATTCGTATGGCATTGAAAATCGATACTTGTTGATTTAGCCATCATTTGTTTTATTTGCGCGTAAGATAAATGCGGTATCGTCTTAGATGGCTTCTCTAAATAGCTTGTAATCGTAAAATTAACTGCTGGAATGGATAATTCTTTTAGGATCGGATAAGCCACTTTGTAAAAACTTTCGTATCCGTCATCAAACGTAATCAATACGGCATTACTCGGTACGGTTCCGCCAGCCAAAAAATGACGAAAGTCCTCCAGCCTAATGAACTGGTAGCCCTTGCTCTTTAAATAAATCAGCTGATCCCGAAAGAGCATCGACGAAATCGTCGAAGAGCTTGAATCTTTATCGTGAACATGATGATACATTAGAACAGCGACTTTATCCTTATACACGCCAGATGAGCTCTTTGCCGAAACAGAGGAGGAACTTATAAGTATTAGAAAAGCCAGACTCAGCATGAAGGTCATTCGAAAAATGATGTTCATTTTGTCGATTTGCTCCTTTCTCATGAACTCAGCTGTTCTCAAATTTTTGCTATATCCTCTGGAGGGTCATAGTCATAAGGTCTGCAAAGCACCAGCAATCATACATGGTAAAAGTAGCTTCCATGCCTTGAATCAACATGCTTCTTATCCGTCCAAGCAGTTTTTGCACGCAAAAAAGGAACAGTATCCGCATTCTACATAAGCGGTTAACTGTTCCCTCTACATTTGATTGTCCATCGTCATCGTTTAATCCTCAACATTTCTTACATCTACAGATACATGCAATATTTGCTCGCCCGTGCCTCTATATACACCTTTAACCGGCACAATATCTTTATAATCCCGCCCGTGCCCAAGCTTTACATAACGCTCCCCAACAGGATCAACGTTAGTGGGATCAAAGCTGCACCAGCCTAGTCCAGGTACAAACGCTTCAACCCAAGCATGCGAAGCTTGCTCGAAATCAGCGCTTCCTCCCTGCAAATCACCAACAAAGTGATAGCCGCTTACGTATCTGGCTGGGATGCCAAAAGCTCTGCAGCTTGCGATCATTAAATGCGCAAAATCCTGACATACGCCGCGTTTGCTCAAAAACATATCCGATGTTTTCGTCTTTACATCTGTCGCTTCAGGATCATAAATGAACTCGCTCCTAATCTTTGTAGACAGTGCACTTAGCCAATCTAGAACGCTGGCTTGACTGCTTGAGCTTGCGCTCAAAATTTCACCAGCAAATTGCTCCACCTCAGACGTAACAGCTGTATATTCTGTCGTAAGCAAAAACTCGGTGAACCGGTTGGCAGCTTCATCTGTTCTTAACCAGTTCCATGCCTGCTCTGGCGGCCGCTTGCTTAAGTATTGTTCACGTTCCTCCGACGTTGGCGCCTGCTTTGTAACAACGGTCATAGATGTTCGAATGGTAAGCCGCTTATGGGGACCATTAACCGAGAACGCATGAACACGATTGCCAAAATAGTCCTCATAGGTGAACAAAGAGGCATTCGGTTCAATCGAAATCGCTTGCTGGTAACAGGACTGTCTTTCATTGGTGCTGGGCGTTAGTCTAATTTCATTGACACTGTCCGTCACTGACTCTGCATACTCGTACTGCGTGACATGTGAAATACTGAGCTTCATGCGCTTGCCTCCCCCATACGAAAAAAGGTTTTGGCAAAAGCCATCCCAAGCTGCTGACAAGCATCCAGCAAATGAGCAACGATCGTTCCATTCCGATCAATGACCATATCCTCTCGCTCAAGACACGCCAAATCCGCTTTCACCTTGCTCACTTGGCGGATTACTTTCTCATGTGCTGTGCGAAGCTGTTTATCCTGCAGTTCAATATGCCGCATATGTTCATCAAGGGTATGCAGTGCAAAATGAAGAGACCGCGGAAACACACCATTAAGAACAACAAATTCAACGATCGACTCCACAGAGATGCCATCAGCATAATAACGACGAAACGCTTGATAACCGCTAACCGAGCGCAGTACGGCCTGCAAATAAGGATATGCCCTTGCATTGTCCCAATCCTCGCCGCTAGCTGCGTTGCCCACTGCCTTAATGATGCGCAGCGTATTCTCAGAGCGCTCCAAGTAACGCCCGCATTCAATGAAATGCCATTCATTTTCCCTTGGCATGACAGATTGGCTGACCCCTTGAAAAAGCGCCGTCCATTCCTTGATTCTTCCGAAAAACAAATGCGGAGATTCACGCAGCAAATCATCCGGCTGCTTCTCACGCAGCCACAAATAAAAAGCATTTGTTGCGTCCCACATTTCACTTGGCACCTTCTCGCGCAATGTACGAAGATTGCCGCGAGCATGACTGACGCAGGAAACTAAAGAGTTCGGATTATCACGATCAAGCGTCGTGTAGAACAGAACATCACGTTCATTGTAGCTGCTATATTGCTGTTCATAAGCCTCTCGGCTGCCAAGAGCGTCTACGATTCTTGCCCATTTAGAATAAGACACCATATCGTCGCCCTCCAGCTTTCCTTTTAGGCTTGGCGTGTCGTCGTCAACCTGCAGGTGGTAATGAACATCAATTAATCTAGCATGATTCTCAGCACGCTCCATGTAGCGGCCTATCCAAAACAACGCTTCTGCATTTCGGTTCAACATAGCAATCCCTCCTGTTAATTATCGTTTTAGGACCCACGTATCCTTGACTCCGCCGCCCTGAGAAGAGTTGACTACAAGTGAACCTTCCTTCATTGCAACACGTGTTAAACCGCCCGGAATGACGTGTGTCTCTTCACCCATCAAAGCAAAAGCGCGCAAATCAATATGCCGAGGCGTCATGCCGCCATCCACCATAACCGGCGCTCGCGAGAGCTTCATCGTCGTCTGGGCGATATATCGCTCAGGTTCCCGCTTAATAGCTTCAGCAAATGCATGAATCTCGGGCAGGGAAGCGCTTGGACCAATCAACATGCCATAGCCCCCCGAGAGCGATGTCTCCTTCACGACGAGCTGATCTAAGTGTTCCAGCACGTAATCACGTTCCTCCTTGCGCGTTAAAATGTACGTTGGAACGTTATGCAAAAGAGGCTCTTCTCCCAAATAGTAACGAATCATGTCTGGAACATAAGCGTAAACGGCTTTATCGTCCGCCACGCCTGTTCCCGGCGCATTAGCGATCGCTACATTTCCGGCACGATAAGCGTTCATGAGTCCAGGTACACCAAGGAAGGAATCCGGCTGAAAGGCAAGCGGATCAAGAAAATCATCATCAATGCGTCGATAAATAACATCCACTTGACGAAGTCCGCGCAAATCACGCAAATAAATTTTGTGGTCTTTGTATACGAGGTCCCTGCCTTCAACGAGGTGAATGCCCATCTGCTGCGCCAAAAAGGTATGTTCATAATAAGCTGAATTATAAGCACCAGGAGTGAGCAGCACGATCAAGGGGTCGCGTTTGCCGCTTGGAGAAAGCGCGCGAAGTGAGCTTAGAAAACAATTTAAGCTGCGGTCAATACTTTGTACGGAGCTTGATAAATACAAATCATGAAATAGCTCATTCATTAATGTTCTGCCTTTAAACAAATAAGAAAAGCCTGATGGAGATCGCAAATTATCCTCCAGCACATAATATCGGCCCTTCTCATCACGAATCAAATCAATGCCCGATGCTGTAATATATACACCGCCTGGAACATGTAGACCAGCCATTTCAGGCCGAAAATAAGTATTTGAAACAATCATTCTACGAGGAATGATACCGTCTGCTACAATTTTTTGTCCGTGATATACATCATGAAGGAATGCATTCAAAGCTTTGATTCGCTGCCTTACTCCTCGGTCAACGCCATCCCATTCATGCTTCGGTATGACGCGAGGGATATAATCGAACGGAATCGTTCGCTCAAGCGGCTCATTTTGCGCACCGCTGTACAGCGTGAAGGTAATGCCCTCCTCCATCATTCTTTGATTAATCGCGTTTTGCCTCACTGCAAGCTCAGATGGATTCATTCTTCCGAATAAACGATGAACGCTTTCGTAGTGATCACGAACAGAAAAGTCCTTATCGAACATTTCATCGTAAAAGGTCTGGGCATCGTAATATTGCGATTGCGACTGTTTGGCCGTCGACATGACAACCGCCTCCTTCATGATGGCCGCTATACCAGTTTGGTACTAGCTAGGTGAAAAATCGATCTAATTTGTTGATTTCACGTTAAAAAACTTAACATTAATTCCAAAATTGTACCGGAATGTTAGGATAATCATACTAAATTCTGAATATTGTGTCAACTTATATAACACGAAAGCAGGAACCCTCAAGTGAGAGAATTCCTGCTTTTTCTGAGCTGCATTTCCTATTCGGATTGGTTTAATTGCTGCAAATCCTTTGTAACTTTATCAACCATATTAACGAATGAAGCCAGTTCTTGGGATCGAGCTGCTTGATTACGGGCCTCAACCGAGGTTTGCTCAGATTCAAGGCGCACTGCGGATAGCTTCTTATCGATTTCCTCAAGCTTTGACTGTATCCCTTCAAGTGCGTTCCTTGATGACGCGGCCAGCTTGCGCACTTCATTCGCAACAACCTCGAAGCCTCTCCCATTTTCGCCAGCTCTCGCAGCTTCTATCGCAGCATTAAGACCTAACAAATGCGTCTGATCCGATATGCCTCGAATCAAAGTTCCCATCTCGTTAATGCCTTCAAGCTCTTCACGAAGCTCACCTAATAGTGTATGCGTCTTATCCTGAGATTGCGAAGTCGAAATCGCAGTTGCCGCAATCGATTGTGCACCCTCGTCCAATTCAAACATAAGTGAAGCAAGCTCCTGCACAGCACTCGTAACAGTCGTCAGCATGATGGAACGATTGTCCGCCAGCTCTTGAATTTTTTTCTGTTCATGCTGATTGTAAGCTTCAAGCACGAATTGCGAGTCCAGATTGAACAATTTCGTCAAAGCATGCACAACATCCTTCCAGCGTTCAGGAAGAACTCTTTTCAGTACGTTCGTCGATATGTCCAGATAAGTCATATATGTACCCAAATACCAGTCCGTCGTCAGTCCAATTCGGGAATGAACAGCGCCTATTTTTATGCGGTTATCAATGTAAGCCTGGTCGATTACCCCCTCGGTAAGCGACATGTAATACCATATCTGCGTTTCCTTCAAACGCTCAATGGTGCTTACGTTAGAAATAATAGCTACAAGCTCCGGCTGCTGGCCAATAGTTTCATAAAATCGGTCGACTACTTCATGGACAATATTTTGAAAAATGGGCTTGCATTCCGCTAAAATTTTGAGATCCTGCTCCGTAATGCCCGTGTATTCAATCTGCTTCTTGCGCTCTGCTGATAAATTAATCAAAATAGCCCGACTCCTTCGGTATATAGTAGACCACTATTACCTATTATATCGGAAAATATTCAAGAAACAGTATGATCATCTCAAATTCTTTTTAAACCTACAGGAAGAAAAGAAAAGCCGATAGACAAATGTCTATCAGCTTCTCTAATAATCAGGTCAATCATTTATCGATTGAGCAGGCTTCCTACATAACGAAGCAATTCATTTGAACATACCGAGCAGTAGCTATGCTCATCCATAAGACGTTTCGTTACTTCATTAATTCGCTTCAATTGACTCTCATCCGGTGTTTTTGTAGAAGTCGTTATTTTCACAATATCCTTCAGATCGGCGAACAGCTTCTTCTCAACGGCTTCGCGCAAACGCTCGTGACTTGTAAAATCAAACTTTTTCCCTTTCCGCGAATAAGACGAGATTCGAATCAAAATCTCTTCGCGGAACGCTTTTTTCGCATTTTCGGAGACGCCAATTTGCTCCTCGATGGAACGCATGAGGCGCTCATCCGGATCCATCTCTTCGCCTGTCAGCGGATCTTTAATTTTTGCCCAGTTGCAATACGATTCAATGTTATCCAAGTAATTTTCAAATAAGGTGCGGGCAGATTCCTCATAGGAGTATACGAATGCCTTTTGAATTTCTTTTTTCGCGAGCAGATCATATTCCTTGCGGGCCACCGAGATGAAATTCAAGTAGCGCTCACGCTCATCCTTCGTAATGGATGGATGGTGATCCAATCCTTCCTTAAGCGCACGCAAAACATCAAGCGCATTAATACATTGTGTATCCTGCTTAATAAGCGCGCTGGAAATTCGGTTAATGACGTAGCGCGGATCAATCCCTGTCATGCCTTCCTCTAAGTATTCGTTTTGCATTTCCTTCAAATCTGCTTCCTTGAACCCTTCGACTTCCTCGCCATCGTACATCCGCATTTTCTTCACAAGATCCATGCCTTGCTTCTTCGTTTCCTTCAGCCTCGTTAAGATGGAGAAGATGGCAGCAGCACGCAGCGCATGCGGTGCGATATGGATATGGCGCATATCGCTTTGTGCGATTAGCTTCTTATAAATTTTTTCTTCGTCGGACACTCGCAAATTGTAAGGGACCGGCATAACGATCATCCTGGAATGCAAGGCCTCATTTTTCTTATTGCTTATGAACGATTTGTACTCCGATTCATTCGTATGAGCAATAATAAGCTCATCCGCGCTGATCAAAGCGAATCGGCCTGCTTTAAAGTTGCCTTCCTGCGTCAGTGAGAGCAAGTTCCATAGAAACTTCTCATCACACTTGAGCATTTCTTGAAATTCCATCAATCCGCGATTTGCCTTATTAAGCTCTCCGTCAAAACGATAGGCGCGAGGATCGGATTCAGATCCATACTCCGTTATCGTCGAGAAATCGATGCTTCCTGTAAGATCGGCAATATCTTGCGACTTCGGATCGGATGGGCTGAATGTGCCAATACCAACACGGTTATCCTCAGAAATAAACACCCGCTCAACGAGTACGTTTTCAATATCGCCGCTGTATTCCGTCGTAAGCCTCATTTGGCATGAAGGGCATAGATTCCCTTCAATTCGAACACTAAGCTCTTTTTCAATATCAAGCCGAAGCTCATGGGGAATAAGATGAAGCGGATCCTCATGCATCGGGCAGCCTTTAATCGCATAAACGGCTCCACGCTCAGTTCTGGAAAATTTCTCAAGACCTTTTTTGAGCATCGTAACGATCGTGGACTTTCCTCCGCTGACCGGACCCATCAACAATAGAATCCGTTTGCGAACCTCCAGCCTGCGAGCTGATGAATGGAAATATTCTTCAACCAGCTTCTCCACCGCACGATCCAGCCCAAAAATTTCTTGATCGAAAAATTTATACTGCTTGTTGCCGCCAACATCTTCCACCCCATGAGATTCAATCATTTCATAAACGCGAGAATGTGCTGTCATGGCCGGGGACGGGTCCTTCCTTAACAAATCAACGTAATCCTTGAATGTTCCTGTCCAAGCAAGTTTCTCGCTCTCAGCCTGATACTCCGATATTCGCTTGAAAATGTCCATACCGTGCCTCCTCCCATCGCTTCCGCATTCCACTTATCATTCTACGCCCGGGATTTGTCTCTAGACGCTCTATCGAGTGGTGCCAACTTTTATTGAGGTATTACATTCCTATGCTTATTCTAGGAGATAATTGCACACTATTTTTGTCCTTCATCCATCAAAAAACGACAAGTGCACAAAATCCTTTGCTATAATGATTCATAAGCATCAATGGAAATGAACGAGGAGAGGAGTTAGCAAACGTGGCAGTAGCACGCGAAGAAGAGCTCTACAAACCTATAAAAAAGTATTATGAGCAGCTTGGGTATGCGGTAAAAAGCGAGGTCCTTCATTGCGATTTGGTCGCTATACATCCTGAGCGAGCGGATACGATAATTGTCGAAATGAAAAAAACATTCAACCTCGCCTTGCTTTTGCAAGGGGTTGAACGTCTTCGATTAAATAGCCATGTCGTGCTGGCGGTTGAACGCAATCGAACGAAAAGCGGAGCGCACAACCAGCGCTTTGGCGATTTGACTGAACTTTGCCGAATGCTTGGACTCGGGTTTATGACCGTAACCTTCTACAAAACAAAGCCGCCGGTCATCGATTGGTTGTGTCAGCCGGGCGATCCGCCGCTGCGCGGAGTAAGGCGCAAGAAGCAAGCACAGCTGCTGACCGAGTTTAAGGAGCGCAGCGGCGACTATAACGTCGGCGGCAGCACAGGCCGCAAGCTTGTTACAGCATACCGCGAGAAGGCTCTGCGCTGTGCTTATGCGCTTCACACCTCGGGACCACTAGCACCGCGCGAGGTCGCAGCCATTACTGGCTATAGACGCAGCGGCGAAACGCTGCGCAGCAATTATTATGGCTGGTTCGATCGCATTGAACGCGGCAAATACAGCCTGCGCCCTGAGGGCGCGGCTGCATTATCTGAATATAGCAATGTTATCGCTGAATGGTCGGCATCGGTTAGCTCCGCCCCGTAAATTCACCGATCGCTTCAACAAACCGCAATACGCCTTGTTCTGTACGCGCTCCTGTATTATATGTGTAATTCAACCTTGCAGTGTTGCGCTGTGGATGATCGGCATAGAAAGAACTGCCCGGCACAAACGCAACCCCTTTTTGAACCGCACACCGCAGGAGCGCCTCTGCATCCAAACCGTCAGGCAGGTCCAGCCATAGGAACATGCCGCCTTTCGGTTTTACCCAAGTGACGCCCTCAATTGCCTGGCGCTCAAGAAGCCCATGCATCTCAAGCATACGCTCGCCGTATGACTTTGAGATAAGACGGATATGACCATCGAGATCAAACCCTTTAAGCAATTGACTTAATATTTGTTGATCAATCGTACTCGAGTGAAGATCGGCAGCTTGCTTAGCTTTGGCTACCATGTTGATGACTTCACTGTCTCCGATAGCCCAACCTGACCGCAGCGCAGGTGCTACCGTTTTAGAAAACGTACTCGTATAAAAAACCGCGCCGCCCTCTACTTGTCCTTCTAATGAGAACAGTGTAGGGAATTGCTCACTCTCATCAAATTTTATGTCACCATAAGGATCATCTTCAATAATTGGCATTTCGTTTTGCTTGCAGAGAGCAAGTATTTTCTTCCTTCGATCAACGCTCCATACACGTCCCGTTGGATTGCCGAATGTCGGTACAGCATAAAGCAGCTTCGGACGATGCTCGCGAATAAGACGTTCTGCATCCTCAGGAATGATTCCATGCTCATCACTCTCCGCAGCCACTACCTTTAAACCATGAAGAGCAAATACTTGCAAGCTTGCCAAGTAAGTAGGCTTCTCAACCAAGATTACATCTCCAGGCTCTGTAAGTACGCCAACGAGCAAATCAATCGCCTGCTGCGACCCAGTCGTCAGAATCATCTGATCTGGATTAACATGCATTTGCTTAACTGCCATGCGCTCACTAAGCTGCTCCCGCAATGGCAAATACCCAGCTGTCAAACCATACTGCAATGCGCTTGCTCCAGCAGTAAATACACGGTCCGCTGCTTCGCGCACGGCTTGTACGGGGAACAGCTCCTCAGCTGGAAGTCCTCCAGCAAATGAGATCATTTCCTTTCCTTGCGTCAGCTTAAGTATATCTCTGACCGCTGAAGATTTAAGCTCTGATATTCTAGATGAAAAACGATAATTCATATTGATTGCTCCTCCTCGCAAGCTATATTGCTATGCTTATACTCTCTATGTTAACAATGTGTTCACAACTTTTAAAGTTTTCTTTTTTGCCATCGTTGGTTATAATAAAGACAGCATACTTGGAGGTGTCCCACAGATGAACTTTATTATCGTTATGACTGTGTTTGCATTGTTCATTACGGCGATGCTTACCAGCTCTTACAATGATGACAAAACAAAAGGACTATAAGCCTGCTTTATCCGCTTATAGCAAACGCAACAAAAAAATGAAGCTTCCCGAAGAGCAACAATACTCTTCTCGGGAAGCTTCATTTCGTTATACAGCATGCCAAAACGCTGATTAGCGTTGAAGAACTGCCATTTCTTCCATACATACACCACAAACATAGCGATCCTTGAAATCACGCACTTCAACCATTGAACCGCAAAAAACACACTTTGGACGGTAACGCTCCAAAATGATATGGTCACCTTGGACGAAAATTTCAACGGGATCGCCCTCGTTCATCAAATAACGTTTACGTAATGATTTTGGAAGTACAATACGTCCGAGTTGGTCCACTTTTCTTACTACACCTGCTGGTTTCATCACTTTCACCTCTTCTGTGTCTGGTTTCGCAAGCTATTTTTGAGAAACCTCTGCGTTATAGTCTTTCGATGGCACTTCAGTATTTCCTTCCTAATTTAATAATTTCTTAATATCCTGCAATAATTCTTTTTATTAGAGCAAAAAAATTCCAAAAAATGAGAAATAAATCAACATTTTTAATCGAGTCCTGGAAAATGATTTTGTCTAAGCGCTTCATACACGATAATTGCTGCAGAATTGGACAGATTAAGTGATCGCACTTTATCCGTCATCGGCAATCTAATGCAAGTTTCTATATTCGCATCTATAAGCTCCTGTGGCAAGCCCTTTGTTTCTTTCCCGAATACAAAGAAATCGCCATCCTGATACTCGAACTGTGAATACGTCTTCTTTGCTTTTGTACTTGCGTAGAAGAATCGGCCTTGCGGATAACTTGCGAGCACCTCATCGAAGGAATCATGATACTCGATATGTACCGAATGCCAATAATCGAGTCCCGCTCTCTTCAAAGTACGATCGTCCGTATCGAAGCCTAGTGGTCTTACCAAATGCAAAATAGTGCCGGTTGCAGCGCATGTACGAGAAATATTACCTGTATTTGCAGGAATTTCTGGTTCTACCAAAACAATATGAAATGGCATAGTTTTGTTTCTCACCTCTCATTTTGCCTATTATACACGAAAATGACGAATATTTTTACACCCACTTTACGTACCGTTAATCTCAAGCATAATTTCAACCTTCATAATAGAACCATAATAGGCGGAAACACATGGAGGAGAGCTGAATCATGCGAAAAAAAATTTTGATCGTGGATGACGAACCATCTATTTCAATGTTGATTGAATTTAACTTAAAGCTGGCAGGTTATGATGTACGTTGTGTAGGTGATGGTGAAGCTGTATTCGAAATGCTTAAGCCTTTCCGTCCCGACTTAATTGTTCTAGATCTCATGCTGCCAAAAATGGACGGACTCCAAGTTTGCCGCGAGCTGCGCAAGCAAAGCAATGCTGTACCCATCGTTATGCTGACTGCACTTCAAGACGTAACCGATAAAATAGCTGGTCTTGATAATGGTGCCGATGACTATATGACTAAACCTTTTAGCCCGCAGGAGCTTGTTTCTCGTATTCAAGCTATATTCCGCCGAGTTCAATCGCTTCCTGGCACTGCTGATGACACAACGTTCAACATTGGCCGCTTGAAGGTTCAGGTTGAACAGCGTGAAGTATTCATAGACGGCAAATCCGTTGAGCTTACGCCAAAGGAATTTGAACTGCTATTGTTCCTATGCCGCCACAAAGGAAAAGTGCTTAGTCGCCAGCAGCTGCTGCACGGCGTATGGGATTACCATTTCCTCGGCGACACACGAATCGTCGATGTTCATATTAGCCATCTGCGCGACAAGATCGAGAAAAACGCACGGACGCCGGAATATATTATGACCGTCCGCAATGTCGGTTATAAATTAAACGGTCCTCATATTGCTGAGAGCAGTCTTGCCCAAGCTTAATGAACTTATAACGTCTATATCAAAAAAACAGCCTGCTTCTATATTAGAAGCAGGCTGTTTCTATTCTAGCAATTATAGGCGTGAAATTAAAACTACTTATTAACCGTTCCGTTTTTGGAAGTCAGCCATGAATTGTGCAAGGGCTTGGCAGCTCTCAAGCGGAACCGCATTGTATGTCGAAGCTCTTAGGCCGCCAACATCGCGATGACCTTTCAAGCCTTCAAAACCTTCTTTCAACGACTCCTTAACGAACAGAGCCTCAAGCTCCTCCGTTTGAATACGGAAAGTAATATTCATAAGCGAACGGCTTTGCGGCTGAGCACAGCCCGTGTAGAAGCCGCTGCTTTGATCTATAGCGTCATAGATCAGCTTCGTTTTGTCGCGGTTGTACTGCTCTAGCTGAGAAACTCCGCCTTTTGCCTTGATCCACTCCAGAACCAGCTTCACCATATATACCGAGAAAGACGGCGGTGTATTGTACAACGAGCCGCTCTTTGCATGCGTGCTGTAACGGAACATCGTTGGAATCGTTTTGTTGCTGCTCTCGATAAGATCCTTACGAATGATGACAACGGTAACGCCTGATGGACCTAGGTTTTTTTGTGCGCCGGCATAAATGACGCCAAATTTGCTTACATCAATCGGTCTGCTCAAAATATCACTGGACATATCCGCAATAAGTGGCACA
Organism: Paenibacillus sp. MCAF9; assembly: GCF_052114265.1. Classification (NCBI taxonomy): domain Bacteria; kingdom Bacillati; phylum Bacillota; class Bacilli; order Caryophanales; family Paenibacillaceae; genus Paenibacillus; species Paenibacillus sp. MCAF9. The sequence goes on from NZ_JBFREL010000003.1 coordinate 18,318, forward strand.
TCACCAGTGTCAGGGAATTCTTGGAACTGCGTTCCGCCAATCGTTTCATTTGATGTTAAATGTACATAGGAAGCATTGCTCGGAACTTCAATTTCTGACAAAGTCGGCATACGCATAAATTTGTCAGCTTCAGTCGAAGCGGCAATAACCGTTTCTCCGACAAGTTTCGCTTCTTTAAGCGCTTTGTCAGCCCAAGCTCCTGTCATGACGTAAGCGCCTGGCTTGCCAGGCTGCAGAAGATTCAGAGGAAGCATAGCAAACTGTGTGCTCGCGCCGCCTTGCAGCAATAAAACCTCATAGTTTTCTGAAATTCCGAACAATTCACGAAGCAGGGCTTGCGATTGATTGTTCACTTCTTCATACATTTTGCTGCGGTGAGACATTTCCATAATGGACATCCCTGCGCCCTGATAATCAACAAATTGCTCCTGGGCTTGCTTCAGCACCTCAAGTGGTATTGCGGCTGGTCCTGCATTAAAATTAAATGCTCGTGTCATCTTCGGATACCCACCTCTGTTTCTTTATTTATGATATGGATATGATAGCAATTTTGAAGGGCTGCATCAAGTGTATTCCGCATATTAAATAAATTAAAAGTCGAACGTATGACGCAATACTGTCAATAAACATTCGGATTTCGTTCATTTTATCTTTACAAACGATAAAAAAACGGGTCCCAGAGGGACCCGTTTCTTATATTTCTTGAACGATTGATTAGCAATCGTAGTAAAGGCTGAACTCATGCGGATGAATACGGATTGCAACAGCTTTAGCTTCTTGACGTTTTACTGCAACATAGTTATCAATGAAGTCTTTAGAGAATACGCCGCCTTCAGTCAAGAAATCGGAATCTGCTTCAAGGGCATTAAGCGCCTCGTCAAGCGTTCCAGGAACGCTGCGGATTTCTTTTTTCTCTTCTTCTGGCAATTCGTAGATGTTTTTGTCGAAAGGACCGTAACCAAGAGCTACTGGATCAAGCTTGCGCTTGATGCCGTCCAAACCTGCAAGCAGCATCGCTGCAAATGCAAGGTAAGGGTTAGCCGTGTTGTCCGGTGTACGGAATTCAATACGACAGCCTTTAGGTGTTACAGCTGCAATCGGAATACGAACGGCTGCAGAACGGTTGCCTTTTGAGAATACAAGGTTAACCGGCGCTTCGTAACCAGGCACAAGACGTTTGAATGAGTTCGTGCTTGGGTTAGTGATTGCGATCAAAGCCGGAGCGTGGTAAAGCACGCCGCCGATGTAGTGCATAGCCATTTCGCTTAGGTTAGCGTAAGCGCCTTTGTCATAGAACAAAGGAGTATCGCCGTTGAAGATAGAAGCATGAACGTGCATACCGCTACCGTTGTCACCGAATAGTGGCTTCGGCATGAAAGTAGCCGTTTTGCCATATTGGCGAGCTGTGTTGTGAATAATATATTTGAATTTCATAAGATTGTCGGCTGTTTTTGTCAATGTGTCAAAACGGAAGTTGATCTCTGCTTGGCCAGCAGTTGCAACTTCATGGTGATGACGTTCTACGCGAAGGCCCGATTCCTGCAATAGGCGAACCATTTCGCTGCGGATGTCTTGTTGGGAGTCGATAGGAGCTACAGGAACATAGCCGCCTTTAACTGGAATTTTCGAACCAAGGTTTCCGCCCTCTTCTTTACGGTTCGTGTTCCAGCCAGCTTCCTCGGATTCAACAACATAAGAGGATGCATTCATTGTGCTTTCATAGCGAACTTCGTCGAAAATAAAGAATTCAGGTTCTGGTGCAAAAAATGCTGTCGTACCAATACCTGTAGTTTGAAGATACTCTTCAGCCTTTTGAGCGATGCTGCGCGGGTCACGGTCATAACGATCGCCTTCAGGTGTATGAATATTACACATAACGTTCAGTGTAGGATGATCAGTGAAAGGATCAATAAATACGGATTCTGTATCCGGCATCATAACCATATCGGAATTTTCGATACCGCGGAAACCGTGGATTGATGATCCATCAAAAGCTACTCCGTTTACAAAAGTATCAGCATCAACCTCAGCAGCAGGAAGCGTGATGTGGTGAGCCTTACCTAGAAGATCCACGAAGCGGAAATCTACAAACATAATGCTGTTTTCTTTAATATTGTCCAAAACATTTTGAACTGACATTATAATTTCCTCCATTTCCGAACATTAGCGTAGTGTTGAACAAGTATTGTTCAATTATTGCTCCAAATCCATGTCGTTATTATAAAACTAGCCCTCAATCTCCGTCAATAGCTATGTAAGGTATTTTTTGAACTCATGTTAGGTATACTTACAAGTTTGTACGTTTGTTCACAAATCCTCAATAAAAAAAGCTGAGATCCTTCTATTTATAAGGCTTTTTGAGAACGGTTACACAAAAAACAAAAAAACTTTGCCATCCTAAGACGACAAAGTTTGGTTTGATGTTATGTTAGATTTTCCACTCTACAAAGGCTTCTGCTGGTGCTTTTGGCGTATCAAACTGTTTGCCTACGATCGGTGCCAGCTTCTCTAGGTCTTTCAATAAGTTAGCGAATTGGTCCGGGAACAAGGATTGTACCCCATCGCCAGTCATCGAGTTATCTGGATCGGTATGCATTTCAACGATCAATCCGTTCGCGCCAGCCGCTACTGAAGCTTTCGACATAGGCTCAACCAGCTCACGACGGCCTGTTCCATGGCTCGGGTCAGAAATAACGGGCAGATGGCTAAGAGATTGAAGCACTGGAATTGCAGATAAATCAAGCGTATTGCGCGTGTAAGTTTCGAATGTTCGGATTCCGCGTTCACACAACATGACATTTGGATTACCGCCTGCCAAAATGTACTCTGCCGCATTCAAGAACTCATCATAGGTTGAGCTGAATCCACGTTTAAGCAGTATAGGCGTTTGAATCGTTCCAAGCTTGCGCAGCAAATCGAAGTTTTGCATATTGCGTGTGCCTACTTGAAGAATATCCGCGTATTCTGCACATACATCCACATATTCTGGCGTCATGACCTCTGTAATCGTCAGAAGGCCGTGCTTCTTGCCCGCTTCCGCCATCATAACAAGCCCTTCCACGCCTACGCCTTGGAAGCTGTAAGGCCCTGTGCGCGGCTTGAAGGCGCCTCCGCGCAGCACCTGTCCGCCAGCTGCTTTTACTAAACGAGCAATCTCGTCGATTTGCTCCGGTGTTTCAACAGCACAAGGTCCGCCCATTATAACAAGATTGCTTCCGCCGATTTTCACGCCTTTTATGTCAATAACTGTATCATCCGGATGAAAGTCACGGCTTGCTAGCTTGTATGATTTCGAAATTTTAATAACGTTTTCCACACCTTTCATTTGACGCAAATGCTCAGCAAGCGTAGGTTCTGCTTTGCCAATAATTCCAATTACCGTGCGATCCGTACCTCTTGATACATGTGCTTGAACTCCTGCTCTTTCAATATGAGCAACAATTTCTGTAATGCGTTCTTCTGCAATATTTGAATTCGTGATAACGATCATAGGGATCACTCCTAAATTTATTGTGGGATTTGGGCAAAAAAAATGTACAAACTTTTGCTTAATAAATGCATGGCATCGCACGAAGCGCGCCTCATTTTCTCATATCTCATTGGATATCCACTTTATGACTTTTATGCTTCGTAGCTTTTAAGCTTCTACGCTTTTAACCGCTAAAGTAAATATACAAGAGAAACTCATTTTCGTCAACCCCGTCATAATAAAAAGGAGATGAAACTCATTCATGATGCTTCTTCTGCATCAATCACTAGTCTCATCTCACTCTTCATGTTAGCTATTTATTCAGGTTTCTCTGCGGTTGCCGTTGCCGCTGGCGTCGACTTCACTCGAACATTAGGCAGCAGCTTATTCATATTGACCGTACGACGGATTTCCCATGTCTCCGGATTATTATGATCGTACTGCTCTAAATAAGTAATAACCTCTTTCGTAAGCGGCGTCGGTGTAGACGCACCAGACGTAACTGCGACACGATCGATGCCTTTCAGCCACTCCTGTTCAATCTCTGACACATCGGAAACTCGGTAAGCTTTCACTCCTGCTATTTCCTCGGATACTTGTGCTAGACGGTTCGAGTTGTTGCTTCGCGGATCGCCAACTACAATTGTAAGCTGCGCTTCGCCTGCTTGCTCTGCTACCGCCTCTTGACGAACCTGAGTTGCCATGCAGATTTCATTATGAACCTCTGCAGTAGGATAACGCTCAAGAAGCTTGCTAATCACATGACGAATATCCCATTGCGACATCGTCGTTTGGTTCGTTATAAGAATGCGCCCTTCCGGCACATTAAGCGCAGCAATTTCCTCTTCCTTTTCGATGAGGTGAACATGCTCCGGCGCAACGCCAATCGCTCCTTCGGGCTCAGGATGGCCCTTCTTGCCAATATAAATAATATGATAGCCTTCCGCCGATTTATCGCGAATGAGATCATGAGTTCTCGTAACGTCTGGGCATGTCGCATCCACAACGGAAAGCCCCTTGTCACGAGCACGCTGACGCACTTCTGGCGAGACGCCATGCGCTGTAAATATAACGGTGCCTTGTTCGATTTGATCCAAAATGTCGAGTCGGTTGGCACCATCAAGCGTAATGACGCCTTCCTGCTCGAATGCTTCTGTAACATGGGCATTATGGACAATCATACCTAATATATAAATAGGTCGCGGCAGCTCCAAGTTTTTGACCGTTTGCAAAGCCAGTACCATCGCGTCTACGACGCCATAGCAATAACCACGCGGTGATATTCTAACGATTTCCATTTATTGCACCTGCTTTCTGACCGGATATGCGTAACAGCTATGAATCCTTCATTTCATCCGTTGCTACTATTATAGACGAATGAGACGTGTCAGAAAAGCTAATTGGAAGCCAAATCGTAAACTTCGTTCCATTTCCTTCGCTGGTGAGCACTTCTACAGAACCTTTATGCTCATCAATAATCCATTTTGCAATGGATAATCCTAGACCTGTACCGACGGTAACTCCCCGTGATTCGTCCGCTCGATAGAAGCGATCGAAAATATGCGGGATTTCATCTGGATTCATCCCAATCCCTGTATCTTGGATAACGAAGCCGATTTGTAAATCCCTTCTGACCGCACTCAGCTCAACCGTACCCTCCGACGTATATTTGAATGCATTCTCAATAAAAATAAATAACAGCTGCTGCAAATAATTGTGATTGGCATTGACGCGCACCCCATCCAATGCCGATAGATCGCCAAGCTTCCATTCAGCTGTACGCGGGAGCAGCTGTGCTCTGCGCACAACCTCCTCTGTAAGTGGCAGCAGGTCAAGCGGCGTCTTCTCCATCGTATAACCCGCATCTGCTCTCGCAAGCGCAAGCAGATCATTAACCAGCGTACTCATACGAATCGCCTCAGCAGATATATCGCTCATCGCTTCTTTGGACATATCCCATCGATCCGAATCCAGCGGCAGCCACTCGCCCGTGTCGATATCTCTATTCGTCTCTCGAACTCGCGTCCACATCCGCTCGAGCAGCTCAATATTGCCTCGAATCGTTGTCAAAGGCGTCCTAAGCTCATGAGACGCGTCAGATACGAACCTGCGCTGCGCTTTGTAAGCTTCATCAAGCTCATTGTATGCCATCTCCAAACGCGCAAGCATCACGTTTAACGTACTCACAAGCCTTCCTATCTCGTCCTTAGGCCCCATGACAGGAATCCGCACACTGAGATCAGCACCATTTTCAATTTGCTCTGTAGCACGAATGACACGTTCAATTGGACGAAGTGCCTGACGTGCAATTAACAAGCCTATAGTAAAGGCGATAAGTACAACGATTAAAGAGGCGAAAATGAGCGTCGTACGAACACTGTGCATAAATTTTTCTTCATTGTAAGGGATTGCACCAACTTGAAGAAGGCCAACTAAAGTTCCATCATTTGTATAAATAGGACGTTGATGAATTAACATATTGTACTTTTTCTTATTAATTTCCACTCGTTTTTCGATTACTCCCTGCTCAGGCTTATCCGATGCTTCAGCATAAGGGAGGACAATTCCAAATTGATTTAAATTGTTTGACTGACTAATTGCACCTTCAATATAATTGACGATTTGAATATACATATCCTTCTCTTCAATTTGGGATTCTCGTCCCAAATTCAAATCATATTGATCCCAAAAAGTAGTTCCACCTCTAACGACGAGCTTTTGATCCTGTTTCTTTAATTGCTCCTTTAAATCAGAATAGGTATTCCAATTTAAGAAAACATAAATGGAAACGCCAAAAACAAGAAGTGTTACCGCAAGCAAACCCGAATACCAAAGCGTAAGCCTAAGCCTAATGGACATATGCTTAACCCGCCTCTCCGCGAAGCACATAACCGGTGCCGCGAACCGTCTGAATGAGTCGGTTTTTGCCTCCGTCCTCTACCTTTTGGCGCAGCATCGCGATATACACCTCCAGCACATTCGACTCCCCGCTGAAGTCATAACCCCAAATCTTCTCCATAATTGCATCTCTCGTAAGTACACGGCGAGGATTTTCCATGAATAGCAGCAGTAAATCGTATTCCTTGGACGTCAACTCAATTCGGCGACCCGAGCGAATCGCTTCTCTGGCATCCATATCCAAAATCAAATCCTCATAAAGCAGCTGATTGCTTGACTGCTCGATTTTATCGGCTTTGCGGCGCAGCAAGGCGCGTGTCCGCGCAAGCAGCTCCTCCAGCGCAAACGGCTTGACCAAATAATCGTCAGCCCCAAGATCGAGCCCTTTGACCCGGTCATTGATATCATCCTTTGCCGTCAGCATCATAATTGGCACCGTACTGCCTCCCTCGCGCACGCGCCGGCAAACTTCCCAGCCATCCACTTGAGGCATCATCACATCAAGAATGAGCAGATCCGGCTCCGTCTTAAGCAGCACCTTCAGCCCTTCCATTCCATTCGAAGCGGTAGTTACCTCATAACCTTCAAACGCTAGACTTCTGCGAAGCAAAGAAATAATTTTATCATCATCATCTACAACTACAATATGCTGTCTCAACGGCATGTCCCCCTCTATTTGCAGCAAAAAGCACAGAGCCTGCTGTCTCTCTGCGCTTTTTGTTTCAATCCATCATGTAAGGCATTATTGAGCGCCTGACGTATTTTTATCACCAATCTCAACCTTCAAGTTCATCGCACTGCCTTTGCGCAAAATGTTCAGCTCGATCTTATCGCCAACTTTTTTGGTTTTAATTTGATCAATAAGAGCTTGCGTGTTTGCGTACTTCTTGCCGTCAATGCCGACGATGACGTCGAACTGCTGCAATTCAGCCAAGTAAGCTGGTGAATTATAGTACACATTACGTACAATGGAGCCTTCTACTTTATCCATGCCTAATTGCTTCGCAATATCCGCTGTTACATCCTGCAGCTCTGCACCGATGTATGGAGCGGCTGGCTTAGGAATGGTCTTGTTGTTTTTAAGATTTTCCAGCACATCTTGAATCGTGCTCGTCGGAATCGCAAAGCCGATGCCTTGTGCTTGCGAGCTTACTGCCGTATTAATGCCAACGACCTCACCGTTCACATTCAGAAGCGGACCGCCAGAGTTGCCTGGGTTAATCGAAGCATCCGTTTGCAGCAAATGCTCGTATTTACGTGCTCCCTGTGTATCAGGGATATCGATCGGACGTTCTTTGGCACTTAATACGCCAACAGTAACCGTATGATCGAAGCCGTATGGGTTACCGATTGCAACAACCCAGTCGCCGATATTAATCGTATCCGAGTTGCCAAGCGGAAGCGTTGGGAACGCTTTGTCTCCCGTTACTTTAAGTACCGCTAAGTCTAAGTCATAGCTAGAGCCCAGCAATTCAGCCGTGAATGGCTTATCATAGCCTTGAACAATAACTTTGATTTGGTCAGATTCTCCGATTACGTGCTGATTCGTTAAAATATAGCCTGTTGAATCGAAGAAAAACCCAGTTCCGATGCCTGATTGCTGCATGTTGCCTTCTTCATTCTTTTGTCCTGCATCCGGCTGTGTCGTTCCAGGGTAATCATCGCCAAAAAATTGGCGGAAAAATGAATCATCGAGCATGTTGCTGCTATTGTTGCGTTTTGCCGTATTAACGAAGGTTTCGATTTTCACTACTGCTGGACTTGCTGTCTCGAACAATTTAGCGATGTTGTCTGGTCTATCCGCGACTGTTGCCGCACCGCCGTTGCTGGTCGTACCTGCAGAAGCAGTGGAACCCGATCCGCTAGATTGTGTATTTGATGTTAATGCGGCTTCTTTCGTGAACCAGTTGTTTAAGTCCGCTGTATACATCAAGCTGCCTACTACGAGAACACCTGCTAGAAACGATGAAAAAATGGCCTTAAAGGAAGTCCGGCGCGGTTCCCTTACTTGCCATGGCCCTTTGGAGGACTGCGGCGACGGTGTGAACGTTCGAATTTGGGATTGCATAGGCGATTGCGATCTTGCCCGTTCAGATTCCACAGTTGAATCCGATTGTACATTCGCTTCTTCTGCACTGGATGCCTGTGCTTGCGTATTGTGTGTATTTGTATTGCCGTACGGCTGATCTTGAATCAGCTTAGGCTTTTCCGATCCGTAGCCAGAAGCTGAAGGATTCCCGCCTTCTTGAGAATTCGCCTTATACGGCCCATACGAATAATAATAAGATGGCTTTGCCGGCTGCTCCGATGACTCATTTGAAATAGGCTGCGCGGAGTCATTTACGCTTTCGCTGTTATCAGCTGAGCCATGTCCCTCTTCATTTTTGCGGAAAAAGTCGTCAAATCCCTTTTTGTTGTTTTGATCGTCCATGTACGTTCTCCTCCTTGAATCTTATTGCATCATGCGTCCAATTGGCATTCTATCCGGAAACATGTTATTTGATATAGTTCTATCATGCACATTCTACCTTAAAACAAACTTAAAAGGAATTTAAACAGAAATAAAAAAAACGCTCCCAAATGATTTTGGCAGCGTTTTTTTTGAGTGCTTCTACGATGTGAATCAATGCGGAAAAAGCTGCTCTACTTCATTTAATGTTTCTTTTGCGCGATCAATCCACTGCGGTTCTACCTCAGCATCCGGATTCGACGGCGATTGGAATTGATCAAACAGAGCTCCGACTACACGTACCGATGCTTCCGGATCATTTCCTTCTCTGTACTCATGCTTAAGCACGTACGGTGTACCGAGTATAATCCTCGCTTCATTATCTTTTTCCCCAACATCAATATGACCAGCAATGACTTCAAAAGGTATGCGAAGCCAAATCTTATTCGCATCATCAAGCGCGCGGTCAAAGGAACCAGCAGCATACTCCCAGTTGCCGCCAAGCGTGAATTGCTGCGACTCCAGCAGCTCTTTCGTTTCTAAGAAATGTTGCTCCCGTGATTCCAGCACGGACGAAATGGGTATCATGAAGGCGTCTCCTTTGCACTAGCTTATTTCTAATCTCTTTTTGCTAGTAGGTAGTATACCCTTCCATTTCCATCTTTATGTGCGATTAGCCCAGCCCTTGCGATGGGCCAGCACGGCAAGCTGTGTCCGGTCGTCAAGCTCACATTTCATCAATAAATTGCTGACATGTGTTTTCACTGTTTTTACGCTTATATGCAGCTCTTCTGCAATTTCTTTGTTCGATTGTCCATCTGCAATAAGCAGCAGAACTTCCTTCTCACGTTCCGTCAACCCCTCATCACCAGACTGAGCGGTCTTCTGTCTTAAGCCTCTCGTTAACGCCTGCGATACGTCAGCAGTCATAACCGGCATTCCTTTGAATGCGCCGCTGATTGCATAAATAAGCTCTTCTGCAGAAACGGTTTTGAGCACGTAGCTGACAGCGCCAGCCTCTATTGCGCCATAAACCTTGTCATCTTCGAGGAAGCTGGTCAGCATTACGATTTTCATATCAGGAAAATGCGAGATAATCGCCCTTGTCGCTTCAATGCCATCCATGCCTGGCATCATCAGATCCATTAAAATAATATGGGGCCTGTCTTCATCCGAGCTTTCCTTAAGCATGTCAATTGCTGATTGTCCATTGCTCGCCTCTGCAATGACATGAAACTTTGGCTCCAGCATTAGATAAGTTCGAAGGCCCGTCCTTACCATATCATGATCATCCACGATCATTACTTTTATTAGTTCAGATGCATTCATTATTCATGCTCTCCCCGCTACATTTTTGGTATCGTAACCTTTACCCTCGTCCCGCTCCCAGACTTGCTCCAAATTTCGGCTGCACCGCCAAGCTTCTGTGCTCTCTCCTGCATCGTAGACAGTCCATATGAGCCGCGTCTCACCTCATCTACCTTGAAGCCAACTCCATCATCCTGCAAAATCATGCTAACCTGCCGTTCCGTATCTGCCATTGTCAGCGTGCAGCCCTTTGCGCTTGCATGCTTTACGATATTCGCCATCGCTTCTTGAACGATAAGAAAAAGCTGATGCTCCTTCGCTTCGGATAAACGCTCCTTCAAGCGCCATTCCAGCTCACCTTGCAAATTGTTTTGGCGGCAATAATCAGGGAACCACTTATCAAGCGCTTCATATAAAGTTCGACCTTCAAGCTCCATAGGCCGCAGCTGAGCGATGAAATTCCTCATTTGCTTCTGAGCCAAATTAGACATATTGACGAGCTGCTCGAGCACAGAATCCGCTCGTTCGCGATCAACCTGCTGCAGCTTTGGAAGCGATGAAGCGCACATATGGATAGCGAATAACTGCTGGCTTACCGTATCATGCAAATCCCTTGCCAAACGCTTGCGCTCCTCGAGCACTGCCGCTTCATTAGAAGCAGACTCCGTCATCACATATTCTTCGCCGCGAACTTGCAGCCATTTCATCTTTTCTTCCATCTGCTGAGCGAGCTCATTAAACTCACGATAAACCTCATTAAATGAATTATGTCCGCCCTCTGTAATCCGAACGCCGTAGTTGCCGTTTGATGCTTGCTTCAGCGATAAATGAAGCGTATCAATTCGGCGTCCAATGCGCTGTGCCGCCCAGTAACCGAACGCCACGCTGACAAGGAGGAAGACGGAGGCAGCCCCTAGGCGCACTTCCGTCTTATTGACTTCATCTAAGAGTCCATTCCACACCACCGCTCCAAGTATTAGAGACACGGTTGATGCGATGACAAACATTCCGATGAGCTCCCACTTTCCGCTCCTCAAAAACCGAACCATCATACTCGAATCACCCTACCTTTGTAACACGAACATCTCCGATAAACGTGCTGACGACCAGCTTAATTTTTTTGTTAGCTTCCTGATAAGTTGGCGATTGGATATTGATATTCGTAAACAATCCGCCTTCTTTCTGGCCAAGCACCTTCACATCGCCAATAAAGGCGCTTGATACAACCTGTACGCCTACTTCATAATCATTCGGAACGTATACCTTTACATCGCCAATAAATGATGATACATGAATTTTGGTTTCGCCCATGGATACTTGTGCCTTTGTTAAATCAAGCACGGTATCGCCGATGAAATGGGAAATATTAAGCGGCTTTAAATCCCAATAATCATGACCGATATGAATATCCCCAATAAACCCGGAGCGATTCTGCACATTGGAATCATTATGGTTCCACCATTCCACATGCTCCTTATGATTTCGTTTCCATTCTTTTTCATTTTTTTTGTATTCTGATTTATGGTGATTTTTCCATTCCTTATACTCTTTCTTGGTGGCAGAAAAATCATCATATGGTTTGTTTGATGCGCTTTCCTGCTTCTCTTCCTTAGTGTGCGTGTCCGCAGGCTGCTTCGTTGGATCAGGGTGAAGAGGCGGCGCTGGCGGAACAGACGCTTCATCTGTGTAAGGGCGGTATGATTTCCAATCATCTGTTGGCGGAGTTTGGCGTTTTGATCTTGGTCTCCAAATAATATTGATCCCGACTAAAATCACAACTATTGGCCAAATGTAAGGAATGATGTCGCCAATAGACCATGAGAACAAGTTTAAATTGCGTCCCAAAAATACACATCCGATTAATAGGACAATCGCGCCCCACCAGCTCGAACCCGAGCCGTACGTTCTGCTGGACAACAATCCGCGAATACCTACAATCATAACGATTACAGGCCAATAGGTAGAAAATAAATCTCCAATATCAAAGGTCACATGACCCGTTTGATTCAGTAAAAACAAGACGCCAACTGCAATGATGATTAACCCGGTGAATAACCGGTTTGCGAAGTTTCCGTTCATGCGGCACCAGCTCCTTACGATTCCATCGTCGTTTGATATTCTTAGTATAACGGACAACATGCAATAGAAAAAGGGACGACCGATTGAATTGTTAGTCAGTCTCTAGACTGAGCTTTTGTTGATTCTATCCATTTCAAACCTAACATGCGTCATGAAACGTAACGCAGAGCGTTGACATTGTTAACGTCTTCTATTTATAATGATGAACGGATTAAGAAAATAGAGACCGCTATGCATGAATATTAGGAATAGGAGATGAAGAAATGGACGTTATCGAACTGTCAAAAGGACTAGATACCATCTGGGTCGTTTTGACAGCAGCCATGATCTTGCTCATGGAGGGCGGTTTCGCATTGCTTGAAGCAGGGTTTGTCAGGCAAAAGAATGCCGTCAGCATCATCATGAAGGTTTTTGTCGACATCGCTTTCGGCGCACTCGTTTTTTACTTTTTTGGCTTCGCACTCATGTATGGGCAGGACGCAGGCGGAATAATCGGAACGACCGGCTTTCTCATCAACGGAGACCTGTCTCACATAAAACTAAATATTACGCACGAAACCTTTTGGTTATTCCAATGCGCATTCGTTATAGCCGTCATTTCAATCGTGTCGGGCGCAGTAGCGGAAAGAATAAATTTTAGAGCTTACATTTTACTCACTATTGCAATGACTGGCTTCATTTATCCGTTAGCCGGACACTGGGTATGGTCAAGCAGCGGCTTTCTTGGCAAGCTTGGCATGATCGATTTTGCAGGCTCTGCTGTCATTCATGCCTTAGGAGGTTTCTCCGCTCTCGCCGCAGCCATTTTCATTGGTCCGAGAATCGGTAAATTCAGTCCAGACGGCAAAGCCAATATCGTTCCGCCTTCCAACTTGCCGCTTGCTTCTGTAGGTGCATTCATTCTATGGTTTGGCTGGTTCGGGTTTAATGCAGGCAGCACACTTAGCGCTACAAACGGCTCAATCGGACATATTGCGATTACAACGATGCTCTCGGCAGCTGCTGGCGGCGCAACATGCATTCTGTTTACGATGTTCCGCTACAAGAAAGCAGATCCGCCAATGGTCATCAATGGCTCGCTCGCCGGCCTCGTAGGCATTACTGCTGGCTGCGCATTCGTATCTGACATCGCTGCAATTGGGATCGGCGCAGTATCCGGCATCGCGATGGTGCTGATCACTGAATGGCTCGAACGCAGGGAGATCGACGATCCAGTCGGCGCCTTTGCCGTACACGGCGTCAGCGGCAGCATCGGAACAATTGCAGTCGGCTTATTCGCACTTCCCGAGCTAACCGAGGGCGTAGGCAAGGGCTACTACGGTTTATTTTATGGCGGAGGCTTCAACTTGCTAGGCGTTCAAGCATTGGGGCTCGTAATGGTTTCCCTATGGGGCTTCGCTTTAACTTGGGGCGCACTATGGCTGATCCGCAAAATTATGCCCGTCCGTGTCTCCAAGGATGAGGAGCTCATCGGCCTCGATGTTGGCATTCACGGCGTTCCCGCATACAGCCAGGAGCATGATTTCCTCGATTATGATCGCTTAAAAAACAGCAAATAAACATAAAGAACCGCCCAAGCCGGAATGGCCTGGACGGTTCTTTGCTATTATTGCGAATGATCATTCCATTAATCGTTCATCTCATTGGCCAGCTCATAGGATACCGTTACAATATCGCTTGGAGCTGCTACGTTTTTGATGGAGCGAGCACTTTCGATTTCTAATCTTAGCGCACGGACCTTCTCCATCGGTTTTCTTACAAAATGAATATATTCAACGGCCAGATGATGATCAGGCTTCCTGCCAGTCAGCATTCTTCGAAGAGTAGACATCGATTGATACGCACGGTCTTCCATCAGCCTTCTTTTCTCATAACGCTCAACCATCTGTTCAATTTCAGCTATTTCCTGCTCTTTCTTAGCAACGTAAGCATCAATAAAAGGTAAAACCTCGCCCGCTTTACGATGATGGGCAGCAATTACAAAGCCTGAATGAATGATCGGATCTGTCATGAGTATTCACCTGTCTCGTCATGTTATTATTTCTTACATATGTAATCATACAACAAACCGAGGTCATTTGAAAACTGTTTTTTATTAGATTAAAATAACGGTGTGATGAGCAGAGGATAATAAAAAGAGGAACCGATATCGGTTCCCCATTGTTTCCTTCTCATGGCATAGCAAAAAAATATTACTTCTCAGCTTTTTGCTGAGCATTATTTGCCGCTTGTTTGTTAGCAGCGTTATTTTGGTTAAACTCTTCTGCGAATTCTGCATTGTATTGATTGTTTTGGGCTTTGTTGTTTTTGTTTTTAGCCATTGTATTCACCTCCCCGTTTCATTGATAGTATGGCATTCTTGCCGCTTATTATACGACTCCTTTACGATTCTAAATAAGTCTGTGGAATAGGCTTTCCAGCCTCTATAGCCAAGTTGATTTTGTTCAGCCATGCCTGCGAAAGCTTGCCCGTTCCCATACGCAGCACCTCTACATGAACGGTACGCTTGCCCCACTGCTCGTACACCTGCTTGATCGTTTCAAAATACAAGTCGATGCGTTTTCCCTTAATCGCTGAACCCGTATCAGCCACCACGCCATAGCCATAGCCGGGTATATAGAGCAGCGTCCCAATGGGAAACAGCCTCGTATCCGCCGCAATCGTTGAGACTTGATCCCTGCGTACCTTTACGCCCGAATAGGTGATTCCGTATTGTGGATGCCCAGGCCGTTTACCGGTCGATTCTACGCCAGCTGTGTAGCCTGTAGCAACAACTTCAACCTTTTTCGGCTTCGTGCGCGCAGCTGCCTCTGACTTGCCGAGGTTGTCGCTTTTGCTTGCAACAGGGCTTTGCTCAGGTGCTGATGCATCAGCATGAACCGTATCGCCGCCCTTTGTATCTAAACCAATTACGATAACAGTTAGGAGCAGCAATGCCGTTAATCCTTTTTGAATATAAAAAAAGCTTGTAGCCATCTGGGTACTTCCTCCTCAGAAGAATAATGCCCCGATGGCTCAAGCTTTATGCGTTACTTATTATTGTTCTTTGTTTGCGATCTGCTTTTGCAGCTGCGAAATCAGCTCTGCAACTGGAATAGCGCCAAGATCGCCTTCACCGCGTTTCCTTACGGAGACGGCTTCAGCTTGCATTTCATTCTCGCCCACTACGAGCATGTAAGGCGCTTTCTCCAGCTGAGCTTCACGAATTTTGTAGCCCAGCTTCTCATTGCGCAAATCACTTTCTACACGAATGCCGTTTTCTTGCAGCTGCTCGGCAACTTTACGCGCATATTCCTCATAAGCTGTCGATACTGGTATAACTTTCGCCTGTACTGGCGACAACCACAATGGAAGCGCCCCAGCAAAGTTCTCAAGCAAGAAAGCTGTCATTCTTTCCATTGTGCTTATAATGCCGCGGTGGATAACGACCGGACGGTGCTTCTTGCCATCATCGCCGACATATTCAAGCTCGAAACGCTCAGGAAGCAAGAAATCAAGCTGTGCAGTCGACAACGTTTCTTCTTTGCCAAGCGCCGTTTTAATTTGAACGTCAAGCTTAGGACCGTAAAATGCAGCTTCGCCTTCAGCCTCGAAGAATGGAAGCTCCAGCTCCTCAACCACTTCACGCAGCATTCGCTGTGACATTTCCCACATCTCATCATTTTGGAAATACTTCTCTGTATCCTTAGGATCACGATAAGATAAGCGGAAACGATACTCTTTAATTCCGAAATCTTCATACACTTTGCGGATCAAGTTAACCACGCGTGCAAATTCTTCTTTGATTTGATCCGGACGGCAGAAGATATGCGCATCATTTAGCGTCATGGCACGTACACGGTGCAAGCCTGTAAGCGCGCCTGACATTTCATAGCGATGCATTGTGCCAAGCTCAGCAATCCTAACAGGCAGGTCGCGGTAGCTGCGCATGTCGCTTTTGAACACCATCATATGGTGTGGACAGTTCATTGGACGAAGAACAAGCTCTTCGTTGTCCATAATCATTTTTGGGAACATATCCTCGCTGTAGTGCTCCCAGTGGCCGGAGGTTTTATAAAGCTCCACGTTCGCAAGCACCGGCGTATAAACATGCTCATAGCCCAGTCTTTCCTCAAGATCCACGATATAACGCTCCATTGTTCTGCGAAGCTTCGCGCCATTCGGCAGCCATAGCGGCAAGCCTTGGCCAACCTCACGTGAGAATGTAAACATTTTTAGCTCGCGGCCTAGTTTACGGTGATCGCGTTTTTTAGCTTCCTCGAGGAAGTGAAGATGCTCATCCAATTGTGCTTTCTTAGGGAAAGCTGTTCCGTAAATACGCTGCAGCATTTTGTTTTTGGAATCTCCGCGCCAGTAGGCACCAGCAACGCTAAGCAGTTTAAAAGCTTTAATACGGCCTGTAGATGGCAAATGCGGTCCACGGCATAGATCGAAGAACTCCCCTTGGTCATACATCGTAATAACTGAATCTGCGGGAAGATCACGAATAAGCTCCAGCTTCAAGTTATCATCAAGCTCAGTGAAAATCGCAAGCGCCTCGTCTCTGCTAACTACACGACGACGAATGTCGATGTTTTGCTGAACGATTTTTTCCATTTCCTTCTCGATCTTTACAAGATCCTCAGGCGTCAACGATTGCTCCATATCAATATCATAGTAGAAGCCATCTTCGATTACCGGACCAATTCCGAGCTTAACATTAGCATTGCCGTATATCCGTTTGATCGCTTGTGCCAGCAAGTGAGCTGTACTATGGCGGTATACCTCAAGGCCGTCTGCCGAATCTACAGTAACGATTTCAATTGCAGCATTGTTCTCGATAGGTGTGTATACATCGACTACTTTGCCATCGATTTTTCCGGCAATCGCATTTTTACGCAAACCCGAGCTGATCGAGCCTGCTACTTCTTCGATAGTTGTGCCAGCCGCATATTCTCTTACCGCGCCATCTGGCAAAGTGATTTGAATTGTCATTTTGGTTCATCCTCCATTTTGTCCGTAAGCGAATTACGCTTCCATTCATCATTTCAAGCAAAAAAATAGCACAAAAAAAGCACGCATCCCTAAAAAGGGACGAGTGCTTGTGTGCTCGTGGTTCCACCCTACTTCGACTGCTCTTTATTCCTAACGCAGCAGTCCTCGTATTATCTGGTAACGGAGATTTCCGGTACAGCATACTGCTATAGCGCTCAGCTTCTTAAGAAACCTGCTATAGGTTGGGCCATACAGCTTCAAAGGGGTACGCCTGTGGACATTGTGGAAGGAAATTACAGCCAAGTTTCCTCTCTCTGGACCAAATATCATAAACAGACACATGTCTTTTTCATTGCCGATTACATCGTATATGTGTGTCATTATAGCTCGACTTACGCGTTTGGTCAAGGCTATAAGCTTCAAATAGACAGTAATTTCGTTAATTCGCCTATGGCTGAACGAGTTCATCAAGGCTGCTGCTGCAGGATGCGCATTGCGTGCAAAGCGTGACACGCTGGTCAAAAATCGTTTGAATCGTTCGAATCACTTGCATATCCTGCTGCCTCGTATGAATCGTAATATGCTTGGGAGATACAGCAATCAGCGAGCTGATTACCATGTCTTCAATGTTCATTTCCGTTTCAAGCATTTCGGCTACGATACGATCGGTTGGAGGGTTCGGATCAAGCGGTTGAAACTTTTCGTCATAGAGCATGAATTCATGACCGCCCTTATGCAGCAAATGCACCATAGGCAGCTTTGTATCTTGAAGAAAAACAAAATATTTTAACAGGGAAATAAACTCCTGATATTGTTTATCGAGCACATACTCATCTAATGCGTATTCCACAACTTCTGCTAGTTCTTTACGATAGGGCTCAAGCCTGAAGGTTGTAAACCCCTTTACATTAAGCTCCGTGTTATCCTGCAAAAAAAGCTCGACCTCTGCAGCCACTTTGCTTTTCCTTCTTAGGCGATCCGCATCCAAAAATCTCGTACCAAGGCTATCCCATTCTTTCCCATGCAGCAAATCATGACAATACCGCTCAATAGCAGCTGTATCGGCTGAACTGTTGTGGCGATACTTTCTGCGAATAATAGCAGCAAGCATCCCCGGCTCCATCTCACTTACCACAAATTCAGCTATGGCTAGTGACGCCGCTTTATATACGATGTGACCATGCGTTTTTAACTGAAAATTTGGCAACACCGCTAGACAGCTTATATTTTGATCCGATACCTGCTGAAACTCGATGACGGCTGTTTGCTCCGTTTTTGAGCCAATATGTAAATCGACGAGCGCTTGTTCCTTCAACAATTGAGTTAGTTTATTAACCGACTTTTGGAGACTTGCAGGTAACGATACCGTGAATAGCTCCATCAGCTCACCCCTTTCTTTCCTTATCAGTATATGGTGACGCGTTCGGGGATATACGATGAAGACATTGGAATGTAAGGGAAGCAAGCATACAAAAAAACGTTTGCCGAACTTCCCACTATGCAGCGAGAAGTTCAACAAACGTATTGATATCGGTCTAAAAAGCATTAATTTTGCATAACAAAATCGAGATCTGCTTTATCGGATTCATTGTAAACCTTCAAAATATTATATTTTGTATCCCGTTGAGCCGGAATTTTGCCGCACTCGCGAATAAGCTGAAGAATAAGTTCAATGTTCACTTTATGTGTTGTTCCAGCTGCTGAAACGACATTTTCCTCAATCATGGTGCTTCCGAAGTCATTGCAGCCATAAGACAGTGATAACTTGCCCATTTCAGGCCCCATCGTTACCCAAGAGGATTGGAAATTCGGAATATTATCAAGCATGATTCGGCTAGCAGCAACAATACGCAAATATTCCTCTGGCTTTGCTTTCTCAAGCTTCAGGTTTGTATTGTCTGGCTGGAAAGGCCACGAAATAAACGCCAGGAAACCCGTCGAATCATATTTGTTCGCGATGCACTCATCCTGAGCATCACGGATGCGCAGCATATGTAATGCGCGCTCTTCAACGGTCTCGCCAAGGCCATAAACCATCGTTGCAGTCGTATTCATACCATGACGGTGTGCAGATTTCATCACATCCATCCAGTCCGTCCAAGAACCCTTCATGCGGCTGATCTTGCGGCGAGTGCGATCGTCCAAAATTTCTGCGCCGCCGCCAGGCAAAGAATCAAGTCCAGCATCATGCAGTTGTCTAATCACTTCATCGAGAGAAAGGCCATCTGATACAACCTTCATCTTCTGAATTTCCGCTGGAGAGAACGAATGCATCGTTATGCCTGGGAAATGCTGTTTAATTTTGCGAAGCAGATCCAAATAATACGTAAACGGCAAATCTGGATTCGTACCGCCCTGCATCAAAATTTCAGTTCCACCCACATCGATCGTTTCTTGAATTTTGCTCAAAATCGTATCGTCAGGCAGTACATAACCCTCTTTAGAGCCTGGAGCGCGATAAAATGCGCAAAAACGGCAATAAACATCACATACGTTTGTGTAGTTTACATTTCGACCAACAACAAAAGTCGTTATTGGATCTGGATGATGCTTGAGCATAATTTGATTAGCTACATGCCCCATCTTTTCAATCTGATCCGAAGCTAATAATTCCATGCCTTCTTCGAGCGAAACACGCTCGCCGCGCAACGCTTTATCCAAAATATGGTCCAACGTTCCCATTCCGCAAGACCTCCTTATTTCCGTTCTATTTATGCTAACCATCACTTCATCCTAACATAGATCTCTAGTGCAAGTCACCCGCCGTATGATGGCATCTCGCCCTGAAATAAGGAAAAACACGGCATGTTCGTTAGAACATCCGTGCTTTCCTTTCTTTTAGTCCCATTTAGGCACGAAGCGCATTATCCAAATCTTCAATAAGATCCTCAATATCCTCTAGACCAACTGAGTAACGCACCAAGCCGTCCGTAATGCCGCGTGCATGACGCACTTCTCTTGGCATTGCTGCATGCGACATCATAGCTGGGTAAGAAAGAATGCTCTCTACTGCACCTAAGCTGACAGCTACTAAAGGAATTTGAACCTTGCTCAGCAAAGATTTGGCACGCTCTCCACTTCCAACATCGAAGGATACAACAGCTCCATACCCAAGCGACTGCTTCTCATGTATTGCCCGGCCGGGATGATTCTCTAAACCAGGATAATAAACCGCTGTTACTTCCTTATGCTCCGACAACCATTCAGCTAGTCTGCGAGCGCTTTGTTCGCTATATTCCATCCGAGCTTTCAATGTTTTCATGCCGCGCATCAACAGCCATGATTCTTGGGCGCTCAGAACCGTTCCCATTCCGTTTTGAAGCTGTTTCAAGCGTTTGCCTAATCCTTCATCTGCGGTAACTGCAAGCCCAGCCAGCACATCGCTGTGGCCGCCTAGAAACTTTGTCGCACTATGCAGGACAATATCGACGCCATGCTCGATTGGACGCTGATGATACGGAGTCATGAACGTATTATCAAGCAGTGTAAGCAGACCATGCTCTTTGGCCCAAGCTGTCGTTTCTGCAATATCTGTGATTTTGAGCGTCGGGTTGGAAGGCGTCTCCATAAATACAGCTTTTGTATTTGGCTTAAGCGCCGCCTTAACCGCTTCAAAATCCGTCATATCAACAAAAGTAGACTCAATGCCCAGTCGATCCAAAATCGTCGTCAGCAAGCGGTAAGTTCCGCCGTAGACATCCTCTGTTACGATGACATGCTCACCTGCAGAAAGCAGCAAAAACGTGGTTGAGATTGCAGCCATGCCTGATGCAAAGGCGAAGCCGCGAGCACCGCCCTCAAGCAAAGCGATATAATCCTCTAGCGCTTGGCGTGTAGGATTGCCCGAACGGCTGTAATCATATTGAGGCGGATTGAAAATATCATGATGATGGAACGTTGAAGCTTGATAAATAGGTACGCTTGAAGCTCCTGTATGCTCGTCAATTTCTGCTCCGAAATGCAGGAGCTTCGTTGCAAACCGGCGATCTTGAGGTTGAATTTTGTCGTTGCCCATTAGTTGTTAACCTCCTCAATTTCGCGTTTGGCAGCTTCGAGTGCTTGCGCCAAGTCACTGATCAAATCATCTGCATGCTCAATTCCTACGGAGAAACGAAGCAGACGGTCGTCAACGCCTATCGCTTGACGAATTTCAAGCGGAATATCAGCATGCGTCTGAACCGCTGGGTAGGTCATCAAGGATTCAACTCCGCCCAAGCTCTCAGCAAATGCAATGAGCTTAATGTGACGAAGAATTGGCTCCACATAACGAGCGTCCTTTAATCGGAATGAGAAAATGCCAGTATTGCCGGATGACTGTTTGTTCTGAATTTCATGGCCAGGATGGTGAGGCAATGCCGGATAATAAACATCCTCAACGGCTGAATGCTCAAGCAAATAATTAGCAATTGCGGTAGCATTATATTGGTGGCGCTCCATACGGAGCGCGAGCGTCTTCATTCCCCTCATTAGAAGCCATGAATCCTGAGGCCCGAGCACCGCTCCAATTGAATTGTGCAGGAAGGCCATCTCATCCGAGAGCTCCTTGCCTTTGGTTACAATAAGACCAGCAAGAACGTCATTGTGACCACCTAAATATTTGGTTGCGCTATGAATGATAATGTCAGCACCCAGTTCTATAGGACGTTGGAAGAAAGGCGTAAGCAGCGTATTGTCTACAATAGTAAGCAAGCCTTTTGATTTCGCCCACGCAGTTACTTTCTCAATATCCGTAATCATCATAAGCGGGTTAGTTGGCGTTTCGATAAGTACCGCTTTTGTGTTCGGCGTCCATAATGCCGCCATCGCATCGATATCGTTGGTATCCACATAAGATGCCGTCACACCAAATCTCGACATGATCCGCTCCAACAAGCGATAAGTACCGCCATATAGATCAAGAGATACAATCAAATGATCGCCCTGACTAAATAAGGCGAATATCGTTTGCAGCGCGGCCATGCCAGAGCTACAGGCAAATGCCGCATCGCCAGCTTCTAATTGTGCAGCCGCTTCTTCTAATACCGCTCTCGTTGGGCTTTTGGTACGCGCATAATCAAATCCTGTACTCTGTCCCAGCTTAGGATGACGAAATGCTGTTGATTGGTACACTGGAAAACTTACCGCTCCAGTTACAGGCTCTTTAACAGATCCAATCTGTGCTAAATGGCTCTCTATCTTCATCTTTATATAGCGCTCCCTTATTATATGGTTTTAAATGCCTCCACCCAAATCATACGGTGTTTGCTGGTAAACATAATAATTAAGCCAGTTCGAGAATAACAGGTTGGCATGCGCACGCCATGTTGACACCGGCGGGTTAGCTGGGTTATCACCTGGGAAATAATTTTTTGGTACATCTATTTGGTGCCCTTTGGCTTGATCGCGATCATATTCATATTTAAGTGAAGTTGGATCATATTCGGAGTGGCCTGTAACGAAAATTTGTCTGCCGTCTTTTGAAGCCACGATGTATACGCCCGAGTCCGCTGATTCCGATAAAATATCGAGTGAATCAAGCTTCTCGATGTCCTCGCGGCGTACCTCTGTGTGACGAGACTGCGGCACAAAAAACATTTCATCAAAGCCTCTCAGCAAATTAACATTTCGTTTTTCAATCGTGTGCGGGAACACACCAAACATTTTGCTGTCCAAGCTGTATTTGGGAACATTAAAGTGATGATAGAGCCCAGCTTGTGCGGCCCAACAAATATGGAAAGTTGAAGTTACGCGCCTTGCGCTCCAATCCATAATTTCTTTCAGCTCTTCCCAGTAGTTTACATCCTCAAAAGGCATATGCTCTACCGGCGCGCCTGTAATGATGAGGCCATCATAATATTCATCCGAAATTTCATCGAATGTTTTATAGAAGGATTCCAAATGATCGGCTGAGGTATTTTTTGATGTATGTGTTCTTGGATGCAGCAGTACAACCTCAACTTGTAGCGGCGTATTGCCGATTAATCTAAGCAGCTGCGTTTCGGTTGTTTCCTTGGTAGGCATTAAGTTCAAAATCGCAATTCTGAGCGGCCTAATATCCTGATGGTAGGCGATGCTCTCATCCATGACGAAAATGTTCTCGTTGTTTAATACCTCTTTGGCTGGTAAATTGTCAGGCACTTTAATTGGCATAGGTATCACTCCTCTAGAAGCAGTATGACCGCTTGAACATGAAAAAGACCCTTTCTGCTGTGAGAAAAGGTCGTATGCTCAGTAAATAAGCCATCCGCCTCTCTCATCTCTCAGAAACATTAAAGTTTCCGCAAGAATTAGCACCGTGCGTTTTACACGCCGGTTGCCGGGCTTCATCGGGCTAGTCCCTCCGCCTGCTCTTGATAAGAAAGTAGTCTATTCAATTTTCCGCGGTTTCATTTCACCTTCACTTTAATGCATTCTGACAATTGCGTCAAGATCCTCTATTCATATCCTTGACATTTTAATGAAAAAAACGATTGTTTTTAGGCTTGAATGTAAAGCTGACGCGGGAGTATACTAGACAAGAATTATTTCATTTATTTGACTTATAAAGGGGTGYATATGGACATGGAAGGCGACCGACCGAAGCCTGAAAACGATCGAATACGGTTACTGCCGGCCAAGTCCGATTCAGCCGGCAGTTTCCTCTGAAGAAAGAAAGGAGTGACTCCGGATGAAAATCCGCCTTGTTAGCAATGGCATGTTCACCACTATTGAAGATATTAACGAAACACTTATTCCCTCGAAAGAAGGATTTTACTGGATTGACGCTGATGTGGAGGATCTTGCTATTTTACAGCCCCTATTCAGCATGCACGATCTGGCAGTTGAGGATTGCCTCAGTGAAGAGGAGCAGCGTCCAAAAATTGAAATTTACGAAAGCCATTATTTTATCGTAATCAACAGCATACGATTTGATGACGAAGAAATCTTCCTAAGGGCACTCAATATTTTCCTTGGCCGCCACTTCATAATTACGGTCACCAAGCAAAAAATTAACGAGCTTCGTTCTCTAAAGCCTGTGCTGTGGGAACAAGAGGTTAGCCGGCCCGATTATTTCTTGTATCATCTCGTCGACATTGTTGTCGATAATTATTTCCTCGTTGGCGATCGCATTGATACGCGCATCGAAGCGCTTGAAGAAGATATATTAATGCATACTAAGAAATCGCATTTGAACGAAATCATCGGTCTCCGCGGTGAAATATTGTGGCTGAGGAAAGTGCTCGGTCCACAACGCGACGTCATTGCAACGCTTAACAAAAAAGATCTGAAGCTCATTGACGATCAACTGCAAAAATATTTCAGCGATATATACGAGAACGCCTTGAAAATTGCCGAGTCCTTCGATACGTACCGCGATCTCATGGGCAACTTACGCGAAGCTTATCAGTCCAGCGTATCCAACCGTGCTAATGAAATTATGCGCGTATTTACAGCAATTACGACTATATTCATGCCGCTGACCTTTATAACCGGCATCTATGGGATGAATTTCGATTTCATTCCAGGCCTTCACCTTCGCTTAGGATCATATATTTTACTTGGCATCATGCTGCTGCTTGGCATAAGCATGTTTTATATTTTCCGCAAAAAAGAATGGCTCTAGAGACCTGTGCCATATTCATTACAGAGCTGCACTCGTACGGGCAATTTATGCCGAACGAGCTGCAGCCTTTTTGCTGTAATGGCCGCTATCCTTTATAATAGTAGAATATAAGTTTGAGCATTAAGTACCTATGAGAGGGGGATTGACGTGAATATTAGTCAGCTTGAAACACTCCTTACGATATCCAAAACGATGAGCTTCAGGAAAGCTGGCGAGCTGCTGAATCTCACACAGCCTGCTGTTTCGGCACAAATCAAAAGCCTTGAGGATGAATTCAAAACGATTCTCATTAATCGCAATCAGCCAGTTACATTAACAGAACACGGACAAGTTTTTTTGGAGCATGCGGAGCAAGTTCTTTCAATCGTGGAAGAACTGAAGCAGAAGCTTTCCGATATGAACCTTACGCCGCAAGGACACATATTACTCGGAACTACGGCTTCAATAGCGATTCAGATTTTACCGCGCGTGCTATCCTATTTTCAAAACCAATTTCCTTTTATTAAAACAACGATTCATTCCATGCCCTCATCCCAAGTTATGGCCAGTGTCGAGAACGGGTCAGTCGATATAGGGATTACATATCTTTCTGAAAAAAATCCGAACGTTTCCTCCTCCGTCCTTTATTATGATACATTCGAGCTCGTCGTCCCTCCTTCCCATCCCATGAGCAGGTTGACGCATACGACAGTTGATACGCTTAAGGACATTCCAATGATTATGCTTGCTCCAGACACGCTTGGCAGGCGATTTGTCGATCAAATTTTTCGTAAATACAATATTCAGCCCAATATCGTAATGGAGGTTTCCAGCAGCGAGGAAGTGAAGCGCATGGTTGAAATTAATTTAGGCGCCGCAGTCGTATCCAAACTTTCGATAGCAAACGAACTCCGTATGGGTACACTAAAAATGATAAAGGTCAACGAGCTTGAAATAAGTCATCCCGTTGGCGTGGTTTATAAATCAGGCCGTTACATCAATACCGCACTGAAGCAATTTTTAAGTGATTTAAAAGGCATGCCTGAGCATCAATTCATTAGCAGCGAATAGTCGACAAGATGCTTCCACTAGACAAACAACTAGGAGAGATAAAAAATGAAATTCGACTTACATACCCATCATTTTAGATGCGGCCACGCCGACGGCAATATCGAGGATTATATTTTAGCCGGAATTGAAGCAGGGCTTCAGGTTATCGGTATCTCGGATCACTCCCCCTTCTTTTATCATGAGAATGATCAGCCTTCGCCAGGCATTGCAATGGCAAGAAGCGAATTCACCAATTATGTTAATGAAGTATTGCGGTTGAAGGAGAAATACGCAGGCAAAATCGAGGTTATGCTTGGAGTAGAATCCGATTTTTTTCCCAAATATGTAGACAGCTACAAAAAAGCCTATGAGGGCGTGCCCTTCGATTATATCATTGGTTCTGTTCATCAAGTTGGCGATGTCAGCATATTCAATCGCAATCGCTTTAAAAACTTAAATGAACAGCAGCATATTGAAGTGAAGCAAAGCTACTATGAGCTTATCAAACAATCTGCACGCAGCGGCATGTTTGATATTTTGGGGCATATCGACGCGATGAAGGGGTATTACCCTGCTTTCTCCGATATACCAGCTACAAAGGAAATTGACGATGCTTTGCAGACGATTGCCGAATGCGGCGTTTCCATAGAGATTAATACATCAGGCAGCACCAAAGATGTAGGCGGATGGTATCCATCGGATGCAATCTTGGAGCGAGCACTTCATTTTGGCGTAAATGTGACGTTTGGTTCGGATGCGCATAAGCCAAGCAGAGTTGGCGAAGATTGGGAGCTCGTGCAGAAAAGGCTGAAGGAAATCGGCTTCTCGCAGTGGGTTTTTTATCGCAAGCGCCAGCAAGTTATTGTACCGATATAAGAGCTCATGAGGGGCTTTAGACAAAAAAAAGTGGACCTGCACGTCGCAGGTCCCAAAAGGATATATTAAAAAGGGGGTCTTGTTTATTATAATAGCCCACTAATGTAATGAGACGATAACAGAACTATTTCATTTGTGTAACAAATTTGAGGGGTTGGAAAACGATGTGGCTCATTACAGCCATCAGCAGCGCTGTTTTATTTGGACTAGCAGGCTGGTGGATGAAAGTATCACAAATGCGGGGCGGCTCTACAAGAACGCTGCTGCTCGGATTGTATGCTTCTGGAACGTTAGGTTTTGGAGTGCATGCGGCGCTTGAAGGAACGTTTTTCTTTCTTGCTGATCCGAGGGTATGGATTGCAGGCATCATAATAGGAGCAGGCTCAGCATGGGGAAACGCATTGTTTATGAAAGCATTGCATTTTGGACCCGCCAGCTTGACCTCTCCCCTAACGAATATGAACATTATCTTAGTTGTCGCTTTAGCGACCTTGTGGTACAACGAGCCGCTCAGCGCTTCGGAGGCAATAGGCATTACGCTGCTTCTGCTTGCTGTCGTCTTTATTGCTCATAAACGAAAGGAACCGTTCACGATTATAGAAAAAAGATGGTTCATTCTCGTCTTTTTGGCAGTCGTGCTATTTGCGCTGCGCAATGGCGGATTAAAGGTCACCGATGAATTGGATCTTCCTAGCGCCCCGATCCTGTTCATCGCTTATGCCCTCTCTCTCTGCTGGTTTCTCATCCCGGTCAAAGCGACCGCTGCACGTTCTGCAGAGCGAACTGGTCTTTGGCTCGGTATTGTTGCGGGTCTGTTCTCATACGGAGGATTGCAGCTTTATGCAGTCGCGATTGCTACTGGACAAGCGAATCTTGCAGCGCCTATCTTTGCTACGAACAGTCTTGTCGTAGCAGCTGGCGCTATTATATTTTATAAAGAGAAGTTGACGATCCTGCAGTGGACAGCCTTTGCTTGTACCATTCTTGGGTTGATTGTTATTCGATTGTAATTAGCGAACGCTTTTCCTGTATTTTCCTAACTTTTATATAGTAAATATAATATACGATCAAACAATCGCATTCCCACTGAAATTAACTTACTTTTAGTTTGTTCGTATGGTACAATAATATTACAAAAAGCGGGGTGATACGGTTGGATTATTCGACAATGTGCCCAAAGTATGAAGCCGCAGCCGACATTTTAGGCAAGAAGTGGACTGGCAGAATTATTCGGGTATTGCTTGGAGGACCAAAAAGGTTCAAAGAGATTAAGGAACAAATTCCCGAAATGAGCGACAAAATGCTAACGGACCGGATGAAAGAGCTTGAAACATTAACGATTATCAAACGTCAAGTTTATCCAGAAATGCCTGTACGTATTGAATATGAGCTAACCGACAAAGGCAGGGAGCTTCAGCCAGTCATTGAGTCCATTCAAACTTGGGGCGAACAATGGATGTAAGATAAAAAACCGCTTAGGCGGTTTTTTTTATTGCCTTCTCTTCTTTTATCTAGAATTGACAAAGGATTATTTATCTACTATCATTGATAATAATAATCAATATCACAATAAACAAATAAAAAACCCCCGATCAGATCGAGGGTTTCCTATAAATCAATTGGACTACATGCCAAGCCATTTCTTGAATAGATGTTTGGTTGTATCTTTATTGATTGCTGCGATTGAAGTCGTAAGCGGAATGCCCTTCGGACATGCGCGAACACAGTTTTGCGAGTTGCCGCAGCCTTCGATGCCGCCATCTGTCATCAGTGCATCCAGACGTTCTTCCTTGTTCATCTCACCTGTTGGATGAGCATTAAACAAACGAACCTGTGAAATTGCAGCAGGACCGATGAAGCTGTTCCGATCATTTACGTTCGGGCACGCTTCAAGGCACACACCGCAAGTCATACATTTGGAAAGCTCGTAAGCCCATTGACGCTTCGTTTCTGCCATCCGCGGCCCAGGACCCAGATCATACGTTCCGTCGATTGGAATCCATGCCTTAACGCGTTTCAAGGCGCCAAACATGCGCTCACGGTTAATAACAAGGTCACGAACTACTGGGAATGTTTTCATTGGTTCAAGACGAATCGGCTGCTCAAGCTTATCGATCAATGCGCTGCATGCTTGACGAGGCTTGCCGTTGATGACCATTGAGCATGCGCCGCATACTTCTTCCAAGCAGTTGGAATCCCAGCATACAGGAGCCGTGCTTGCTCCATCTGCCTTTTTCGGATTACGTTGAATTTCCATCAGGCCGCTAATAACGTTCATATTAGCGCGGTAAGGAATTTCAAACTCTTCCGTATATGGTTGGGACTCAGGAGTATCTTGGCGAGTGATGATAAACTTAACCGATTTTGTAGCTACAGTCGTTTCAGCCATCATTATTCTCCTTTCTTCTTGTCGCTCGAGTAATCACGTTTACGCGGCTTGATCAAGCTTACGTCGATATCCTCGTAAGAAATTTGTGGACCTTCCTTCGTCCATTTCGCAATCGTCGATTTCATGAAATGCTCGTCGTCGCGTTCTTGGAAGTCTGGTTTATAATGAGCGCCGCGGCTTTCGTTGCGCAGCAATGCGCCTAGCGTCATCGCTTCAGAAAGCTCAAGCATGTTCCAAAGCTGACGAGTAAAGGCAACGCCTGCATTGTTCCATTGCGCTGTATCGTTAATGTTGATATTCGCATAACGCTGCTTCAGCTCTTTGATCTTGTGGATCGTTTGCTCCAGCTTGTCATTAAAGCGAACTACCGTCATATTGTTCGTCATCCATTCGCCTAGCTCTTTGTGAATGACATATGCATTTTCAGTACCCTTCATATTTACGATGCTGTTGTACTTGTCCGTTTGACGCTTGTTCTCGCGGTCAAATACGGAGGAAGCTACATCTTCAGCTGATTTCTTCAAGCCTTTGATATACTCAACAGCTTTTGGTCCAGCTACCATACCGCCATAAATAGCGGATAGCAAAGAGTTCGCGCCAAGTCGATTCGCTCCATGGTATTGATATTCGCACTCACCGGCTGCAAACAAGCCAGGAATGTTCGTCATTTGATTGTAGTCAACCCACATGCCGCCCATTGAATAGTGAACTGCAGGGAAGATTTTCATCGGGATTTTCCGTGGATCGTCGCCCATGAATTTCTCATAGATTTCAATGATACCGCCGAGCTTAACATCAAGCTCCTTCGGATCTTTGTGGGACAAATCAAGATAAACCATGTTTTCTTGGTTGATGCCAAGCTTCTGATCTACGCACACGCTGAAAATTTCACGAGTCGCAATATCACGAGGAACAAGGTTTCCGTAAGCTGGGTATTTTTCTTCTAGGAAGTACCAAGGCTTACCGTCTTTGTACGTCCAAATCCGTCCGCCTTCACCACGCGCTGATTCCGACATCAAGCGGAGCTTGTCATCGCCTGGAATAGCTGTTGGGTGAATTTGAATGAACTCGCCGTTCGCGTAGTTAACGCCCTGCTGGTAAACTGCGCTGGCAGCTGTACCGGTGTTGATAACAGAGTTCGTTGTTTTGCCGAAAATAATACCAGGACCGCCTGATGCAAGAATAACTGCATCTGCACGAATCGTGTGAACTTCCATCGAGCGAAGGTCCTGTGCCGAAACACCGCGGCAAATGCCGTCATCGTCAACAACAGCGCCAAGGAATTCCCAGTGCTCGTATTTGTTAACTAGTCCTGCTGCTTCCCAGCGGCGAACTTGCTCATCCAGTGCATAAAGCAGCTGTTGACCTGTCGTTGCGCCTGCAAATGCTGTACGGGAATGCTTTGTGCCGCCGAAGCGACGGAAATCCAGCAAGCCTTCAGAAGTACGGCTGAACATAACGCCCATCCGGTCCATCAAGTGAATAATGCCTGGTGCCGCATCACACATTGCTTTAACTGGCGGTTGGTTGGCGAGGAAATCTCCGCCGTATACGGTATCGTCGAAATGCTCCCATGGAGAATCGCCTTCTCCTTTTGTATTAACAGCGCCATTGATGCCGCCCTGTGCACATACTGAGTGGGAACGTTTGACCGGTACTAGTGAAAACAGATCAACGTGAACGCCAGCTTCTGCTGCTTTGATGGTAGCCATCAAGCCTGCAAGACCGCCGCCTACGATGATAATTTTATTTTTAGCCATAACGTTTCGCTCCTTGTCTACAAACTAACCGATATTCGTAAGTGCCAATGCAGCACTTGCAGCTTCTTTGAATTGATCTCCGCTAAATGCGATAAGCGAAAGAATGAACAATGCTGATACGACTACAAAAACGCCCATGCAAATATATGAAGAGATGCGTTGAGCTTTCGGGCCAATCGTAATGCCCCAGCTGATCAGAAACGCCCAAAGGCCGTTGCTGAAGTGGAAAACAGCTGCTAATACACCAATAACATAAAGTACGAAGTAAGTAGGGTTGCTCGCAATTTGATTCATCGTTGATCCCAGTTCCTCATGGGTGATGTGGCCGAGATAAACTTGAATCCTAGTTTGATATACGTGCCAGAAAACGAATACAAAAGTAATTACCCCAGTTACCCGTTGAGCGGTAAACGCCCAGTTCCGGCCGTACTTAAAACGTCCCGTATTCGTGTTCGATTGGTAAGCGACATACAAGCCGTAAATACCATGAAACAATAGCGGGAGGTAAATGCCGAAAATCTCGAGCAGCGGCAGCACGGGCATGCTGTTAATGAGAGTTACGCCTTTGTCAAAGCCTTCAGGCCCGCGTTCAAACGCCTGGTAGTTAGTCAGACCATGCACGACGATAAATCCGCCGAGTGGAATGATCCCGAGAAGCGAGTGAAGCTTGCGCGAGAAATACGAATTTCCTTTCATGTCATTCCTTCTCCTTTCAAAACTGTGAGTGCTAGCATGCTTTTTCTTAAAATATAAGAATGTATCGGTTTCCCCTTTATACATTGCTTATATTCCAGCGCAAACGAGGTGCTGTGCAGCCAATGGTTGTCATCAGCAGTTTACGCTTGGCAAATCATTCTACATTGTAACCCCAGCATGTATGTCCGTCAACAAAACTCGACACATATTAGCCACACTTCCCATCCTACTCCTTTTAAGCTTATAATGGAATTGCTTATTTTTTATAATTTCTTATAACAAAATGACATAAGGGGTTTCATTCATGAATGAAGAGATGCATGTCTTCACCGTTATTGTGGAACAGTCCAGTATGAACAAGGCTTCCGCCTTGCTAAACCTGTCTCAGCCTGCACTTTCTCGCAAAATTGCCAAGCTTGAGCAGGACCTGGGCTCTCCTTTGTTTCATCGCATCGGAAAGCGGCTGGAGCTTACTCGAATTGGGCAATTGACCTATGAATATGCTTTGGAGCTTCGCCAGCTTCATCGCAAATATTTGCAAACCGTCTCTGAGTTCACCTCGGCTGGACATACGACCCTTACCATTGGCGCAAGCTTGACGACGCTTCAAACGACTTTGCCCGATCTCATTCAAAGCTTAACTTCTACCCATCCGGAGATCGACATTAAAGCGATTACCGGCAAGACGCATGAAATCGTATCGCTCGTGCGAGATCACAAAGCCGATATCGGCATTGTCGCCTCTAGTATTGAGGATTCAACACTGCGGTGCATTCCGCTGTTTGAGGATCATCTATCGCTCGTGGTGCCTCGCAATCAGGTCATTACCGATAAAGGCACGCTGGGTATACAGGATGTGACCGGCATGCCGATGATCTTGTTCTCCAAAGGCACTTGGTACAGGTTGTTGACCGACGAGCTGTTTGACAAATATCATCTTCAGCCGGATGTGCGGATGGAAATTGATTCGTTTGAAGCTATTCTTCGGTTGCTGCATACTTGCCGTGCTGCGACGCTCCTGCCTCAATCGTATATGCGCAATCAACTGCTTGAAGACAATGATCTTACCGTCATTCCCATTCGAGAACTTGAGGATACAAAGCGCACCACCTCGCTCATTCATGCGGATTCGGCCGCCCTCAGCCCGTCCGTTCGTCTTTGGATCAACGAGCTTGCAGCAGGCTTCCCCAGCAAAAAGGACAGCAGCTTTTAAAATAGCTGCTGTCCTTCAGCATTTCCAATATTACACTTCCAAATCCATTTCAACCTAATCTGCTTTTTCTAATAATAAGCCTCTTCCACTACATAAAACAATTAACGGATAACGGATGCTTCGAAGTCTTCTATTTGCTCATTTGTTCCTATTATAACCATGACATCACGAAGTGAAAGGACATCCGTTGCTGTCGGTGCGATGATGATGCCATTTGGCTTATTTATGGCTACGATGCTGCATCCAAATCTAGCTCGCGGATTAAGATCATGCAATGACTTGCCATCCAAGCATTGCGGTACAGCAAGCTCGGCGATCGTATACTCTTTGGAAAGCTCGATATAATCTAATAGATTTGGGGATACAAGCTGATGCGCAACTCGAATACCCATATCGCGCTCAGGATAGACCACGCGGTCGACACCGATTTTCTCAAGTACCCGGCCATGCAGTTCAGTCAAAGCTTTCGCTACAACTTGCTTCACTTCCAAATCCTTAAGCAGTATGGTTGTCAAAATGCTGGATTGAATGTCATCGCCAATCGCGACAACTCCGCAATCAAAGTTTCTTACACCCAAGGAGCGCAGCGCTTCTTCATCCGTACAATCAGCTGATACAGCATAGGTTAGAATACCGCTCATGTCCTGAACGGCTTCCTCATCCTTATCTATTCCAAGCACCTCATGGCCAAGCTGGACGAGTTCGCGCCCTAAGCTCGAACCAAATCTCCCTAAGCCGATGATGACAAATTGTTTCTTTTTAATTCCCACTTGCAAAGTCTCCTATCCAATCGTAATTTTGCCTTCTGGATGCCGATAAAGCTCTTTCTCTGTACGAGGCCCAAGCGCGTATGCGAGCGTCAGGGGTCCAAGTCTTCCGGCAAACATGGTTAATGCAATGACTATTTTCCCAACAATGCTCAGCTCTGGTGTAACACCAACGGATAATCCTACTGTTCCAAATGCTGATGTCGCTTCAAATAATAGCTTTATAAAAGCTTGATCCTCCGTCATCGACAAAATCATCGTTACGATAATGACAAGCGATAAAGAGATCAAAGTAATCGTGAGTGCTTTAAAAATTCTGTCTTTGCCTAATCTGTAACGGAATAGAACGATGTCCTCTCGTCCTCTAATCATTGCAAATACAGCGCCGACCAGCGTTGCAAAAGTTGTTGTTTTGATACCGCCGCCCGTCGAGCCGGGCGAGGCCCCAATAAACATTAATATAATGGTGAAAAACATTGTCGCTTGCCGGATAGCCGTATAATCAAGCGTATTGGCTCCTGCCGTCCGCGGCGTTACTGATTGGAAGAACGAGGACAATATTTTCCCGCCCCAGTCCAGTGAGCCCAATGTCTTCGTATTGGAAAATTCAAAAATAAATATGACGAGCGTCCCTACTGCAATAAGCGTCCCTGTCATCGATAGAACGACCTTGCTGTGCAGCGACAGCTTGCGGTTTTTGCGGAATTCCATCAGATCCGACATAACGACAAAGCCGAGTCCACCCGAAATGATCAGCATCATAGCTGTAATATTAACGACTGGATCAGAAACATATAAGGTCAAGCTGCGATAGTTCCCAAAAATATCAAAACCAGCATTGTTAAACAATGAAACCGCGTGAAAGGCTCCAAAATACATCGCTTTTCCCAGCGGCATATCAAATGCAAACCTCGAAGCAAACAACACAGCGCCAACAAGCTCTATTGTCAATGAATAAACAATTACTCGCCTAATCAAACGCACGATGCCTTCCATGCTCGTCTGGTTCATCGATTCCTGCAGCAAAAGCCGCTCACGCAGCGAAATCCTCTTGCGAAGCACGAGCGCTACCAGCGTTGCCATCGTCATAAATCCGAGTCCTCCAAGCTGGAACAAGCACATTAATATGATTTGACCCCATATAGAGAAATAAGTTCCGGTATCAACGACAACTAACCCAGTTACACAGGTTGCCGAGGTTGCAGTAAACAGTGCATCTATAAAAGGCAATCTCTCGCCGCTTACCGATGCAAAAGGCATGGATAATAATAAGGCACCCAGCAATATAATAAGAGCGAATCCACTTACCAAAATACGCGGAGGTGACCACTTCATAACATTCCAATCAACCTTCATTCATTACCCTTCTTTTTGATTATGTCATATTGTCATTTATTGTTTTTAAGCATAAAAAAAAGCACTGGAAACTCAAGTGCTCGTGCGATGAGTCCTGTTCCAATACGCCTTCGAGGTTAGCTGACGGATTCGGGCCTGGACAGGCAGCCCTATTCAGCGGAAGAAGACGAAGCTTCACCGCTAAAATTCACCCCATGCTATCAAATGTTGAACTGCTTTGCTTTTAAGCTTGTTCATCCATCTGGATAACTTTATGGTTCCCCCGATTTCCTTAGGAAATTCGGCTATGCTATGCAATTAGTATGACGATAACGATTATAATCCCTAAGCACTCCTGATATAAAGGTGACGTTTATGACAAACAGGACGATATTAGCTCAAATTAGGGCAATGGGACGAACCAGCGCATAGCTAGCTTGCTGGACATCGTTATTTCGCATTTTTTTGAAAACAAACGGTCATTTTCATTGGATAATTTAGGGATTCATATGTTAAGGTAATAAAATGAGCTATTTATTATGAAGACAGTTGAGGTGAAACTATGATTGATTCTATTAAACCCAATGAATGGAAACGATTTATATGGGCAGCAGTTGCTTGCTTTATTATTTATGGCGCCGTACAAATCGTTCCAATGATTACAGCCATCTCATCTGGCGAAATGAATACCAAGGTCATTACGAAATCAGCGGCGGCGGATAAGGCGTCTGCATTTGTTGAAAAAGAAACAGGCTTGAAGGTGAAATCGGCTAAAGCCGTACATCAAACCGATAAAATTATGAATGGCTACTTATCTAAATATGAGCTGGTCAAATCATATACGGATAAATACGACCCTAGGTTTCCTACAGATACGTTTCAAGTTGATCTTAAGTTCATAGGCGGCGGCAGCGGATATGTTTATCTGCATATGCACAGCGGGAAAATAGTCGCTTGGAACTTGAAGCTTGAGGGTGAACAGCTGTCAGATTTAGATAAAGTTAAAGAAGCTATCGCCTTTCTAACTGCAGAAAATTTCAGTGGTACTGAATTTATAGGCGGGCAAATATTGCCTAATGGTGATTGGCAGCCCAAGCCTCCGGCAGGTTATTCCATTAAAAATGCTCATCTTAACTTATTGGTTAACTCTCTTGTCGTGAATGACCGTACGATCATTACTAAATATAAACCGGCATTCGTGGCTCCCTCCGATTACATAAACTATGTAGAGAAACAAGATAAAATAGCTGGGTACCTTACATCAATCGGTTATCTGTTCATGAGCTTCGTTTTATTCGTCTTAGCTATTATTTACTCCGTTTTGTATCGAAAGCATACATCCTTTAAATACGGAATCGTATTAACGATCATTTATTTAATTACTTATACGATCATGAATTTAAACGTTCTGGATGGTATTCGGGCTACGCTCGGCGAGACGGATATGGCAGGCGCTACCGTTTCGATCACTGCCATCGTAAGTGTTCTGCTAGCAATTCCAATGGCAGGTTCCATTTATGTATCCATCGTTGCCGGAGATGGCCTCTGGAAGGCGCAGGGCCGCGCTTTATGGCCGCGCTTTGGTCAGAGAGGGTATGGCAATTATGTTTGGCGCAGCGTGGGCTTGTCCTATTTATTCGCGATCATCCTATTCGCAATTCAATCGGTTATCTTTATCGCCTTGAAGCTGTCCATTGGCACTTGGGAAACATCAGATGCCTCGCAATCCCCATACAATATGGGTATTCTTTGGCTGATGCCCGTGCTTGCTTGGGCTGCCGCAATTGGCGAAGAAGCCGTATTCCGCTTCTTCGGTATTGGACTATTTCGCAGGTGGTTTAAAAACACGTTTGCCGCTGCACTGCTGCCTACCTTCTTCTGGGCGCTCGGCCATGTGATGTATCCTTTTTATCCATCCACCACGAGATTGTTTGAGTTGATGATTATCGGGCTATTGTTCAGCTTTATCTTCGTCAGATACGGCTTCATTACAGCCATGTTCACCCACGCCATCTTCAACAGCGTTGCAGTTGGCCTATCCTTGCTCACTATTGGAACAGCACCGAACATAATCTCGGCTATTTTCTTCTCCGTGCTGCCGGTACTGATTGCATTTGTTCTAAAATATTTAAGTCACAAAAAAGAGAAGAAGCCGTCTATGACGACGACTCCTCCCCTAGAGCAGCTATAATTTGCGAAGCTAATTTATCACCAATAGATAGAGGCCGGAAGTCTTCGACTGAGGCCTCTTTTATTTTTTTGATCGAGCCAAAATGCTTGAGCAGCAGCTTGCGTCGTTTCTCGCCAATGCCCGGAATCGAATCGAGCTTCGACTCCACCATGGACTTGGCGCGCTGCTCGCGGTGGAATGTAATCGCAAAGCGATGCACCTCATCTTGAATGCGCTGCAGCAAATAAAACTCCTGGCTGTCCCTTGGCAAAGGAACTATCTCTGCAGGATCTCCAGTCATAAGCTGCGCTGTCTTATGCTTCGCATCCTTCACAAGACCGCAAACTGGGATGTATAATCCAAGCTCATTCTCAAGCACGTCGAGCGCGGCAGATATTTGCCCTTTGCCCCCATCGACTACAATCAGATCCGGCGGAGCTAATTCCTCTTTCACCACACGCTCGTAGCGGCGCCGTATGACCTCGCGCATCGTTTCGTAATCATCTGGACCTTGTACTGTCTTAACCTTGTATTTGCGGTACTCCTTGCGGTCTGGCTTGCCGTCCGTAAAGACAACCATAGCCGAAACTGGATTCGTACCTTGAATATTGGAGTTATCAAATGCCTCGATTCGGCGTACTTCATCCAGTCCTAGCCAGCCTGCAAGCGACTCTGACGCTTTAACGCTTCGTTCCTCATCTCGTTCGATGAGCCTGAATTTCTCGTCCAGCATCACCCTTGCGTTATCGATAGCCATCGTTACGACCTCGCTCTTGCGTCCGCGCTGCGGCATAAGCACCTTAACCTTCAGCCAGCTGTGCAAGGATGCAATGACATCGTCAGCGTGCGTAGCGGCTGCCTCATCAACTGCTGCCACTCCGCCCGCTGATTCCACCGCTTCCAGCTCAGGCGGTATTGGCAGCAGGATTTGCTTTGGCAATGCCGGATTATCGCTATAATACTGCGTAACGAATGTCATGAAATCATCATACTCTTCCCCGTAATAAGGAAAAGTTGTGCCGTGCCGCTCAATAAGCTTCCCTTGGCGCATGTACAATATTTGAACGCACATCCAGCCCTTATCTACTGCAAAACCAAAAATATCACGGTCAAGCGCATCGGACATCGTAATCTTCTGCTTCTCCATGACCGCATCGATTGCAATCAGCTGATCCCGAAGCTCCTTCGCCCGTTCAAATTCGAGCTTCTCGGCTGCTTCCTCCATCTTGCGCTGCAGCTCATTTTTCACGACGTCTTGACCGCCGTTCAGAAACTTTGATATCTCTTGAATCATCCGATCATATTCGCTCTGCTGCACATCAAATTCACACGGTGCAATACATTGTCCTAGATGATAATACAAGCACACCTTATCTGGAAGTGTCTTGCACTTGCGAAGCGGATATAGCCGGTCCAGAAGCTTCTTCGTCTGCTGAGCAGCATACGCGTTCGGGTAAGGGCCAAAGTACTTGCCCTTGTCTTTAATGATACGTCTTGTGACCTCGAGCTTCGGATGTTTCTCGTTCGTAATTTTGATATAGGGGAACGTTTTATCATCCTTTAACAGGACGTTATATCTTGGATGGTATTGTTTAATTAAGTTGCATTCTAAAATGAGTGCTTCCATATTGCTAGAGGTAACAATGAATTCAAAATCACGAATTTCAGATACGAGCCGCTGCGTCTTGCCGTTGTGGCTGCCGTTAAAATAAGAACGTACGCGATTTTTGAGCACTTTTGCCTTGCCTACATAAATGATGACGCCTTCGCTGTTTTTCATGAGGTAACAGCCTGATTGATCCGGGAGCAAAGCTAGTTTGTTCCGTATCGTCTCTTTTGCCTCTGCAAGCTGCTGCTCTGCCTGCTCCCGATCCATTTGCTGATGATCCATGCTCTCGCCTCCGACTGCCAAATGATTCTGTTCATATTTTATCATAACTCGGCTATACTTTGTTTTACAATTGTCACCGGTTCTGGCTTTACAACTGTTTATCTGTTTGAGTATACTAATATAAGTTGAATAAACCGATACTACATAAAGACGACCGTAAATTGGTTGTTACTTACGCAATCGGTCTTTTTCAAGGAGGACGTCAACGATGGAAAACGTAAGAGACCCGCGCGAGCATTTTAACGAAGAGCCTCGCCATGACTTGATGGACGTCGTGTTCGGCTTTGGCGGCATGCTCGGTTTAATGACCGTCATTTTCGCTGTTGCTGTAATCGTGAAATTCATCATTTCATAAGAAAAAGGAGCAGCTTGCTGCTCCTTTTTTTGTTGCCTATCAACGATACGCAGCTGATAAATTAGATATAATTCCGCTATGCCTGTTGTTTTCTCATTAAATAAGGATACAAGAATATAAGTCCGAGTATATAAAGCAATAACGCAAACAATGCAGGTGAAAGATGCAAAAAATCGATATAACCGATGGATAGATGAACACTTAAGCCCGCATAGAAGCCCGGTGCTCCGCCAAGCAGCAGCGTCCACCATATCCAGCGCGATCCCTGCTGGATTCCCCACAGCGCAATAATAAGAATGGCCAGCGCAGCACAGAACAACGCTCCGCCAAATCCTGCTCTATCATGGGCTATCAACGGGATGAGTTTCAAGTTCGCCCCGTTCAGCTCGTTATGAGTCGTATTCAAGTAAACCAAATCCGACTGTACGAACACCTCTGTAATCCCAACGCCTGCAATCGTTAAACCGCCTGCAGCCAGCGCGAAGCCCAAAACAACAAAACAAAATTGTCCATACATCGCCAAACGCCATAATCGATCATTACGAACATTAACCGGCAAGCGATAGGGCTGATCCGGATTTCTGCGCATGGATAGCAGAAACATCGGGAACAAAACCGCAGCAGCTAGCGCATGCAGCGGGTCGAAATAACCGTAGCCAAGAAATAAGAAAAAGCTTAAAAAACCAACAACACCAGAAGTCATCAAAGCTGTTCGAGCCCAGTGCAGACTATGCTTTAATCCATGTCTAGCCAGCTGAACATACAATATGCCGATTGTAATCATCGTTCCGGAAAGCGTAATTCGGTCATGAGACATAAAATGCAGCAGATGATGGTTCACTTGCTTCAGCTCGTCCAACGTCATGTCTATAAAATTCAAGTCATAGGATAGCAGCACCGTAGTCGCAGCAATAATCCAAGACAATATCCCGCCAATAATCATGCCGATTCCAAGCAGGAGCATCCAGCCCCAATGCTTCCAGAATGATGGAGTCACTTGCGCAGGAAGATCTCGCACCTGCTCATAAATGACAGCTTCATTAATCCGTTTTGGCAGACCAGGCCCTGCATAAATCAGTCCGCTGTGAAGTATAACAGCGTTAGCGCCTGCTTTCAGCAAATCTAGCGCATCCTGCGGCTCATGCACGCCCCCGCCCGCTTTGATTAGCAAGTGGGAACAGCATTCCTTTCGCAGCAGCTTTATTTTTGCCAAAGTAAGTCCCTTAGCCTCTTTACCAACGCTTGCGCCACAGCCCTCGTTGTTATCATCGCAAATTGCTTCTCCAATGACTACGCCTCTCCAAACACCCTTTGCTGCGTGGAGCAAGGAGAGTAAGCTGTCATTAGAAAAGTCAGGCGGAACATAAATAAACAAAGGTTTATTAGCATGCGGTTGTTCGGAAGCGTATCCGGCTATTCCTTTCAAAATAGCGAGGGCTTCTTCGAGGCTCCTTGATGAATGCAGGACATCAACATAAAAACCAGCCGCACCTGCTGCATTTAGCAGTACCAGCATGCTTTTAAGTTCGATTAGAGCCTGCTCGCAAGAAGCATGCGGCATTGGAGCAATTCTTGCCAGCTGCGGCAATGAATGTCCGGGCTTTCCCATACGATCAACATACTGCTCTACACCGTCGTTTTCATAATAATCTGGATATCGAATGGTTTCATTTAGGATGTCATTCGTTATAGGCTTATCACTCTTAATTTGCTTGACGGTGATTGGACCATGCTCGATAAAACCGATTCCAAACTGAGCCAGCGCTTTATGCGCCACTCCTTGCGGATCTAGACCGCCTGACAATCCCACGCTTGTAGTTAAGGAAATGCCTGCTAGCTTCTGCTCCAAGTGAGGAGATGGCTCCATATGACCAAGTGTACGAATGACAAAAGTACCGCCTGGGATGCTGCTCAGCGTTCCCATTGCTTTTAGAGTCAGTGTTCTGCTCAGCCTAGAAGGAAGCCTGAATAAAAGAGGTCGAAACAAGGACTGATAAGACCAATCCGGCATTAATATTCTCCTTATGGATACTTTTCTTCCAGTATACAACAAACCCAATGCCTGCGCGGCATTGGGTTTGTTGTATATTTATCGAATCTATTAGGAAGCTACTGCACAATTCTAAGTGCTTCGCCCGTTGATGAATTGTCCCGCTGCTTCGATTGCTGTGAAGATTCGGACGGAACCTGCTGCTTCTGAGAGGGACCATCATAACGTGTTCTTTCCGTCCGGTCGATCTGTACAATTCTTCCATCATGAACAGTGATCGTTACATGCCCATAATTAAGACCCGTTACTTGTTCAGAAATACGCTCCAGCCATTGCGCATCTAACTCTAGCGGTTTTGCCATTTCAAACCCCTCCATTATTGTCATTTATTCAGCTTTCTCCACCGGCTTCTGCGTGCCAGACTTCCATTCTACAATGCTCTTCACGATCATCGTTACGACCGCTAGCATGACGAGCAAAGAAGCAACAGCGAATGAGGCCGAAAATTGATATTCGTTGTACAAAATCTCAATATGCAGCGGCAGCGTATTCGTTTCTCCGCGGATATGGCCGGATACGACAGATACAGCGCCGAACTCGCCCATTGCTCGTGCATTACACAAAATAACGCCATACAATAATCCCCACTTGATGTTTGGCAAAGTAACCTTCCAAAAGATCTGCCAGCCTTTAGCGCCTAAGCTTGCAGCTGCTTCCTCCTCTTGGACACCCTGCGCCTGCATCAACGGAATAAGCTCGCGAGCAACAAATGGGACCGTAACAAACACGGTTGCAAGCACGATTCCAGGAACTGCAAATATAATTTGGATGCCACGCTCGTCGAGCCAAGGACCCAAAAAGCCCTGTGCGCCAAATAACAGCACATAGATCAATCCAGAAATGACTGGCGACACAGCAAACGGCAAATCGATTAACGTAATTAAAATATTTTTACCGCGAAAGCGAAATTTACTGATCGCCCAGGCCGCAGCAATACCAAAGACCGTATTCACAGGAACTGCGATTAATGCAACGATAAGCGTGAGCTTAAGCGCTGACAAAGCATCCGGCTCCGTAATCGAATCAATGTATACGCCTACACCTTTTTTTAAGGCTTCAACAAATACCGATGCCAGCGGCAGCAGGACAACTAATCCTAGAAACAGCATCGCTATTATAATAAGCAGCCATTTGACGGGACCTGATTCTGTAATATGCCTCGGCCGTTTGGAAGCTTCTGCATTCGTGTGTACTGTAATTGCTCCAGCCATTTGTATGAGCTCCCTTCTTAGTCTGATACTGTGCGGCGATTCATTCGCCACTGCAGTAAATTAATGACTAGCAGCATCAGGAAGGATACAACGAGCATTACGAGTGCAATGGCAGTAGCGCCAGCATAATCATATTGCTCCAGCTTCGTCATGATGAGCAGTGGAGTTATTTCTGTTTTCAGCGGCATATTGCCCGATATGAACACGACCGAACCATATTCTCCGATACCTCTTGCAAAGGCTAGAGCAAAACCAGTTAGTAGTGCCGGCAACAGCTCAGGCAAGATGACCTTCCAAAAGGTTCTTAAACGATAGGCTCCGAGCATTACTGCCGCTTCTTCCGTTTCTTTCTCCATATCCTGCAGCACCGGCTGTACCGTACGAACAACAAACGGAAGTCCAATAAATATTAGTGCGATGGTAATTCCGAGCGGGGAGTAAGCAACCTTGACGCCGAGCGGTTCGAGCAATGAGCCAATCCAACCATTCGGTGCATAGATCGCAGTTAAAGCAATGCCAGCCACTGCAGTTGGCAGTGCAAATGGCAGATCCACTAAACTGTCGACGATTTTTTTGCCTGGAAACTGATAACGAACGAGCACCCATGCAATTAATAGGCCAAATACCGCATTAACAAGTCCGGCAAAAAATGCGGTTAGAAAGCTGACTCGATAAGATGCAACGACGCGAGCATTCGTAACCGTGCTCCAGAATTCAGACCAGCTGAGCTCTGCCGTTTTGAAAAAAACGGCAGTCAGCGGAATCAATACAATAATGCTGAGGTAAAACAATGTGAATCCAAGCGACAAACCAAATCCCGGCAGTACGTTACGGGGCTTGGAACCTTTCATGTGAAGTCAGCTCCAATCTTGTTTATGCTTTGCATTATGAGCCTGGTGTGTAAATTTTGTCGAAAATGCCGCCGTCTGCAAAGTGTTTGGTTTGCGCTTCTTTCCAGCCGCCAAAATCTTTATCAATCGTGAGCAATTCTAGAGTTTTGAATTGATCCGCATACTTAGCAGCAACTGTCTCCGAAATTGGACGGTAGTAGTTTTTTGCTGCAATTTCTTGGCCTTCTTCTGTGTAAAGGTATTTCAAGTAAGCTTCCGCTACTTCACGAGTTCCGCGCTCGTCTACCACTTTATCAACTACAGCAACTGGAGGTTCAGCAAGAATACTTAAAGAAGGATATACGATTTCGAATTTGTCTGGACCAAGCTCATTGATCGATAGGAAAGCCTCATTCTCCCAAGCAAGCAGTACATCGCCAATGCCGCGTTCTACAAACGTTGTTGTTGATCCGCGTGCACCGGAATCCAGTACAGGTACATGCTTAAATAATTGTGTAACAAACTCCTGTGCTTTCGCTTCGTCATTTCCATTTTGCTTAAGCGCATAACCCCATGCAGCAAGATAGTTCCAGCGAGCTCCGCCAGATGTTTTAGGATTTGGAGTAATAACTTCAACTTTGTCCTTGATTAGATCGTTCCAATCCTTAATGCCCTTTGGGTTTCCTTTACGAACTAGAAATACGATTGTTGATGTATAAGGAGCGCTGTTGTGCTCAAACTTTGATTGCCAATCCGCATTAATTAGCCCTGGCTCAACGATTGCATCGATGTCATAACCAAGTGCAAGTGTTACAACATCCGCCTTCAAGCCATCAATAACTGCGCGGCCTTGTTTACCAGACCCGCCATGCGATTGTTTAATCGTCACGTCTTGACCTGTTTCCGCTTTCCAATGTTTCGAGAATGCTGCGTTAAATGCTACATAAAGCTCACGAGTAGGATCGTAGGATACATTCAAAAGCTCAACTGGCGGTTTTGGTTTATCCGTAGGTGCGTCTGTTGCAGCTGTATTCGTTGCCTCGTTAGTAGACTTATTCGTTTCTTTGTTTGTTTTGTTGTTGCCGCCTTGACCGCAAGCAGCCAATACAAGCACTAATGCCAATAGAATAACAACGGAACGAACATGAGTAATTTTCTTCATCTTTCCATACACCCCTTTTTTAAATTAACAGGCTTTCAGAAACATTTATGAAGTTTACTTCCTGTGAGGATGTTTCTCCTGGATAGGTGTTTGCTCCGGTTCGTCCGGTCGGAAAACATTATTCCTACCTGCTTAGTTGGTTATGGAAGAATCTTACCAGCGAGCCCCACTTTC
This sequence comes from Paenibacillus sp. MCAF9, assembly GCF_052114265.1. Taxonomy (NCBI): domain Bacteria; kingdom Bacillati; phylum Bacillota; class Bacilli; order Caryophanales; family Paenibacillaceae; genus Paenibacillus; species Paenibacillus sp. MCAF9. The sequence continues at coordinate 62,985 of NZ_JBFREL010000003.1, forward strand.
TGTCAATACTTAATTTCAAATAATTGATAAGTCCTATAAGAAAGCTTTATATGCTAGCAGAACGAACGACACAGTATAAAAACAGCGCTCATTCTGAATACGCTTTCAACCATACTGAGATAAAGCTTGATGCTGCTGCCAGCCTTAAACAAAAATAAAAGCTTTGGTCAACAAATTCCTCGAATAGGAATCCGTAAACCAAAGCTTTAATCGATTACTTTTGTCCGCGCTTGTTTTCACCGGTAACCATGACGACTTCAACGTATGGCCGTATACGGTCCATTATACGCTGTCCCTTATGCAGCTCATCGCCATCCTTGCTCGTGAAGCTAAAATGCCTCTCCAGCGCCTCCAGCTCGTAGTTGGAGGTGTAGAACGTTGGCTTGCGCTGCATCCGATAATTCAAGATCGCGCCAAGTACATGATCGCGAACCCATGGATTTAAATTTTCTGCACCCATATCATCAAAGATAAGGAGGTCGGTTTCCTTCATCATCTCGACCGTTTCCTTCAGCTTGCCAGGCTCATGCATAAGCGTCTTCAGATCTTCTACAAAGTCAGGCATGTAGACGATCACACCAGAATATCCAGCCTTCGCAAGCTCATGAAGCAAATAACACATTAAAAATGTTTTGCCTGTACCAAAGCGGCCTGCCAAATACAAGCCTTCCTCCTGCAAGCCATGCTCTTTCGTGCGATCGATATATTTCTGAACCTGCCCAACCGCCTTTGCACGCTCAAGATCTCTCGTAATAATCTCAGCTGACGAGTAACCGCGCTGCAGCGCCTTCTCGTCTATGTAGAAGCTTCTGATCCGGCTTCTAATCTGATCCTCATTCTGACGAGCGTTAAATTTCTTGCATGCTACCTTACGGTCATATAACTGCGTTAGACCATTCACCGTATCAGAACTAAGCAGCGTATAGTGGCCTTCAAAATCATTCGGGCAATTGTCTAAGCCCGGACAATTGGTACAGTTCCTGTATTCCGTCACATATTGATAAACCCGATTCAAATTAAGACGGATTGTCTGCTCATCCAAATCCGGATATTTAACGCGAAGCTTCTCAACAAGCGGTTCTGCAAGCAGCTCAGTCAGCTTATGCTCCGCCTTTTCCGTAAAGGCTTTGCCGGAAGGCCAAGCCTTCAGCAATTCGCCCATCGACTCCATCATCTGCTTACACCGCCTTTATCATTTACCGTCTAATTTCCGAGCCAGCTTCAACAGCTCTTCAAGCTCATCGGCCGAAACTGCCGAAGCCGATTGATCTTCCTGTACGATTGGAATAGAAGGCTTACGGGATGTGCCCCTGCTGCTGCCTCCGCTTCTGGAGCCGCCTTTCGAGCCGCTATAGCCTCCGCCAGCGTAACTGGTCGCAGCTTCCTTGCGGCGCTCCTTATCCTGCTCCACCTGCGCTTGCTCTCGCACATAAAGCACTGCTTTCTCGAATGTATCGATTTGTTTCACAAGCATATTCGATGCTACGGCGTCCAAAAATGTTTTTGTCACCCGCTGCGCATCGTTAGCTCCAATAACATAATGTATAAGTACGTTTATAACGGGGGCAGCTAATTTATAATTGAGGTCGATGCGTTCAAACACTCGTTCAATCCAATCCGGTACTGCTCCGGGGAAAAAGCGCTGAAGAAACCGTGTATGTGGTTCATTTCGCATCAGCATATTATACTGCTGAACATCACAGCGGCCGCTAAGCTGATTGGGAACTTGCAAATAATGCTGCTCTTGCACTTCGTATTCCTCGGTCAATTCATCAGGATCAACCGTCTCCTCGTCCGCAACAACTTGCGTGCGTGACAACGCTCGCTGCCGTTCGCCTTCCCGCTTCTTGTCCTGCCTATAAAATTGATTAGCCCGCAGTTGAAGCTCGTCAACATTAAGTGTGCCGCTCTCTCCAAAAATGCCATCCTCATCAAGCAAACGACATATATCCACTACAGCCAAATTATATTTGTAAGCTACATAGTTCACCTGCGAGAGTTGTTCTTCATCACTTCGCAGCCGCTCCACGAACCGCCGATTTGCGGAATTACGAGGAAAACGCAAAATAATTTCTCCATAAGGTATGCCTGCTGTTGCTTGTGCCGGCCTAGCGGCTGATTGCCGCGATGGCGCAACCTCTGTCAACGCTTGCTCAAGCTCATTGTCTACGGACTGCATATTAAGCTTAAACAGCTCATAGAAAGGCACTGATATATTTTCTTTCGTTAATTTCGCTCCTGCCAGCTCATCCGGTTCATTAGCGCCAAATGATTCTCGAAGCGAGATTACCGCATACTTGCCAACCTTATCGCGCAAGAGCATCGTTAAATGCATGTTGCGAAAAAATTCGACTGGCGACAACGGCTGCGACATCTCGTATTCATAAATAACATCTGCATTATCGGGAACGCCTAATCGTGACGTTTGCAGCAATCCAACAGCCTCCAGCTTCGAAGCCTGCTCGATAAGATGCTTGCGTCCGCGCTCGTTCATCTCCAGCCCTAAGCCAAGAAACAGCTTGCGCTGCGGCTCAATCGAAGAGTAGCCCGAGGTGCCTTCGGCAATGCCATGATACAGCTGCTGGTAAAATGCGACGGCAAATGCGCCAATCATCGGCTGATAGATTAGCGACAGCATTTTGTAGTCGAGGCTGCTTAGCGAAAAATCGCGAAAAATGTAATATCGGTGGTGTTCCGTGTACTGCAATATATTATTGATGCGCATAGCATCAGCTCCATCCTTCACTAACATTCTATCATTTTAACATAAAAACCGATGTTCAGGACGAGTCGGAAAATAGAAAAATCCCCCGAAGGAGGGATTTTTTTTTCAAATATAAGAAGGCATATCATTCGTTCCTTCTGCTTATCTTATATTTCTCCGTCAAAGCTGCTTCAGTATTCAGTGGACGCTGAAGGCGTTTTTGCTTGGCTTAAAACATTTTGTAGCCGCCCTTGCGCAGCGCCTGAATCGCCCATCCGCTTACGTATGCACCGATTAGCGCTCCGATTACCGGTATGTAATCAAAAACCGTGTAGTGAGCAAAGTTTTCAATCGTCGTTGACGCCGACTGATCCCAAGGAGCCCAAATGCCTAATACAATTAATGCGATAACAAATAAATATATCGGGAACCACGTTGTTTTCAACAACATATTCAAAATAAAGCCAATGCCGAACATCATAACTAAAAACAGCACGGTTGCAATAATTAATTGAAGCATCCAAACTTCCCCTTTCACACTCTCGTTTATTAGTTTAATTAATGGTTAGATGGAAGTCAATTATATGAGGACAAATGTCACAAGACCGCCATTTGCTCACTCCGCCCTCCTTACGATACAATGATTAGAGCATCATTATGGAGCTTGAAGGGAGCATTTATACGATGAGTGAAGCAGCACAAACATTAGAAGGCTGGTACGCGCTGCATGATTTCCGCAGTGTGGATTGGACCGCTTGGCGCTTAGCCGATGAAAGTGAACGAAGCCGCGCGCTGGACGAACTGCAAACGTTTTTGCAGCAATGGACCACAGTGGAGGAAAATAAAGAAGGCAGTACAGCCGTTTATTCCATCGTTGGTCAAAAAGCAGACTTCGTATTCATGCATTTGCGTGAAACACTAGAGGAGCTTAACGAACTTGAAACGGCGTTTAACAAAACAACGTTCGCAAGCTTTACATATCCGGTATTTTCATATGTCAGCATTGTAGAGCTGAGCAACTACATGGCACAACCGGGCTCTGATCCGATGCAAAACCCGGATATTATCGCTCGATTGAAGCCGACGCTGCCAAAAGCAAACCACATCTGCTTCTATCCGATGAACAAGCGCCGAGATGGACAAGACAACTGGTATATGCTCGCAATGGACGAGCGTAAAACGTTGATGCGCAGCCACGGGATGATCGGTCGTCAATACGCTGGCAAAGTTAAACAAATCATTACTGGCTCTGTCGGCTTCGACAACTGGGAATGGGGCGTTACACTGTTCGCCGACGATGCGTTGCAATTCAAGAAGCTGATTTATGAAATGCGCTTTGATGAAGTGAGCGCTCGTTACGCTGACTTCGGCGATTTTTATGTCGGCAATTTCTTGAACGTAGAAAAATTCCAAGCTTTGCTGAAAATATAATAGAAAGAAAGCCCAAGCCTTTTCTTCAAATGGCTTGGGCTTCTTTTTTTTTCGAGAGAATCAACTGAATGAAAAAGGCTTCCGCCTTGGAGCAGCTTCGTTGCTACTCCAATGAGCGAAAGCCTTTATTTTAATTATCGTCGTCGTCATCTTCGTCATTATTTTCAAGACCATGCCGCTTCGCTTCCAAATACTCTTGTGTAGCTCGGTCACGAGCGCGGCCTTTGTCCTTCAACCGCTCGATCGCTGGCTGAATAAGGAGGTCAACTTCCTTTTGCACCGTATAGGCCAAGTCGTATCGTGTTTGCGATTCTAAGAAGGAGCCGACTTCCATCAATGCATTGTAACGATCCAGCTCATCTCTGGTCAGCAATCCGCGGACTTGTACGCTGCAATGTCTCATTATAGAAACTTCCCTTTGCGAAGTACAAGCGAAATGCCGCCGATGATGAACAGATAACGAAGGTCGATCGCTTTTTTCAGCCAAGCGGCTACGCGGCCTTTATATTTTTTGCCAAAAGCTACTCCGATTGCTTCGCCTTTGCCAAGTGATGCTACCGTTCCTTTGTTGCTGAACGTGAAGCTCTTCGGCGGTTGATTGCGAATGGAAGCGACAAGGTTATGTGCGCATACGACACCTTGCTGCATTGCAATTTGAGCAGTCGGCGGATAAGGACGGCCTTCTGGATTAAACATCAGCGAGTTGTCGCCAACGATATAAATGTTCTCATTGCTCGGCGAGCGAAGGAATTCATCCACCTTCACGCGTCCGCGCATCGTTTCGAATCCAGCTTCCTCAATGAGGCGATTGCCGCGAATACCGCCAGTCCAGATCACGGTAGCCGACTTGATTTCTTCGCCTTCGCCAACGATAACACCCTCTGGCGAGCACTCCTTAATGGCTGTGCCAATACGGAACGTTACACCCTTCTTGGTCAACACATCCATCCCATACTCTACGAGTTCAGGATCAAAGCCTGGCAGCGCCGTTGGTGCTGCTTCGATGTTGTAGATTTTTACAAGCGCAGGATCTACGTCAAATTGCTTGCACAGCTCAGGAATACGGTCGGAGAGTTCTCCAACAAATTCGATTCCCGTAAAGCCTGCACCGCCAACAACAAACGTCAAATAATCCGTACGATGCGGTTCACGTTTGAAGCGCGCGAATTGGTACTCGATATGCTCGCGAATCAAACGAACAGAGTTGATGCTGCGAATATTCATTGCATGTTCGCCTAAGCCTGGAATTCCGAAAGTCTCAGGCTCGCCTCCAAGACCAATGACCAAATAATCATAAGACAAAGTACCGTCTTCAAGGATCACTTTTTTATCTTGCGGACGAATTTGAACGACCGTTGATTTCACGAAGTCGATTTTAAATTCATCGATCAATTTCGAAATGCTCACCCGTGCATTTTCCGGATTATCCGTGCCTGCCGCTGGCATATGAAGATGTGTTGTAATATAGTGGTAATCATGTTTATTAACTAACGTAACGTCAGCTTCATTGTAATTTAATTCTTTTTGCAGTCGAAGTGCGGTCAAAATGCCGCCGTACCCTGCGCCAAGAATAACGATTTTAGGTATGTTACTCATCGTTTAATCCCATCCATTCCTTATTTATCTTTGTATTTATACTTTGTGAAAAATTACACATGCTAAACCGAATATTTATAATGATGAGTTCAGTGTGTTCTAATTAAAGTGCTTTTATCAATGAGCCTATGGCATTAAACCGACAACTTTCGACGTTTTATGCAACCACTCCCATGCATAACATACATCAGAAATTCTACAGAGTTTTCGGGCAAAGTTCAAGGGCAAAATATACGAAATTGTTTAGAACTCTATACAAATTAAATATTTCCTTCTTATATCTGGAAAGTTTATAATTGAAGTCGTAAAGCTTATAACGTGGAGGTGGCTACAATGTCAAACCCTGAATCAGCAGTAGATCCCGTCGATATTTTAATCATCGGAGGCGGGCCTGCAGGAATGTTTGCTGCTTTCTATGGCGGTATGCGCCAAGCTTCAGTTAAACTCATCGAAAGCATGCCCCAGCTAGGCGGTCAGCTTGCAGCGCTTTATCCTGAAAAATACATTTATGATGTTGCTGGATTTCCTAAGGTAACGGCACAAGAACTAGTTGACCGTCTACGAGAGCAGCTTTCTCATTTTCAGCAGGAAATCTGCCTTGAGGAAAAGGTATTAAACGTAAACAAACTTGATGAACGTCTATTTGAAATTATAACAGACAAAACAAAACATTATGCTAAAGCGGTCATTATTACTGCCGGTGTTGGTGCATTTGAGCCGCGGAGGCTTGAATTGCCTGAGGCCGCTGGATTTGAGAAGAAAAACCTTCATTATTTTGTGGGTGATTTGCAACGTTTTCAGGGGAAAAAGGTGTTGATAAGCGGCGGCGGCGACTCAGCCGTTGACTGGTCGCTCATGCTGGAGCCCATCGCTGAGAGCGTTACGCTAATTCATCGTCGTGACAAATTCAGAGCGCATGAGCATAGCGTTGAGAATTTAATGAATTCGAAAGTTAACATCCTTACACCAAAAGAAATTACAGCGCTTCATGGTGAGGAGAGCATTACGAAAGTCACGTTATCCGACGTCAAAACATTAGAGACAATTGAACTTGAAGTCGATGCCGTCATCGTCAACTTTGGTTTTATTTCCTCACTCGGTCCGATTGCTGATTGGGGTATTCAAATTCAAGGCGGGTCGATTATCGTTGATACACGTATGGAAACTAATATTGCTGGAATCTTTGCAGCCGGCGATGTGACTACTTATCCCGGTAAGCTTAAGCTGATCGCTGTTGGTTTCGGAGAAGCCCCTACTGCTATTAACAACGCTAAGGTTTATGTTGATCCCGGAGCAAAGCTGTCCCCAGGACATAGCAGCAACATGAAGCTTTAGCGCATTTATATTGAACATAACGGTAAAAAAATAAACATAAGGGTATCCTAACCTTGGCTTAGCTCATTCATACACCTATTGCATTCATATGCACGGTGAGCCTAGGAGGATACCCTTATGTTTTGTCCTGTTTGTAATGGCTTTCAATATTTGCATGTTCGCTGCTCCTCTTGCGATAGCGCAGTTATCGATTGCGGTCGTGCATCTGATCTGACGAGTCCTTACGCTCCCTATGAACAGATCGAAGACGAGCCGCTCATAAATAGTGTGCATGTGCAAAACTCTTTATCTTGCAAGCATCTTGTATATTGTCAGGCCTGCAAGCTTACTGCCGAGGTTTGGGTGAAGGAAATGTAGTCGCTCTGCTATCTTGAAGAATCGCGACTTTTTATGCTGTAATTTTGATGTTTTCTGGTTTGAGTCGTCTGCGTGTCATTTCGATGGCTAACATTCGAATAAACTCGGGTTCCAATTCAAACTGCACAGCTGCATAATAAGTGTCTACTAACATTTCGTCAGACAGTAGCTCCATACTACACACCCTTTCTTCCATACTTTGTTTACTACTTTTTCATAGTAGCATGGCACTATTAGAAGGACAACAGCCCCGGTTATACACAAGATGTTGTGGATACGATGTGAATAGCATGTGTATATACGTCGAATTTTAAGCATTATCAAGGTGGATAATGTGGATAGAGTTATCCACAGGCCTTTTTTACATCCTCTCAATAAAAAACTTTAATCGCTTTATATGAATCTATTAATGGAATATATTGAAACCTCTCCCTATTTCCTACACTAGCCCATATACAATCACACAAGCAAAAACGACTTCGGCGTCCTCTGGATGCTGAAGCAGCTTTGACGGAGAAATATAAGCCCTTTATAAGCTAACAAACTTATAAATTCTTATATTTTAAAAAAAGCCCCAATGGGGCTCATATGAGAAATGATTCATTACCAATTCAATTCATATTGCTCATTTTCGATCCATGAGGAAGTCGTATAGTCTCTGCCGCGCACAATAATCTTATTTGCGTACACGTCAACCTGATAACCTTGGCTGCCCTCTTTGTACTCGTCCTCATTTGTCCATAAATAAGCGACCGATGCCGTATTAAATATGGTCGCCGTTTCACCTTTTCCTTCAAAGCAGGTATGTCCCGCTTCCAGCTCCCAATGGGTATGTCCGTTAAACATGATTGTCTGAGGATGCTTTTTCAGTATTGCTTTCAATTCTTTGTCCTGAGTCACACCATACCAGCCCTGCTCCTCGAGCGACCCGGCAACCGTATCCTTCAGCGGCTGATGCAGGAACAAAAATACCGGCTTTGATGCTGATGCCTGCTCACCAAGACGCTCATCAAGCCAGTCAAGCTGCTCTGTACTCAAATAGGCGAAATCCTTTAATCCTTGCTCCGAGCCAAGAAAAATAAAATGATAGCCCTCCAGCCATTTATCATAATATGGACCTTTCATGCCGGTGCTAGATTCATAGAGTTTAAGTTGACTGCTCCATTCACCTAAAAAAATATCATGATTGCCATACGTAAGCAGCATCTCTGGCAGTCCGGCTTTGTTTGCTTCCCAAATGCGGGTAAACTCCTCATATTCAGGTCGGAGTCCATGATCCGTCACGTCTCCAACATGCATTATGCCTATACTGTTAGAGGCATGTGCCGCAATATCAAGAAGCGCTTGCTCGAAATGCTTATTGTGAATATGATCCCGGTCATTCGTAACATGGGTGTCCGTAATGACTTGAAAACTAATAATTGGAGACAGCATTTTATTCCTCTCCCTTTCTGCTTGCATTTAATGGTTTTTTACACTCATATTCAAGCCCACTACTCCAACAACGATAACAGCGATCCAGAGCAATGAGGTAATAGGCAGCTTTTCATGAAAAATCGTAACGCTGACAATCGTAATGAGAATAATGCCAATACCTGACCAGATCGCATAGGCAACGCTCACATTCATATAAGATAGAGCGAAGTTTAGCATCGTGAAGCTGACACCATAAAATAAAAACATGAGTACAGATGGCCAAAATCGTGAAAAGCCCGCTGAATATTTCATAGAAACGGTTCCCGACAGTTCTAATACGATAGCGAGAAGAAGAAATGTCCATCCCCAGCCCATTTCACTCTTCATTCACTCGTCTCCTAATCGTTAGTTCGCTATACGAAGCAATAACTTCATCTGCATTAGGAAGCGCCTTGTGGACGCGAGATCCTTCGGCAACATCTGCGATACCAACTTTTACACAAGCTCCAGCCGCAAGTCCCATCCGCATATCTCCATTAGTATCGCCTATAATCGCAGCCTCCGAACAATCAATTCCAAGCTTCAGGCAGGCCAGCTCCATCATATCCGGAAACGGCTTGCCTCGCTGAGCCAAATCAGTGCCGATTACGACATCAAAATAATTGCGTATTCCAAGCCACTCCAAATGTTTATTTGCAGCCTCCGTTTCATCAGCAGTGACAACGCCAAGCCTAATGCCATGCTCTCTGCAGCTATCCAGAAAATTAATGCTTCCAGGCAGCGGGAGAGCTGGGCGCGAGAGCTCCAGCTCAATATCCGCTTGCTTCTTGCAATGCTGAACAAGCTCCATCGCTTCGGCCCACGATACGCCTTGGCTGTACAACTGCCAAGCAAGCACTGCATACAAGTCATTCATCGTGCCCATAGCAAGCGGGCCATTTCGATCATAATTGATGATCTTGTTGTCAGCATCATGTTTCGTGCCCCAAAGGCTAGGAATTTGATCATGCTGAAAAGGAATTCCTCGGTGCTCTAGCTGATTCTTTAGCTCAATGAATATGAACTCGCTCCAGCTGCCCCACATCCCGATGAAATCCAGCAGCGTTCCATCCTTGTCAAACAAGATGCCTGACACCTTGTATGCTCGATTATTTATCATTAAGTCAGGCATATTAACAATTCCTCCTATTTTAATCTGTCGAGCTCCTTCTGTGCTGCTTCCTTCGCTTCCTTGAGCGCTATCTCAGCAGAAACATTTCCGATTTGCACTTTATCAGCTGCAATCTTAAGCGCATCGTTTATTTTGCCGCCTGTCGGGTCCTGGAATGGCGCAGATGCATGAGCTGCCTGCATAAGCGGCACTTTAATTTGAGGGTTTTTCTCGCTGAATGCTTTGTATTCCTCGTCCTCAAGTGCGGATGAGCGAACTGCGATATAGCCCGTACCAATCGACCATGATGCGGTATTTTTCGTTTCAGAGAAGAACGTAAGCCATTTGTATGCCGCCTCTTTTTGTTCTTCACTTACGCCAGCTGGAATGCCTGCCATAATTGCACTTGCAACAGGTTTGCCTGTACCTATGCCGTCCCAGCCCGGTTGCTCCATTGCCCCAACGATATTGAAATCAAGATCACCTTGATCGCCGCTTGAGCCCGTATAGCCTGCAGCTTGTCCCTTCATAACATCGTCGATCGTTTTGTACCAATATTCCCATCCTTGGCCGCCGGAGTGGATCGTCATCACTTTATCTTCATGAATCCATTTGCGGAACATCTCCCATGTCTCTACCCATTCTGGAGAGTCAATCATCACGGTTTTGCCATCATCACTTAGAACGGTACCGCCTTTGCCTAATACTGCATCCATCATATTTTCCATGCCCCACATCGGCTCCCAGCCGTAGAAGCTTGTTTTTCCATTCGCTTTAACCGCCATCTTCGACGCCGAAGCAGCTAAGCTTTCCCATGTCTTAAAATCTTCTGTTGTAAGTCCGCTCTTCTCAAGTGCGTCCTTGCGATAATACATGACCTGCGTCGTGCCATACATCGGAAGGAAATATTGTTTGCCGTCCAGCTGTCCTTGTTCAAGAAATGTTTGTACAAAATCTACTTTATTGAAAGAAGAGTCAGCACCAATTAATTCGCTCATATCAGCGAATAATCCTTTTTTTGCCCAGTTCATATTAGAGGAAAGAACAGCAGCAGGCGCTTGCTTCGCTGCAATCGCAGCTTGGAGCTTCTGCTCGGTTTCGGAGTAATCCGCTTGAGCGATCCCTTTCACGATTACCTCCTGCTGCGAGTTGTTGAATAAGTCGATTTTTTCCTTCATCGTTTCGCCAAGCTTGCCGCCAAGCCCATACCAGAACTCAATCGTAACTGGCTCTTTAGGAGCAGGAGCTTCGCTTGCCTCATTGGTTGGATCTGCGTTAGCTCCATTATTCGTTTTCGTATTTCCTGCTGTTTGTCCACACGCTGCCAGTACCGCAAAACTGGTTACCATCATCAGAGCTAAACCTTGCTTCATTTTCAACATTGTAATTGATTCCTCCACTCGATTTGTATAAAACAATAAGCAATGCCTATTTTCTACCCTTTGTTCACGCCAACTGACATATTGAAGCTTTTCATAATCGTCTTCTGCGCAAAAAGAAACAGCACAAGCAGCGGGATAATCGTAAAGGAACTTGCCGCCATAATAAGCGGCCACTTCAAGCCATAGGCTCCTCCTTCCACAAAGAAGCTTCTAAGGCCTGCCGAGACAAGCTGCAGATTCGGATTTTTCGTGATCAGCATCGGCCAAAAATAGTTATTATAATGTTCAATGAACGTAATAAGAGCGAGCACAATGAAGGAGGAACGCGTCACCGGAATAAGAATCGACCATAATATCCGCATTGATGACGCACCATCGATTTGCCCTGCTTCTACCAGTTCATGCGACACCTGTAAAAAAGCTTGTCTGATTAAAAAAATGGAAAAGACGCTGACGCAGTTGGATAAAATGAGGCCAGCATAGGAATCGAGCAGGTGAAGCTTGGCCAAAATCATATAGCTCGGCAAGTAAACCGCTGTGCTAGGAATCATATAACCAAGCATTATGATTGCTGTGATGGCTTTCTTCAATCGAAATCGCATATGCGTCAAAGCATAAGCCATCATCGCAGAATTCAGTGCCTGCAGCAGAACAATGACTGAAGCTACGAGAATGCTATTCGTTAAATACCGCCAGAAAGGCGCTTCTAGCCAAGCCGCCAAAAAATTGCTCCACTGAGGAGAACTTGGCCAGAAGGTGGGCGGGAATTGCCATATTTCATCATTTGTTTTGAGCGCGCTTGTAATCATCCAATAGAATGGAAAGGCCATAACGGCACTGAAGAGCAGCAATAACAAATGCCTGATCGTACGTCGAAAAACATTTTGAGCTTGCATAACAATCTTTCTCCTCTCCATCGGTTGACGATTATGAGCTGTAATGAACGGTTTTACGGCTGATGGCAAAGGATACGATCGACAGCACCATACAGATAGCTACGAGCACAACCGCCACAGAGGAAGCTTCTCCGATATCAAACGACTCAAAAGCCGATTGATAATACATATATAGAAGCGTTCTTGTTGAGCCGGCCGGGCCACCCTGCGTTAACACGTTAATTTGGTCATAAGCTTGCAGCGCCGATATCGTTTGTACAATAAAAAGAAAAAAGGTCGTTGGCGATATTAGCGGAATCGTAATATATCTAAGCTTGCTCCAGCTTCCCGCCCCGTCCAGCTCTCCAGCCTGCAACAGCTCTCGCGGCAAATTTTGCAAGGCGACTAAGAAAAACACCATCGACCAGCCCATCAGCTTCCAGATGGTAACGATCAGCACCCCTGCAAGCGCCCATCTCGTATCTTGAAGCCAGCCAATTCCGTCAAAACCGAACCATCTCAGCACCGTATTGGCCATTCCTACCTTAGGTTCGAATATCCAAGACCATACAATAGATACAGCAACCGTTGGTGTAACCCAAGGAGAGAACAATAACGTCCGGTAAATAACCGAGCCCTTCATCTTCCGGTTTAGCAACAACGCAAGCGCAAGTCCAAAAGCCATCACCGGAAGCACACTTCCAAGGCAAAAGAGGAGTGTTACGCCAAGGGATTGATAGAATGCTGAATTATTGAACAAATAAATATAATTTTCAAAACCTACAAATGTTTTAACGGGACTCATAAAATCCCAATCCGTAAAGCTCAAATAAAAAATAGTTCCCAGCGGGATCAACCAAAATACAATCAATGGAATCATAGCCGGCAGCGTGAACAATAGAGCCTTCCATTCCTTAGCCATATCGCGTTTTATCATCTCCTGGTTATCGTTCAATTTTTTCTTAATGTTTGCTATAATTATCATTAATAACTCATTTTCACCTCTATTGTTCAAAAATTATTGTACACTCAGTTTAGAACAGCCACATTATCTGAACGTTAACGTCTGATAAAGATCTTGTAAAAGAGTTGTTTTCCTGAAAGATTCACTTTCAACTAATATTGTTGCTGTATAATGAATCATAAAATCTTAATCTTGTAGGTGATGTTGTGAAAAGAGCTTCCACCAGCGATCAGAATAGTTTGGCCACGACTCAGGAGCAAATAAGAGGGAAAATAATAGACGCTATTGCCCAGACGATGGATTTATATGGTGCTAATTATTCATTCGGACAGCTTTACGGCATCATGTTTTTTGAAGATAAACCGATGACACTTGAAGAAATGAAGCAGCAAATGAATATGAGCAAAAGCAATATGAGCTATGCCGTTCGATCCTTGATGGATTCAAAGATGATAATGAAATTGGATGAAAAACTGGAACGCAAAGATTTATATGTAGCGGAGACTGACTTTTTCCAAGCCTTCCAAAACTTCTTTGCTGCTAAGCTGCAGCGCGAGATCGATGTCATGCTCGGGGCAATAAATGAGGTTATACCTCCGTTATCTGAAATCATCTTAGATATTGATACGGAGGCTGAGGAGCGGCTCCTATGCCTAAAGGACTTGAACAAACTGCGCCATGGCATTGAGTATTACAGCTGGCTTCAGCAATTCGTCGACGGGCTTCGTAACGGAGAGTTTTTTCGTCAAAATGAGACCAAGGCCGATCTCTAGCCTATGAATCAAGCAAAAACGGCATCGGCGCCCTCTGGATGCTGAAGCCGCTTTGACGGAGAAAAATAAGATAAGGATGAGAAAATGATCTTCATTCTTCTATTGAACAAAAGGATGCTAAGAAGTGATTTCCACTTCTACGCATCCTTTTGTTTGCCTGTTATTGTGGCCTTGTATTCACTTCAAATATCCATATTTTACCTTGTTTATCAATGCCGTAATCAAACCCTAGCTGGCCAATTCCGGGGTACTTGGCTTCAAGCACATTTGTCGATAATACGGTAAGCTCACGCATCTTCCGCTTCTTTTCCCCTACCTGTGCTGAAGATAGGGATCTGCTAATCCCGTCTGCTGCTGAAACCAATGTGCCGCCTCGGCATAAATTAGTTACGAACAGCCCTTTTCTAGCAATTCGCCCTACAATTGCACGATAGACCCAGCCGCTCTCCGTCTTCACATATTTTACTCGGTAATCAATAGGCCTGCCGTCCACCGTTGCCAAATATATCCCTTTTTGAATAATATAAGCACGGCCTTTACGTTGATTGTTAAGCGATCCTACTAAAGCTGCAAAACTAGCGAATCGTTTCATCTGCGAATAATAAGTATAGGTATACCCATCGCCGTCTCGCGTAACCTTAATAACGCCGTGTCCGCCAGCACCGACTACTGGCTTAACAACAACCATTTGATGTGTATCCAACATGCTTCTGAGGTTATTGGCCGTAAATCTCCTAGTTGGAGGAATATGCGGTGCGATGCTGGAATGAGAAAGCAGTATTGCCGTCTTAGCCCATTTGCTAGCTAATTGCCTACCCTGATTATCACCCAATGAAATCTTTCCCCTTTCCTACCTCTTCATCCATAGCATATGACAGAACACTATCTGCCTCTTGGATGAATGACATAGGTTAGGAGCCTTTATTACCAAGCTTACCAACAATCGCTAGCCATTTGCCTCGTTTCGTATCCGTAGAACCTTTTACTGGACCAATATTCGTAATCCGTACTGGTTTAATTCCACAAAATTGAAGTGTCGCATTCTTCATTGCGCGATGCCCTGGCTGACCGTATACAAAGCGGTTGTACCATACTGGCGTATCCAGTGTAACGATCAAGCGAGCTGTTTTGCCAGACAACAGCTTATCCCACAATATAGAGCCTTCGCGATATTTAAAAGCAAAGCCTGGCAACAGCACCCGATCCAAAAAACCTTTGAGCAAAGCCGGCTGCGTTCCCCACCAAGTCGGATAAATAAAGACGAGATGATCCGCCCACTTGATCGATGCTTGAGCTTCTAGCAAATCCGGTTCAAGCTCTGTACGCTTCGCATAGCCGAAGGCAAGATTAGGATTAAAGCTTAGCTCATGCAGCTGTATGATTCGAACCTCTGCGCCGCCCTGCACCGCGCCGTCAGCATAAGCCTTTGCCAAAGAGCTGCAATAGCTGGTAGGGTTGGGATTTCCTTGAATGATAAGTATTTTTTTGTTTGAGCTCATTTTGGCTCCACCACCGTTTCAGTTAATAAAATAATTGCAAGAAAACTAATCATCGGTACTTATCCTTGTCGTGATTATCTTTGACACTATTCAGAAGTTCCGTCTTGTAAAATGAGCAGCATAAATTTATAAAAATCTTCTTTCTCGAATGCACGAGCTGGTGATGAAAGCGTGTCGGCTAACATAATGTTCCGAACGCACATGCCGTATGACAGCATTACGCCTTGCTCCGCTGCTTTACGCGCATCCACGGTTTGAGCAATGAGACCCTCTTTTTGTCCGCTTTCTATCCACTCTAGCAAGGTCGCTGTTGAACGCTCGTGAAATTGCTGCAGAACACTTGCAATACCTGGCTTATCCTTCTGACTAAGCAGATAAGTTAAGATTTGATTAGCTACACTATCCTTCTGCTGAAGCTGATCAAGCCCCTCAGTAATAGCAAGCAATGGAGCTGTAAGACTGCAGCTTTTCTCTATCGTAAGCAGGAAGGAATCATTAATGAGCTCCACTTGCGAAGACAATATAAGTCCAAAAAGCTCTTCTTTGCTTTTTACATAATGATAGATAGCACCTTTGGACAATCCGGTACTAAGCATAATTTGCTGCAATGTGGTATGTCGGCAGCCTTTTTCCTGAATGAGCTGCTCTGCTGTTTCCAACAATAATTTATAACTCGCATTTGCAGTGTAATCTACCATAAGCAGCCTCCTTTATTATTAATTGTTTATTATGAGTTGCAATCGACGATAACTTATTTAGAAGGACAGCAGACCGTCGGTCGGTTTGTTGATGTCTTTATAATACAGACCGCCGGTCGGTTTGTAAAGTGGTATCTTATTTTTTCTTTTCACAAAAAAACCGGCAAGCAGCCCTTTAAGGATTGCTTGCCGGTTTTCTCTAATTTATTTGCCTGATTGTTTCTCGAGTGCTGCCTTAAGCTTATCTGCCAAGCTATTGGACATCGACGTATTATCGCTGTACTGTTCAATCAGTTTCTGGTTTTGCTTGCGATTCACTTTGCCGCTTTGCTTATCGCCAAGCATTTCGATGACATTGCATGGTTTGCATTGTGCAAATTTCCCTGCTTTGCCGTCTTTAATCTCCATTTTCTTATGGCATTGCGGGCAGCGCTTATTGGAGAGCATTGGCTCTGCTGAACGGCGATAGCCGCATTCACGATCTGAGCAGACGAGCGATTTGCCTCGTTTTCCGTTAATTTCGAGCAACGGCTTCTCGCATTCAGGACAGCGTGAATGGGTCAAATTATGCGGTTTATATTCCTTCGTCTCTGCAATAACCTCAGAAACCCATTTCGCAGCCTGCTGTCTGACATTTTTCATAAAGGCAGCCGGGTCGCCTTTACCTTTCGCAATGCGCTCCAGCTCCTGCTCCCATTTTGCTGTTAAATCAGGACTTCTAAGCTCGTTTACTACGAGTTCAATCAGCTGCTTTCCTTTACCCGTTGGCATCAGCTTGTTTTGCGTCCGAGTTATCGTATCTGTTCCGAGCAGCTTTTCAATAATATCAGCTCTTGTTGCCGGTGTTCCAAGACTGTGCTTCTCCATGCGAGTAAGCAGTGTCGCTTCTGTATAGCGTGCTGGTGGCATTGTGCGAAGCTCGCGTACCTTTTCCTGCTTCACAGGGAGCGATTGTCCGATGGATAGCGGCGGAAGCAGCTGAGCAGGCTGTCCGTCGGACTTCCCTTGACCTGAGCCCGCTCCGTCTTCGTCATCCTCATCTTGAACGGAAGAATAAGCATCTGATTGATAAATTTCCTTCCAGCCCTTTTCTTTCTCGATCTTTCCTTTTGCGTATAATATATCCTTGCCTACAGCAAGCACGACACTCGTCTCATCGTAGCGATAAGGTCCATAAAATAATGAAATAAACCGTTTTACGATTAAATCGTATAATCTGCGCTCATCATTGCTTAGAGCAGACAGATTTACGAATTGTTCTGTAGGAATAATAGCATGATGATCTGTTACTTTACTGTCATCTACAATTCGCTTCGTTATTGGAAGCTGCATTCTGACAAGCTTGCGAGCCAGCTGTGTGTAAGGCCCAACAGCGATGCTCTCTAACCGTCCCTTTAAGGTAGGAACCATATCGCTCGACAAATATCTGGAATCTGTACGCGGATACGTAACCAGCTTATGCTGCTCGTAAAGCTTCTGAAGCACGTTGGACGTTTGTTTGGCCGAGAAGCCCAGTCGTTTATTTGCATCTCGCTGCAGCTCAGTAAGGTCATAGGCCTGAGGATGCGGCTCCGATTTCTCCAAGGTGCGAAGCTTGCTTACTTTTGCAGTTCCCTGCTTGATACGAGCGGCGATCGCATCAGCATCAGCACGGCTCCATACTCTTCCATCATGTGCATCCTGCTCCCGCCAATGCGCAGAGAATGAGCCAAAATCAGCGGACACATTCCAATATGGCTGTGATTGAAACGATTGTATTTCTTGTTCCCGCTCCATCAGCATGGCAAGCGTTGGCGTTTGCACGCGTCCAGCTGCTAGCTGTGCGTTGTATTTGGTCGTTAATGCTCTCGTCACGTTTAATCCAATCAACCAATCCGCTTCTGCTCGGCAAACGGCCGAAGCATACAAATTGTTATAGTCCTTGCCTGGCTTCAAGGTGTTGAAGCCGTCCTTTATCGCTTTGTCCGTCTGAGATGAGATCCAAAGACGCTTAAACGGCTTGCGCCAATGAACAAGCTCCATAATCCAACGAGCTACTAACTCGCCTTCTCGGCCAGCATCAGTAGCGATGATAAGCTCACTAATATCTTGCCGTTTACAAAGCTGAGCTACTGTGCGATATTGCTGTGATGTTTCCTTCATAATTTTTAAATTCATTTTTGGCGGGAGCAGCGGCAAATCTTCCAAATTCCAAGTTTTATATTTCGGATCGTAATCCTCAGGTTCAGCCAGTGTCACCAAATGTCCCAGCGCCCAAGTTACAACATATTTAGGGCCTTCCATGTAGCCTTTATGTTTCTGTCCGCAGCCGAGTACACGGGCTATTTCCTTCGCCACACTCGGTTTTTCTGCCAGTACAAGCGATTTCATTCGGATTATTCGCTCCATTCCATTTAGATGCCTCATTCGCATCAATCATTATGACGAAACGATACCATAGGCTCGCAGCCTGCGCAACGCCTGCAGCCTTAACTCCCAGCATGCTGTAAAACGTTTATGCATCGATTTCGCATCCTTACTATCGTATTGAAACACTTGGCGATTAGCAATCTATTCCTGCTATTCTTATGAATTTTACTGCTATATTCTCGGTGTGATATAGTAGGTTCAGCTTATAAGAAAGCAGATTAAGAGCTAGGGAGCGTTGATGGATGAAGCTGCGTGTTGTTGCTATTGTTTTTGGTGTTTTGCTCTTATACAGCGGCATTTCCTTCTATATTGGCTGGAATGGGTGGCTGTTCTTATCTCATTTATTCCATTTAGAAAATGCGACTGTATATACGATCATTGCTAGTGTCATTGCATTTTCGTACATTATCGGCCGGCTCGCTTACCGTGCGCCTTTTAAACCGGTTGCCGAGGTACTGAAGCTGATTGGTTCCTACTGGTTTGCCGTATTGGAATATGCCGTAATCATTTTGCCGCCTGCCAATCTTGTTGCCCTTATCTTAAAAGCAGCGGGCGCTGAAAAATCAATTTATATTGTCGGTGTAGGCGGACTGGCCTTCCTTATTATGGCTGTACTCCTTATCCGCGGTTCATGGAATGCATGGAGTCCGATTGTTCGAACCTATCACGTTCAAGTGCCAAAGCCTGCTGGAAAATTGAAGAAGCTGCGCATCGCAATGGCTTCTGATCTTCATTTGGGTACAATCGTAGGCAATCGGCATTTAGTTAGGCTGGTGAATAAGGTTAAAGAAATTCAGCCGGATCTTATCCTGCTTCCTGGCGATATTCTTGATGATGATATTGAGCCTTTTCTACGCAAAAACATGTCAACCGAACTTGGTAAGCTCAAAGCGCCACTAGGCGTTTACGCCGTAACTGGAAATCATGAATACATTGGCAGGAAAGTGCCGGAATTTATTGCGGCAATGGATGCAATCGGCATTCGCGTCCTTATGGACGAGACGGCGCTCATTGCTGACAGCTTCTATGTCATCGGTCGTAAAGATAAGGCGGCTGCGGGATTCAGCGGTAAAGGAAGGCTACCTATTCAGGAGCTTGTCGCTCCTCTAGATCAATCCAGGCCGCTGATCATGCTCGATCATCAGCCTTCCGACATCGCAAGCGCAGCAGATAACGGCATCGACATCTCCGTATCCGGCCACACCCATCGCGGCCAGATGATGCCTAATCATCTGATTACGAGAAAGCTGTTTGAGCTCGATTGGGGTTATTTAAAAAAAGGCGGACTGCATGCCATCGTATCATCAGGCTTCGGTACTTGGGGACCGCCGGTACGAATTGGCAGCCGGTCTGAGGTTATTCATATCGAGGTAGAATTCACAACCGTCTAAAAGGTTGACGAAAATAGCGGCAGCAATGATGTAAACCACTCTCATTTCCGGCTAATCAGCCTATAATGAGGGTATAAACACATTTGCTGCCGCTATTTTTATAGCTTTATAGTATGCTCCGAGTTACGACTATATCGGTTTGAATGTCCATTAATTAACGATTAATCTACATCAGCAATCCGCCATTCAGCACCTTTTTCCTTGCTCTTTCGAAACACATACACTGAGCTTCCACCGCTATCTTCATTGTTCCTGATCTCCGAAACTTGAACGACAGCCTCAAACAACGACTTTTGCTCTTTAATAGCTATTGGTTGTTCGACCTTTATGCTTGTAATGGTGAATCCGGTAAAGCCGCTTGAATCTTCGCGTGACTTGCGTGCACTTTCCGTGTATAAGCTTAAAAAATCATCCCATTTTTTCTCATGCAAATACTTTATTCGCAAATTAATTAGCTCGATAAGCGGCTTCTCTTCTTCCGTGAAAGCTGAGCTTTCCAAATAAGCTGGCTCTAGTGCTTCGTTATTCGGCGACTCGGACGACTGTATAGGAATGGGAGTTGGAGACTCGATTATAGGTGATGGCGACATGTTCTGTGTATTCTGCTGTTCTCCGTCTAGTTGCTCGTCTGCTCCTTCTTTGCCAGAACCACTCACCGAATACGCATCTTCCAGCAAAATCCAAATCTTCTTCGTGGATGATTTCCCTAATCGATAAAGCGTTCCCGTGTCACCCGGCTTCATGAAATTCCCATGCTCGCTGCTCTTCGATATCCAAAGAAGGTAACGCGAGTCCCCTAAGATTACAGAATAGGGTGGTGCCGCGATATCGACCTTTCCCTTCATTTGCTTTCCAAATCGGAACGCATATTCGAATGCTCGAATGGACTCCCGATCCTCCCACACCACTTGCGAGGTCGGCTCTGCCTGCTCGAAATCAAGCATGCGCTGGACGGTAACCTGATTCTCATTTACCCGAAACAAAAACATCAAAATTGCAGCAGCCACAACTACGACGCCAACCAGAATTATGTAGCCACGTTTCAAATGCACACTTCCTTTCTCCAAAAAATTTCACCCGTTGCTACCTGTTATTTCGTGTCCGATATAATAAATAGATAAATCTAGTGCGATAACCATTAAGACGAAGGTCCATGGTAAAAGGTTCCATACATAGGTCCATGTTGTGCCATAAACTGTTCCGGTCAGCCAAATATAGGAGGAGCTGGCAGAATGGGCAGGGCTGAACACAAGCATAAATGTCGTCATCGCCGACAATAAGGAAGCCACACCTATGCCGACTAATACGAGGCGAAAGGGATTTACACCTTTATTCCAAGCAATCAAATAAACAAGAAGAAAGGCGCAAAAAGCCGTCGATCATTCCAGCAGCTGGGAGCCATATTTAAGGACTATTGCCACGCGAGTTAATAAGGATCGTCAAGCAGAACGCATCATTCGGTAAATGATCATGGCCGAGCAGGACGCAAGAAAAAAGCTTGCTTCGGTTACAAAACAAGGAAAATGGGCAATTATAAGATTGCTGCCAAATAATTGCCGCCTTTATGGAAATAGTGAACATACCTTTACGGATTTATTTTACGATCGCTTGCAGTTCCAATGTGATGAGCGCATCACGCATCCCATTTACAAAAACAATGCGCTTGAGCACATTATCCCGATTCATGAGAATGGGATCCTTGGGGCCCCTTTGGGCGTGAACATATGATTCGTAAAACGAAACGTTATTTCATCAAAAATGCTACTAATGCATATTGACAAATAATTATTTTTGTGGTATAATATAATATTTTACTATTTACATACATTTTAACTACTGGTACGATGTTACTTGAAATGAGCAACTCACCTGCAGCAAAAACTTCTAAACAGTAGCGGAGGGTTAAAATGAACATTGCAATCGGCGTTAATATGATGCCAATATCAGCGGTCATGATGGGTCGAATGGAAACGATTTATCCCACTTTAATTTGGGATAACGACACCGTGATCTTGGTGGATACTGGCTATCCGGGGCAGCTGCCATTAATAAAGGAGCAAATGGAGCGTGCTGGACTTGCGTTTGAGCGTCTTAACAAAATCATTATTACCCATCAAGACCTTGATCACATTGGAAGCTTGCCTGCAATTTTACAGGAATTGCCTCATAAGGCGGAGGTGCTTGCGGACAAAGTAGAAGCTCCTTACATTCAAGGTGAAGCACATTTGCTCAAAGTTACTCCAGAATCGATTGAGCAAGCTGTCAAAGCCTTGCCGGCAGAGGTGCCTGAGGAATGGCGAGCCGCATTCAGGAAGACGCTTGAAAATCCGCCTAAAGCGAATGTCGATGTTATCATTACGGATGGGCAGCAATTGCCGTATTGCGGAGGAATTATCGTCATTGGCACTCCTGGGCATACGCCCGGACATCTTAGCCTTTATCATACTGCTAGCAAAACGTTGATTGCAGCTGATGCTCTAATCGTTGAAAACGACCAGCTGCTAGGTCCGACACCACATTATTGTCTCGACCCGGATACCGCAAAAAAATCCATCAAAAAATTAACGCAATACGACATAAACACAGTCATCTGCTACCATGGCGGGTTATATTCTGATCATGTGAATGAGCGGATTTTAGAGCTCGCTGCCGAATAGCGAATAAGGGAGCTGCCAACGCAATCGACGTTGACAGCTCCCTTTTATATATGTCTACAATCCGCCAGCCAGCGCTTTTTTCAAAAACTGTCCTGTATAGGAAGCAGCAACAGCCGCTACTTGCTCTGGCGTTCCTGCTGCGACAAGATTGCCGCCTGCTGCACCGCCTTCGGGCCCTATATCGATGACCCAATCGGATTCCCGAATTAG
This sequence comes from Paenibacillus sp. MCAF9, assembly GCF_052114265.1. NCBI lineage: Bacteria > Bacillati > Bacillota > Bacilli > Caryophanales > Paenibacillaceae > Paenibacillus > Paenibacillus sp. MCAF9. The sequence goes on from NZ_JBFREL010000003.1 coordinate 85,832, forward strand.
TTCCAAGCTATGCTCAACCAGAACGACCGTATTGCCGGCATCCACTAATTTATTGAGTAGAGCAAGCAGCTGTTCAACGTCCGCTAGATGCAAGCCCGTTGTTGGCTCATCCAGCAAATAAAGGGTATGTTTGTTCGATCTCTTGTTCAGCTCCTTAGCCAGCTTAATTCGCTGACCTTCCCCGCCTGACAACGTTTTTACCGACTGTCCCCACTGCAGATAACCTAACCCCACTTCACACAGCAGCTCGGTCATGCTCGCAATTTTTGCTTTATTTTTAAACACAGCTCGGCTTTCTTCAACCGTCATATTAAGCAAATCCGATATCGAATAACCCTCGTAGGTGACTCTCAGCACTTCATCTTTGAATCGTTTTCCTTTGCAAGCCGTGCAGCGAATTTCAAGATTAGGGAGAAAACTCATGTCTACCGATAATACGCCAAGTCCTTGGCAAGTCTCGCAGCGTCCCCCTGGTGTATTGAATGAAAAATGCTTCGAGGTAAGCTGATTGCGCTTCGCTTCTGGCAGCCCTGCATATAAATTTCGCAGCTGTGTAAATACTTCTGTATAAGTCGCAATATTTGAGCGCTGCATACGGCCTAATGGTGACTGATCGACCGTAATTTGATTTCCGATATGCTCAAAGCCCGCTATGCTGTCGCAACCCGCAATACGCGGTTTCCCCTGCCCTCCCTCCGCAAGCAAATCAAATAACAAGGTCGATTTGCCTGAGCCTGACACTCCCGTCACCGAGATGAGACAGCCAAGCGGAAAAGCAACGTCAAACCCTTTCAAATTACGAGCATGCGCATGGACAATCGACAGTTGTTTACCGTCGCCTGACCTTCTTGTCCGTACCGCCGCTGGCAAGCTTTCCTGACGCAAATAAGAACCTGTAACGGAACTCTCACTTGCGATCAGCTCCTCCAAGCTGCCTTCGCCAACGACCGTCCCACCTAAATATCCTGCTCCTGGACCGATATCGATAATATGATCTGCAGCTCTCATGACCTCGATATCATGCTCAATAACGAGTACCGTGTTGCCCAAATCACGAAGCTGCATGAGAACGCGAAGCAAACCTGCTGTATCGCGCGGATGTAGACCTGTTGTTGGCTCATCCAATATATAGAGTACACCAGTAAGTCCAGACCCAAGGAGTGACGCTAATCGCAGACGCTGAGCTTCCCCGCCTGACAGGGAGACGGTCTGCCGATCGAGAGATAAATAACTAAGCCCAACATCGATGATTCTCTCCAAACGTATCGGCATATCGGTCATGACTGGCGCAAGCAGCGGCCGTCCATGAGGAGGCACAGCATCCTGAAGCTGCTTGGTCCAAGTAAGCAATTCCTCCAATGACCAAGTGGATACTTCTGATATCGAAGCCCCTGCCACTAAAGCTGACCGGCTTTCTTTTTTTAGACGCATGCCCTTGCAATCCGTACACCCATCTTGCTTAAAATAATCGTTTTCCTTTTCTGCTGCCCCTTGCTCGCTTTCCTTCTCTTTATACCTTCTCCACATTCCAGTTACAATGCCTTCGAACTTGCCTTTTCCGACTGTTTTTGGCGGCGCGGCAAGAGGAAAATGCCTCATGAATGCATCGCTCTCCACGCCGTAATAAAGCAGATCACGCTGGATTTCCGTATAATCCTTTAATGGCAGGTCGAGATCAAATGTAAATCCATAATGGTTCCCTGCAGCCTTTAAAATGACAGCATAATATTCGAGTTGTACTTCGTACAGGTAAGTCACACAGCCGCCGCGGAAACTCAGCTCTTGATTGAATACCGCTTCTAAGTCAAGCGTGGCAACATGTCCTAACCCACTGCAGGTTTCGCAGGCTCCCTCCGGCTTATTGAATGAAAAATGAGCCATTCCGAGCTTCTCATGTTCCTTATTGCAGCCCGGGCATACGATCGTCTGGCGTCCCTCCTCTTCCTCTACAGCTGCGAAATCATTCTCTTCATCGAATACAGGCGGTATAGTTGTACCGCAGTTGCTGCATTTACGGCTGCTAAGCCTAGAGTAGACAAAACGCAAATACGTATAAATATCTGTAACCGTACCAACCGTAGAACGCGGATTGCGATTGGTGACGTGCTGACCAATGCTGATGGAAGGAGAAAGTCCAGCAATCGATTCCACCTTCGGCTTGCTTATCGAATCCGATACCATCCCCATTGACTCCATATACTGCCTCTGACATTCCCTTTGCAGTGTGTCCATGGCAAGCGTTGATTTGCCGGAGCCTGAGGGCCCTGTCAACACAACCAATTTGTATTTGGGGATTGAGAGTGAAATGTTTTTCAAGTTATTTTCGCGTGCACCTGTAATGACTATCGTATCGTTCATGCATGTCCTCCTCATTGACAATAAATTTTTGGGGTAAGCAACGCTTCGCCTATTTAGAGCTCTTTTCCAGCATTTATTCCAGCATACTACATTGATGCAAGTGAGAAGGTTACGCAAATAAACACCCTATTTAAACCCGTTTCGTTGACAAAAAGGTTCTCATGGTTGTTTAATGTTTTTAGAAAATGTTCGGAGGTGTTTTTTTGTGATTATTCGACCGATTGATATTGCCAGGAGATTAAATATTAGTACTAACGCGTTGAGGCACTACGAGGATTGGGGCATCATTCCACCCGTTGAACGAGGGACAAACGGTTATCGCATATATACAGCAGAACACGTCGCTTACTTTGAGTGCATAAGAGCGATGAATGAAGGTTTTGGAATGACGCTTACCAAAGCAGTGATGATTAAATTGATTGATGGCGAGATTGATGAAGCGTTGTGGCTTGTAAACAGCGCACAGGCAGAGCTTCACCGTGACAAAACGATCGCCGATAAAACGATTCTTGCGCTGGAGACAGATGAAATTCATTTGCTGCATAAAGCAAGGAAAAGAAAAGGGATGACCATTGGGGAAGTATCCGAGGCAACAACCATACCTAGCTCCGCTATTCGTCACTGGGAGAAGATGGGTCTCCTTATTGTTAATCGCAACAAGGAAAATGGTTACCGCATCTTCAGTCCAGCAAATCTKCGTCAAATCTTAATTATTCGCACCTTCAAGGCGGCGGTATGGTCGCTTGAGATCATTCAGCAGGTGCTGAAAGAGGTTGATGATAACCAGGTAGAAAATGCGATAAAAATAGCGCGTGAATCGATGCAATTTCTAAATCGAGTCAATAGAAACCAACTGCTCGGAGCCCATTCTTTGTATAAGCTTCTGCTCGCCATTGAACAAAAACATTAATCATTAGCACAGATCGCTGACATAGGAAGCTGCACTTGAGCGAAGCAGATCGATTAAATCATCGTTCATGTATTCGAATTCATCTGGTATATGAAGACAGATTAGCTGCTTGCCCGAAAGCTCATGCCCAAACTTGCTTTGCAGCCTTCGAATATGTTTTTTCTCCATTGTAAAAATATAATCAGCCCAGCCAATATGACCTGCTGTCACCTTAATCCGGGCATTCTCTTCCGTACCAGCAGACCTCACCTCATGGCCGCCAACACCTTGAAAAATCGTTTCCGCAGTCAAGCTTCGCCACTTGTTTCTGCTGCATACAAACAATAGATTTATCGAGAACACACTCCTCATTGATATTTAATTTATTGGTCAACCAGTTCAAGCAAATTACTCAGCTCATGATATAGCTCCAGCTCCGACAATACGCGCTTGCAGCGTCTAAGCATCAGTCTGTCATCCAAAATTAACTTCTTGTGCTGCGCATCACGAAGGAAAGCAAGCTTTCTCTCTGCGCTCGCATCTTCAACAATAGCATCGAGCGCCCGCCTATCATCCCAATTAATAGAAAGCGGCCCTTCAGCGGTATAATCAACCTGACCCGAAAGCGGTACAACGCCAATCGAATCCAGCGTCTGCATACAAATTGCTTGTGCCCTTTCCTCACGTACACTTTGGATATACTGTTCCAAGTCAGTAATTTCACGCAGTCCAAAAAGCTCTTTCAGCCTTTGCAGCGCCGCTGACTGCTCCTCCGCCAAGCTTTCATTTTTCTGCTCTCGCATCTTTTTAAAGAAATCATCAAATGACGCAGGATTATTATACAGTAGACTTCTATCCGTAATAATAAGACGAAGGAAATCCTTAATGTTTTTGGCAACAAGCCATATTTCCGAGTCAAAATCCATTGGCGATACGACAGCTATATAAGCTTGCTCCAAATCTTTGACAGCTCCGAAATCCGTTACAAAGCAATAATGAATGCCATCACAACCAGAGCTGGCAAAAGGAATAAAATCGGGCGGCGTACATGAATAGCGAAAGTCATATTTTTGCATGATTAGCCCCAGCTCTAGATCCATTGCTCTTCCGAGCTCAGTCTCCAGCTCGTACAGCTGATTAATCGCCTGCGGCACCTCGTAGTTGCCATATTGCCGATGAATACGCGGCTTATCCCATTTTTGTTCCGTTTTGACGATCGGCCCAAATGATATTTTCGATGGCAAATTCGCCCTATCGATGCTGGCGTAGGCTTGAATGATATCCGGTACGTATTCACGAGTCAGTTTATGCCCAGACAGAATTTGGTACAGCTGCGTAAGGTCATCTTCTTCCCACGCCGACAAGCTCTCCAACGATATGCCTCCCTTATGACCGGATAAACGCACAATAATCGCATCAAACTGTGCGCGGTTATCCTCCTTTACGAACGCATATTCTTCCAAAATGAAAGCAATCATCGATTGTTTATCCATGCTCAGCTCCATCTCCCTATCGTAAATACGATTCAGTATTTTAGGCATTTAATGCTAATTATACCAAATGAATCAGTCGAGAAGTTGTTCCGTAAGTCAGGAGAGCCTTTTTTCCTCGAGTCGGAAATTTTGTTTATAGTCGCTGTCGCTCCGATTTTAGCCAAAGCATTAATAAAATACGCTTTGGAGCTTCCGGCAGCGGAGGGCGTTGCAGGCTTAGAGGAGCCTGGCTTCTTGGTGCTGTCCGAGCAGCTTCAATTAAATTCCTCCAAAGATGCTGCCCGCCGCTGGCTTTCCGCCTTAAGAGGCTTAGAGAAAATAGAAGGCGATACACTGCCAAGACCAATCAGAGCTATTTGCTTTCGGGCGCTGGCGAAGCCAGCCTCTTCAGCGGATGAAACAAAGTCAGCAGAGCAGCGCTTAGGGATTCACGCAGTCTAAGCTCCATTAACAAAACAAAGCAGGGACTGTCCCAAACGCAGATAAATCTACGTTTAAGACAGCCCCTGCATTATTCCGCTTACCCTTGTTCAATCGCACTTGGGTCCATATACACCAGTTCCCATAGATGATTATTTATATCTTGAAAGCTCCAGTTATACATAAAGCCATGGTCTATTGGATCTTTAGCAGGTTTACCGCCTGCTTCCAAAGCCTTATTCACGATTTCATTCACTTGCTCTCTGCTTTCGGCGGACAAAGCCACTATGACCTCAGCTGTTTTCGATGAATCTGCAATTTCTTTATCAATAAACGTTTGGAAGTATTGCTCAACCAGCAGCATAGCAAAAATATTAGGTCCGATGATCATACAGGTAGCTTTCTCATCCGTAAATTGAGGGTTGAACTCAAACCCTAATTTAGTAAAAAAATCGACTGTCTTATTCAAATCTTTAATCGGTAAATTCACAAAGATGTTTGCGGACTGAAAAGCCATAACCTATCACCTCTTAATTAGAATGCCCTGCATGTGATTCGTCACTATCATAATAACCTATATTCTAGCTTTATTACTAGTGAATGATCGTTTGACGATTTCTTTTTTCATACCAATACACGCTCATTAATAAGCCGTTTCTTGCTTACTTTTCCGTTTTGCCTTCAAAAAACAAAGGACGCTTGCATTCATGAGTTCTCTCCAGCTTGTCAATTTCGACTGCGATTTCCTGAAGCCAAACCTCATCACCTGTCATGCTCGCCATATAGCCAAAATTATATTGTTCGGCAAGTCTTTGTGCATACCTGGCATTCAATTTCATGCAGGCGTTTAGCTCTGAGCTTTCTTGCTCCGTTAAGCTCCGTTTCTCCTGCAGCAGCCACAGCTCAGCAAGGCGCCAATGAACATTCATCATATCGATCATTCCCATCGTTCTATTAATGACCTTCACCTCTATTCTTTCCCAGTCGTAGCCAAAATAATCTCCTTGCTATTAAAACTCACAAAAAATTAATAGATTTGCTATAAAAAAAAGAAGAGCCCGTCCCTCTATGTCATTGGCGACCTAGAGAAACAGACTCAATATTTCATAAACCATCATGACAACATTCACTTATTAAAGCATCGTATACCGCGTTTCACGGAATGAAGCTTCACCTGCGCCCACCAGACCAGGCAAGCCTGCAAGGCAGGATACAGCACCTGCAAATACGACTTGATCGTCCAGACGAATGGTCAAGCAGCCGTTAACGACCGTACTCGAAAGCGTATGCCAGACTGTCCAATCGAAGTTTGCCGCATCTAAAGTAACGCTGGATAAGACAGATGCCTCCCCATCCATACATGACGATACGGTTACGGAACCGGCTGTACGATTCAATACCGCTTCTACTGAGTTGCGCTCATCCGTATAAGCGGCATAGACGCCATATTCGGAACCACGCTTCACGAGAATATCGGTATCAAAACGGTAATCCTCACCTAAGGCAGCATCACCTAGTTTGTCCAATAACCAAGCTGTACGCAGCCCTTGCTTGCTGCTGCAGTGAAGCTCGCCGCCGCTGACACGGCAGATGCCAACGCCGCTCGTCCGCTCAAGCTGCTCAGCGAATGCAGTGCTGCTCGCATCCGTTAACGCCAAATGACGCGTAACCTCAAAACCTGCAAATGAAGCAGCTGTATAGCGCGTTTGCAAACCTACGCTGCCGCTGGTAATCGGGAATCGCTTATCTATTACCGTAACCTCATCAAGCTGAATACGATAGTTGTCTCCTGTTTTATCCACACGCAGCAAATGGTATACGGCGAAGTTAAAGCTCTCTGGCAAAGCATGCTCGATAGCTTCATGCTGAATCCCTTTATAGACGGCATGAGCACGCAGTACTCTACGTCCGACATCCAATAAGACCGACACGTAATTGCTTTCGTCTTGATATGCGGCATAAATACCATATAAACCGCCAGTATGATCCTTCGACCATTTCACGCTAGCTTCAAGAACATAGTGGCTGTATGCAGACTTCGTGACCGCTCCGGCGATAACAGCACGGCTTGTCTGAAGGGCTTCGCCATTTGCTCTTGTCCAGTTGCCCGCAGCTGCTTGCCACAACTCGCCAAGACCTTCTTCACTGCCGTCAAACAGATCACGGAATGTTGGCTGCGCCGGCGCTGTCTGCGGCGTATAAGTCGGGCCGGCAATATAGATCCGATCACCGCTCCAAAGCAGAGGATCTGCTCGCATCGTCCGCTGCTCACGGTCCATGTCAAGAACATCGTCAGCATTCCGGCCGTGGTAAAATACCCATGAATCCACATTGTTTGGAGCTCTAACGACGGAATTGTGGCCTACGCCCTCGACGCCATCATTTTTGCGAAGAAGCGGCTCATATTGATCATCGGAAGGATACTTGTTCCATTCCAGCTCATGAAGCGGCTGGCCTTTGCTGCCGTCTGCCACCGAATAACCTAAAAAATAATTCGGACGTACATACGCATTTCCGCTGTACATCATATAATGCTTCGTGCCGCGCTTTAAATAAAAAGCTCCCTCGATCGTATGCCAGTCACGGCCGTCGCCAAACCGATTTTCCTCATAGATTTCCTCATCAATAGTAGGCAATACGACAATTTGAGGTTCACCGGCTGGCGTAACCATATCCAGCATTTTATCGACCAGGATGACTGTGCCCGCACGATCACGATCTACGCCTGAAAATTCATTATTGGAGTAAAACATATAATAATCGCCTTGCTCGTCCTTCACAACATGCGCATCCAATGAAAACGTGTCATAAAACGTTCGCACGTATTCAAATGGGCCTTCCGGCGTATCTGAAACGGCAACCATCAATCGCTCTTCATGCACATCATCTTCCGTAATCGGCATTGATGATACGTATAAGTAAAAACGGCCATTCTCATATACAGCGGCTGGCGCCCAATATTCCTTATGCCCTTCCAGCTGAAATCCATAGCCTAAGTGCTCCCAGCTTACAAGATCACTGGAGCGCAGCACAACTACGCCAGCTTTCGCGGTTGCATAGGTATAATAACGACCGTTAAATTTCAAAAGGTAAGGATCGGGATGCACGAGCGTCAGCGGTTCCTGCTGCCCTGCGCCCGCTCCGATCTCCAGCGGATTCAAATACGATGCGCCGCCATGATGCGGCAGTCCGATAGATGGTATATTTTTAGCCATAATAATAGTCCTCCTCCAGCTTATCTACTAGCTCATTAATTAGCTTTTTACTGCGCCTGCCGTTAAGCCTGATTTCATTGCATTCTGACCGAACATATAAACAATAATGGAAGGAATAGTCATTAAAATAAGCGCTGCATAAAGCTGTGCGACCATTTCTGGCGTCTGATTTGTTGTACCCGTAAAAAATTGCGTAGCCAGCGTAACGGTATACATCTTTTCATCACGAATGAGGAGCAGCGGAATGATATAGTCATTCCATGAGTAGATAAATGTAAGCACTGCAATATTAATAATAGCAGGTATGCCAAGCGGGATCATGATCGTTCTGTACATTCGGAAGGATGTGCAGCCATCAATCATGCCCGCTTCCAGAATCGCATTCGGAATGGAATCGAAATAGTTTTTGAGAATAAGAAGCATGAACGGTGCATTGAATGCAACCAATGGCAAAATGACGCCTGAATAGCTATTCATAATGCCAAGTGTTTTTGCTGTAAAAAAGAGCGGTGACATAACCGCTGTCGCAGGAATAGCCAAGCAGGCAACCAGCGAATAAAACAGGACGTTTTTCATCTTGAATTGCATTTTTGAGAAGGCATACGCAGCCAGTGTAGCTAGCAAACCTACTGCGAGAGTTGTGCATACCGCGATAAAAAAGCTATTGAAAACGACAAGGAAATAATTGACCTTTGGGTGATTGATAACGGCAAGATAATTGCCAAACCCATTGATGCCAAGCGATTTAATGACGGATTGTACAAGCGGATACAACCAAACGACCGCAACTATGGCTAACACGGCTTGAATGATCCATTTATCTAATTTGCGTAAATTAATAAACATTTGAGCTCACCCCTTACGGTTATAAATCACGTTGTTGACGGTTCGTATACTGAATTTGCAGCACGGCAAGTATGAGAGCGATGATGAGAATGGTGACTCCCGCAGCAGCCGACATCCCGCCATTAAACTCCTCAATCGCCTTCTTATACACGTACGTAGTCAGAAACTCTGTCGAGCGCCCCGGTCCGCCGCCAGTAAGCAGCGATACGATATCGAACGTTTTGAGCGAGCCGACAATGCCAAGAATGACGAGTGTAGACGTTGTGCCGCCAACGAGCGGAACCGTAATTTTGAACAGCGTCCTCCAAAAGCCGGAGCCGTCAATTTTGGCAGATTCATAGATTTCATCTGGAATGGCTAGAAGCGCTGAATAATAAAGCGTCATACTAAAGCCCATCCATTCAAAAATATTGACGATAATGATCGACATGAGCGCATATTTGGGATCGCCAAGCCAGGATACAGCTAGAAAATCTAGCCCCAAAGCGCGCAATCCTTCATTTAGACTGCCGAAGTTTGTATCCATAATGATTCGGAATATAGCCGCAATAATGATCGGTGCCATAATGGTCGGTATGAAATAGACCGATCTGAAGATGGAATGGCCTCGCAGCTTCGCACGAAGCAGTATCGCCAGCATTAACCCAAGCGCCGCTTGAATGCCAACTGTAAAAATAAAGAACACGAGATTATTGCGCAGTGCGATATGGTAAGACTTATCGTCAAACAGCTTGATATAGTTATCAAAGCCGATATATTTCATCTCCGAGTCAATGCCGTTCCAAGAATGAAAACTCGTATAAACCGTAAATCCTATGCAATAGTACAAAAATAAGCCCGATACGATAAGAATTGGTAAAATATATAAATAAGCTCTCCAGCCGGAAAGAACAGAACGATTGCCGTTCATGGTGTATCACCCCTTCATTTACCTATCAAATATAAGGTTTTGAGTATAAGAAAGAGCATGAATACCAACACGCATATCCATGCTCTTTATCTGCTCTAAAACTTATTGCTTGCTAAAAATTCGAATTTACTTGCGGTCAATACCATCGGAAACCTTCTGGATATCTTTAAGCGAGGTTTCAATGCTTTTACCTGCTGCAACATCCTGCATCGCTACACCAATCGCATTCGTAAGCTCAGGGTAATCAAGCAGGCGTTTGCCTACTGCATTTTCGATTGCATCGTTTACCGTTTTGATCGCTTCACGCTCGGATTCGAATTTAAATTGATCAAGCGATTGAATTTCAACGCCAATCTTAGCTGGTGATCCTTGAATGAAATCAGCCATAATTTGTTGGCCTTCGCCTTGTGTCATAAACTCAAGCAGTTTCCAAGCCGCTTCCTTGTTTTTGGAGTTTTTGTTGATTGAAAGTGCTGTATCTACGCTGGCAACCGCTTTGGATTCGTTTGGTCCGATTTGCGGAAGCAAGAAAATGCCCGTTTCATCGTTTTCAATCGCTGTTCCGTCTTTCTCTCCGCCTGGAAGGCTGAAGCCTGCATGCCAAGAACCAGTCAAGAACATCGCTGCTTTACCAGAATAGAAGTATTGGTCACGAGCATCTGGGTAAGTAGACAAGCCCAAAGCTCCGTCTTGCATTACTTTATCTGTGAATAGCTTGCTCCATGCTGTCATCGTGTCGACGAAAGCTTGATCGGTCCAAGCTACTTTGCCTTGCTCTGCTTCATAGATTTTGCCTGGCGCGAATTGATTGCTAAGCGCTACGAACATATCAACGTCATGCCAAATGTCCTTCGCTCCGAAAGCTACAGGCACGATGCCGTTGCCTTTCTCACGAATAGTCGCATTAACAGACAACCACTCTTCATACGTTGTCGGCACTTTTGTAATGCCCAATTTATCAAAAATCGTTTTGTTGTAAAGAACAAATTCTTGGCCAGTCAAGTTAAGCGGCAGCGCAACCATTGTGCCGTCTTTTGCTCTTACTTGATCGATAGAAGCTTTAACGAACTTGTCCTGCCAGCCAGCACCCCAATTTGTATCTGCAAGCGCTTCGATAGGCTCAAGCGTATTGGCATATTGGTTCAGCATGCCTCCAACCTGCATACCAAGAAGATCCGGTCCTTCGTTGGCAGCCATCGCTACTTGAAGCTTCTTCTGAAAGTCTGTTTGCTCGCCGCGCCAGTAATCTACTTTAATGTTCGGATTAGCTGCTTCAAATGCCGCAATCGCTTTCTCTGCTTGTACATCCGTAGGAACCCAAGACCAGAAAGTAACCGTTTGCTGTTCCGTAGAAGTTGATCCACTATTCTTGCCGTTGTTTGTGTCTGTGTTTTTGCTGCCGCAAGCAGCAGCCGTCAATGTTAAACAAATGGATAATGCCAATACAAGCGCAAATCTAAAAGATAATTTTTTCATTGTTCCATCTCCCCTTAGATGTATGTTTGTCATCTTGCCTCTTCATCATAGAAAAGAAGAGCCCACACGTGGACTCCATTATTTTTACATTTACTCTATCTTTTTTACTTTTCACTCAAATAATCTTATTTTTGTTGTTTTTCATATTCGATTGGCGTGTTTCCAGTAATTTTTTTGAATACCGTAAAGAAATAATTGTAATTGTTAAAGCCAACCTGCTTTACAACATCCTTTAAATCAACATCGCCTGACCTGATCAGCAGCTTAGCTTGTTCCACTCGCACATGGTTGACATAATCAGCGAAGCCTTGACCGCATTCCTCCTTGAACATTCGGCTCAAATAAGAGGAATTGACTCCAATGACATCTGCGGCCTCCTGCAAAGTGATTGGCTCTGAGAACTTTTTCCGCACCCACTCCATCGTGCGGCGGGTATTTTCAGAATAAAGATTGTCATGCACATACGGACGAAGCGCCTCGACAAGCTTCTTATACACCCCAACAATCCATTCCTTCAGATCGGAGAGCGTATCAAATTTACCAATCGCCAGATAAGGATTCTGGTCGCCTTCGAACAAATCCTGATCTGCAATGCCAGCTTCCTTCGCCTTGCGATTAACAAGATGAATGAGTTCTACCGCAACCATTTGTGCCGTTTTATGCGGTGCGCGCGCTTCATTCATTCGAGTAAACAGCTCTTCGATTTTGATGACCAGATCCTTTTCATTGGATGCTGCGAGAAGCGACAGCAATGTTCGCTCCAGCTTCACATCAACGGAGAAGCTTGCACCAGAGTCAGCCCCTGCCTTTCGCTGTATCCCCGGCCAAATGACGACATCGCCGCCTTCATAAAACCTCTCCTGCAGCGCTTTATCCGCCTCATTGAAGTATTCATGCAGCACATTCACCTTGCTGCACATTTCACTTACGCTAAAGCTTAACATCAGGTTAAGCTGCCGTTTGGCGCTCAATCTGATTCGGGAGAGCGCTTCCGATATAATCGTGTGCCAAATAAATTTGCTGTTCGTATCAAATGAAAATAAAATAGCAAACTTCCCATTTTCGATCGGCGTCATATAAGCGTTTCCTGTATCTGCAAGGATATTGTCTGTAATATCCATAAAAGTGTCCATAATATAGTCAAGCTCTTTGGCGTTATATTTATCATGAAGCATGCCCCGGCTGTCCCACTCTGCAACGACAACGGTGAGCATCCGCAGGTTCAGAGCTAAATCAAGCTTGTCCATCTGCACGAGAAGCTCTTCTTCGCTATTGTACGTGTACTGAACAAGACTTCGAATGATCCCCCTGATCAGCGTCGTTTGATTCTGCTGAATTTGCCGCTGCAAATCCAGCGTCTTCGCCTGCTCCTCCTGCTCAATCGCAAACCGCTCCCGTGCGCTTGCAAGGGCAGCAGCCAATGTTTCTGCATCCAGCTCATGCTTCAAAATATAGTCGACAGCGCCCTTTTTCATACTGTTCTTCACATAATGAACATCGCTGTAGCTGCTGATCGCTATCACTTGAATATGCGGATAATGCTCCTCCATATAACTGATCAGCTCTAAACCATCCATTCCCGGCATACTCATGTCCGTAATGACGATTTCAGGCTTGCGTTCATCCAGAAGCTTGATCGCTGCATAGCCGCCGCTGGCTTCTCCGCATATATTAAAGCTGCCCGCTTCCCAGTTCATGATGTTTTTCAGCTTGCTCAACATAGGCAGGTCGTCATCGACCAGCAAAACATTAATCATGCTTTTTGTCTCCCTTCACTTCAATCGGAATACGCACGGTTACCGTCGTGAATAAACCGGGCACGCTCTCGATTTGCAGGCCATAGCCCATTCCATAATGGAGCTTCATTCTCTCCTGTACATTTACAAGCCCAATACCGCTAAATCTAGACCGATTTTTTTCAGTGACTTTATTAAAAATAGTTTCCAGCCGCTCTTGCTCGATGCCTACACCATTGTCTGACACCTGTATTACGATATGTCCATCATCCTCATATCCTTTAACCGTGAGCTGTCCTCTTCCCTTAAGCGGCTCTAAGCCATGAATGAGGGCATTCTCAACGATAGGCTGCAGCAAAAACTTCAACATACGCACCTGCAAAATCTCTTCCTCAATGTCGAATACAGCGACAAACTTATCATAATAACGAAACTGCTGAATATTCAAATAATGCTCCAAATATTGCTGTTCCTCTTGAACGGTAACATACTCTCCGCCTTTGCCCATGCTGCTATGCAGGAGTGTAACGAGAGAGGTAACAAGCTGCTTAATATTGTCGGCTTTCTGTACATCTGCCAGCCATTTGATTTGATTTAGTGTATTGAATAAAAAATGAGGATTGATCTGCGCCTGAAGCGCTTTAAACTCAAGAATCCGTTTCTGCTCCTCCGTTTGCTTCACATCATCAAGCAGCAGCCGCAAGTTGGTAACCATCGCGTTAAAGCCATCGCTCAGCTCCTCCACCTCATCGCCTGATGAAATGGCAATAGGATCAGATAAATTGCCTTCACTGACCTTCTTCATGGCCTGCCTTAAACGGCCGATATTAATCGTAATTTGGTTGGACAAAATCGTAGCAACAAAAAGGGCAACAATGAGAGTCACCATAGGAATAATCATAATTGTATTGGCTGCTTTTCTGCTCTCTGCGAGCAGCTCACCCTGTGGAATTAGCCCCACTGTCGTCCAATTTGTAAAATCGGATGTATGATAGATAACAAGATGCTTCTCACCGTTTATGTTCATGCTTATCTTGCCCGAGCTGCCCTTCAGCTCAGGGAGCACATCTGCATAAGCTGTATCTGAAATCGGCTGATTAATATCCTTATTGCGCGGCGAGTAGACAAAATTCCCTTTTTCATCAATCAGAAACAGCTGACTTTTATTAGGCAGCGGGGTATTGAATATACGCTCAACAACCTCATAACTGAAATCAACCATGACGTAACCTGCCGCCTCCGAGCCGTCCATGATTGCCCTCGCAATAGAAACAACGTTTTGGTTCACATAGGAAGACACATAATTAAGTTTTTTATTGGAATGAGTCGTAATAAATATTTTGTTCCCTCTTTGCTCTAGAAGCTGCTCGAACCAGCTTGACTCCATAAATTCATTGGTTAGAACCGTGGCCCCCTGCGAGTAGCTGCGGCCTCCCAAACTCGCTACTTGTATGCTCGATATGTAATATTTGTAGCCATATAAACTAGAAATGAAGTTATCAAGCTTACGATCCTTCTCAAGTCGATTAATTAAACTTTCAGAAGGATCAGGCAAAAGCACATCAATCACGTTGGGGTGGTTGAGAGAAATAATCGTACTAATATAATCGATGTCCTTGAGAGTAAGCTCGAAGCTTTTATTTGCATCCAAAATGGTACGGGACATAAAGCTCTCGGCCGATTCGCGCTGGCTATCATAATATTTGTTGTACCACAACACGCTAACTATCGTCAGCGAAACAATGATTACTACAGAGAAGCTTGTGAATATCTTGGTGCGAATGCCGATTCTCATTCCAAATCTCCAATTCTATACATTTAGGCTTTTGGACTATATGATACTCCTCAACCTCGGACAGGACAAGCATGCTTTAAAAAAAGGAAAAGCTGATCGCATCGTTGCGACCAGCTTTTCTTGGCTTTCTATTCGAACAAGCTGACTGCCTTGCCCCGCACTTCTTCGAGCATCTTCTTTCGGGCTGCATCATCAATTTGCGGCACGCTGCCAAAAAATATATGACCAACTGACTTGATGCCGCAAAATTCATAAATACCCGTATCCGAAGTTTTTTTCAGCCCATCGTACATGCCAATCTGGCTGTAAATCTCCGAAGGCGTTCCATGTGTATTAATAATAAGCCCCTTCTTGCCCGCAAGCAGCTTGCTGATCGTTCCATCCTCACCATAGGCATAAGCGAAACCATACGAGAATACCCGATCAATGTAGCCTTTAATAAGTGCAGGCAGCCCCGTCCACCAAATAGGATATACCATCGTAAACGCATCCGCCCATTTCACATGCTCTTGCTCCGTTTTAATATCCATAGGTGTGTTGCCTTCGCGCAGCGCCTCAAAATCGCTGGCTTTGAGCACAGGGTCAAATCGCATCGCGTACAAATCTCGGACGACGACCTCATGGCCTTGCTCCTTTAATGATCCAATAAAAGCATCCACAATGGCGTTATTAAAGCTGTCTGGATTAGGATGACAATAGACGATTAAGTGCTTCATAAAAAGGCTGCACCTCCGTAAGTATATAGACATCAGTCCGCATTAGTGTTGCCTAATCATCTTGCAATATGTAATGCCTGAATGCTCTCTTTTCAAGCGATAGCCTGCTTTGGTTTGTTTGCCCGCTTCTAGGCATTCGCACAGTCCAATCGCAAGGGATTGGCATAGGTATAGACAGAAACCATGTATTTTAGGCTTGGAGGAATAGTTATGCACTCGTCTTTCCATACACATAGGTACCAGCCAGATCGGTTAGCAACAGACGAATATTTGCTCGACATGAAACAAGGAGATGTAACTGGTGACGGTATACCTGATCAGATTTATTTATTTGGCCATAAACCGGATGGACCATCCGGTATATTCGCAGATCATATTACGCTAGTCATTCAAGATGGATATTCACAGCAGCACACAGTCGTTCCTTTACAAAACAATGCCGGTTATAACGCTGTCCTGCTGCTGGGCGACTTTGATAAAAATCAAATACCTGACATTTTGATCAGCATCGATTCCGGAGGAAGCGGCGGTTACGGCATTTTTTACATTTACTCCTTCGCTCACCATGCGCTTCACAAGCTGTTTGATTCAGACAGCTACAATCAACAATACAAGTTTCGCGTCCAGTATGAAGATATGTACAAAGTATCGGTATCAAGTGCTCAGCTTGATTTGCTGTTTATCATTGATATAAGCAGCAAAGGGGCCGCTTATTTAGCCACTTATTACAACGAAAACGGAATGCTGAAGCAGCCTCTGCAAGGCGAAGTGCTGGCTATCGCAGCATTAAATCCAATCATAACTGCCGAGAACCGGGCATCCTTCGATCTGCAGGCTCTTCAGCGCATCATTGGACCTACAAACGCTGATACGCTCGGTTATGTAGAGAATCTGCTGACATGGAATGGAAACAGATTTGATTCCTCTAGATTAAACGTCGCTATAATCGGCACTCCGCTCCAATCGCATTTTTAACTTTTTTCAGATTGAATCGCTGACAATGATCGTTCGCCCAATCGTTGCTAGGTATTTCTGCATAACATGCATTAGCCCAATTGATAAGGAGTGATTTTGCATGGCATTTATGCCTCCAATAGGCCCTCAGGGGCCAATGGGACCGATGGGGCCTTTCGGACCATTTGGACCGCAAGGTCCACAAGGTCCACAAGGACCGATGGGACCAGGACAACAAGGTCAACCAGGTATGTCGGGTCCGACCGCTCCGCCACCACAATTCACGCCGCCGCAGCCTGCTGTTACGCCTTTTGCGATTGATCCAGGCGCTATCTCCGGCTGTTTGTTCCGCAACACTTACGTATGGTTGGATAATGGTCATGGTTTCTGGTTTTTCCCTGTATTTGTTGGACGTACATCTGTCTCCGGTTTCCGTTGGTTCGGAAGATCATGGGGTTACACCGGTATAGATTTACGGAGAATCAGCTCTTTCACTTGCTTCTAAATGTTCATATGAACATAAAAAAAACGACTTCTCCTCTTTTTCTGAGGAAAAAGCCGTTTTTTTAATTTTATTATGCTTTTGCCCCGCGAAGCATGCTCTTCATGTAGCTGCTGCATGCGGTTATGAAGTACAACGTCTGCATCACGATATAAATGCCGATAACGACGAAAGAGTAAATCCAGTTAGATGATTCCATAATGTTGTCGAGTGCTTTCATCGCGAACAAGGCGTGACAAATGCCAACAATGACGGGAACAAAGAAGACGATGCCGACCTGCGTTACAACAATTTTGCGAATCTCGCCCTTCGTCATGCCGATGCGGACTAAAGCTTTAAACTGGGCTTGGTCTTCTTGCAGCTCGGTGAACAGCTTGAAATAAATCATGCTTCCCGAAGCAATGAAGAATAGCAAACTAATGAACATACCGATGAATAAAGTCAAAGAAACCGTTTGATTCATTTCTTGCAGCGTTTTTACACGGCTAAAATCGGTTTGGGATTGAAATTGTTCTGGCACAAGCTTGCTAAGCTTCTCAACCGTAGCTGCTGTTTTCTCCCAATTGCTTAATTCATAGCCATACATCACATAAAGCTCATCTTCTGGCACACTCGATAGCAGCTGCATGTAGGAAAAATCATCCATTACGAAAGTAAAATAGTTGCTATCGAGATAATTCATTACATGCGCTTGTACCGAGCCGCTAATATCGAATGCCGTTTCCTTACCGTTAATGCTGCCTTTTACAGTACCTGCTTGTTCTCTTCCTTTTGATAAATAGGACTTTATAAGCGTTAGCTTGCCATTCTCAGGCTGAATGCTCGGCTGACCCGTCAATGCTGCAAGCTTGTTGTAGTCGGTAGCTGAAATAACCAAAGCATCATAATCATAATCACGCGCCTTTTCGTCTCCCCATTTAACCGAAAAGCGATTCAACAGTACGCCAGCTGCCTTTGCTTCACGCACAATTTTGTAGCCGTCCTCTTTGACTACTTGTCTAAGCTTACCTGGGTCAATAACCTCATGTGTATTCAAGCCTTTTTCACTATAAGCTAGCGAGAAAGGAGAGTATTCTATCATATTTTTTTTGGCACCGATGTTCATCACATATACCGTCCCAAGGGCAGTCATAACGATCGCGCTAAGAATTGATACAATAAATAAAATACGCGCATTATCCTTTATCTTATAGCCGAGCTGTGCAAACACGATCATATTGGTTCGTTTATAATATATCGATGATCTTTTTTGAATATAGCGGAGCAGCAAAATGCTCAGCTGAGTAAAGAGAAAGTACGTCCCGATAACGACAGTAATTAGTATTGGCAAGGCTAGCAGCATGAAATTTCCGTCGTTCATAACCAGAGCCATGCCATATGCAGCCGATAAGCAAACGACAGACACAGCAACCAGCCAAGGCGAGAATACGAGCTGTCCTTTTGGCTTGCGAGCCGCTTTCAGCAAATCAATAATTTCAGTTCGTCCAATGCGAAGCGCTGTCCAAATGGAGATCAGCATGAACAGAACAAAAAAACCGCCTGCCGTTAAGCCAATGGCTTTGATTGGAGCCGCAAAAGATATCGCTTCCTGCAAATTAAGAAGCACCGTTAGAGCCATAAAAAACAGCTTGCTGAACAGCATGCCAAGACCGATGCCTACAGCGATGGCCAGCGCAGCGATGGCTGCATTTTCATAAATAACAAGCTTTCGAAGCTGAACTTTTGTCATCCCGAATAAAGAGAACAAACCAAATTCCTGCTGCCTCGTTTTGAGAAATGCTGAATTAGAATAGAGCACAAACAAAAACGAGAATATGACGATAATATATTCACAAAACACCATGCCTGTACGAATTTTTGATGCCGCCATAATGTGGCCGCTCGTTACTTCTGGATGGTATAGAAACGCTGCATAAATATAAAAGATCATAACGGAAAAGACGCTGCTCAGGAAAAATGCGCTGTACGACCGCCAGTTGCCCCGAATATTACTAAGCGCGAGCGAACGGAACGTCATCGAAATTACCTCCCAGCACGCTGAGCGCATCTAATATTTGTTGGAAAAACGCTTGCCTGTTCGAGCCGCGGCGAATTTCCGAGAAAAACTTGCCGTCCTTGATGAATACGATGCGCTGGCAGTAGCTCGCAGAGAATGGATCATGCGTTACCATCAATACGGTCGCCTTAAAACGCTCATTCATGTCCTTCAGGGAATCCATAACATCCTTCGCTGATTTGGAATCGAGATTGCCCGTCAACTCATCTGCAAGCACGAGCGAAGGCTGATGAATAATAGCACGGGCGATTGCTGCGCGCTGCTTCTGACCGCCAGACACCTCATACGTCCGCTTATTCAAGATTTGTTTGATTTGCAGCAATTCAGCGAGCGAATCCAGTTTTTGTTCAATTAGCTTCGGTGCCATGCCCTCCATTACGAGCGGCAAAATGATGTTTTCCTTGATCGATAATGTGTCTAGCAAGTTAAAATCCTGAAAGACGAAACCGAGCTCGCGACGGCGAAATAAGGCCAGCTTCTTATCCGTTAGCTTGCTTGGGTTTACGCCGTTGATTTCAATTTGACCAGAGGTTGGACGATCGATCGTGGACAATAAATTCAGCAGAGTTGTTTTTCCGCTGCCTGAGGGCCCCATTACCCCTACGAATTCTCCCGCTTCCACTTGAAGCTCTATATCCTCAAGCGCTTTGTAAGCGACGTTGCCTTTACTGCTGTATATTTTGCCAAGCCCTTCTGCTTTTAGTACGCTCATTGCTTTGTTCCTCCCCAGATCTATCTGTAATGTGCTTCATTACCGTTAGTATAGACGAGGGGAAGAGGTTAAACCCATCGATTTCCCTTTCATTCACACCCTGCCAACCTTACAAGTTTGTCACCTAACCTGAGCTTCCGTTACCTCCGCTGCCCATAATATGAATGCCGCGCGGTTTGAATGCGACACTGACCGTCGTACTTTCTCCGAGAACCGAGGAAACGGTCATCTCATGACCTAACCGATTGCATACCTGCTTAGCCAAATAAAGCCCCATTCCTGTTGACTCGCCCGCCGTTCGTCCATTCTCACCTGTGAAGAAAGGATCAAAGATGCGTGGAAGATCATGCGGCGCAATACCAATGCCTTCATCGATCACCTGCAGCCTGCCTCCTCCGTCATTGAACGCTTCCAATTGAAAAAGCAGTTTTTTGCCGCCTTCTTTGCTTTTACTATATTTGATTGCGTTGCTAATAAATTGATTAAGCACAAAGGTCATCCATTTCTCATCGGTTTCCACGAATGCTTCCCCCTCGACACGAGGGAAAATGGAGTAACGGATGCAAAGCTTCTTATGGGCGTTGATGACCGAGCGCACAAGCTCATGAAGCGCTACCTGCTTGACATGCAGGTCGATTTCAAACTTATCCAGACGAGCTGTATACAGCATCATCTCAAGCCCTCGCGTCATCCGATCGGATTCCTCCTGCATACTTAGCGCCAGCTGCTGCTGTTCCTGCTGCGAGGACGAGTTCTGCTGCAAAACCTCCTGAGCGAGCAAATCGATGACAGATACCGGCGTCTTCATATGATGCACCCATTGCAGCACAAAATGATTATGTATTTCCTGCTGCCTTCGATATTTGCCAAGCTCGTTCAAATAAGCCCTGCTCTGCTCCTCCAGCATTTTAGCGACAAGCTTCTGCTCCTGTGTCACTGTAGCTTGTACGATTGTTGAAGCTTGCAGTTCTTCAGACCGTGCAATCGCCTCCAACATTTGCTTAAAGTACGTGCGCTGCCGCAAATAATCAACGACCAGCCACGTCCCTAGCAAAAATAAAGCAATGACGATAAAATAATAAATCGTACCCAGCTCGACTAACCCTGGGTATCGCTCACGCTCAAGGAGAAGCAGGCTGACGGCGAGTAAAATAATTAAACAAACCATAAATATAAATAACAGACGATCACGTAAAAATAACGCCAGCGATAAGCCTCTCATCGTGACGTTTCTCCTACTGCATTTTCGATTACGAGCTTATAGCCCTGTCCCCGCACCGTTTCAATCGCTTTAGGAAGCCCAAGCTCCTCCAGCTTTTTCCGAAGCCTGGTCACATTGACCGTAAGCGTATTATCATCGACGAATTGCACATCGTCCCAAAGCGCTTCAAGCAGCTGCTCGCGCGAAACAACCATGCCATGCCGCTTCATCAAGCATTCAGCCAGCAGCTGCTCGTTTTTTGTCAGCTCAATGCGGCAGTCTCTCCATTCAAGCTCATTACGGTTCAAGTACAGACGAAGGTCGCCAGCTGACAGCTCCCCTGTTTGAGAGGCAACGCCAGTTTCTGTAGCTGCAGACCCGGACGTCGCATATTCCCCGTAAGCTCGCCTTAGCACGCTCTTCACCTTTGCCATTAATAAATCCAAATGGATAGGCTTCGTAATATAATCATCGCCGCCGTTCTCTATAGCCATAACTTGATCCATTTCGCCCGCACGGGCAGAAATAAAAATAATAGGGAGGCTTGAACGTGTTCGAATTTGTCTGCACCAATAATAACCATCATAGTAAGGCAAATTAATATCGAGCAAAATGACATGCGGATCAAAAGCCTCCAGCTCCGGCATAATTTCTCGAAACTGTGTAACAACGGCTGCCTCAAATCCGTATTTATCCATATTTTTTTTGAGTATTGAAGCAATCTTATCGTCGTCCTCTATGATGAAAATTCGATACATGAAATTCCTCCTATAGGTTTACGCCTTTTCCTTCCGAATTCTTATCTTTAGGAACAATAAGCTTCACCTTTGCTCCTTTGCCAGGCTCCGAAACAATATCCAAATAACCGCCGATGCTGCGAGCTCTCTCCTCCATGCTGAACAAGCCTACACCGTGGCCGATGCGCTCAGGACTGAAACCGAGCCCTTGATCTGTTACGCTGACGACGACCTCTTCCTCCAGCTCCTCAACCACCACTTCAGCCTCGCCTACATCAGCATACTTCGCGATATTCGTTAATGCTTCTTGAATGACACGATAAATAGCTGTTTCCTTCATAATGCCCAGCCTGCTCTTTAAATTGCATGTGAGCGTCAATCGAATGCCAAAATGCTGTGAATAATTGTCCACATAAGTTCTTATTGCCGGAACGACACCTAAATCATCGAGAACCGATGGCCTCAGCTCCCAAGCCAAACCACGAATATCCTCCATCACGCCAGATACATCGCTGCGAAGCGCGCCCAGCTCAGAAATGTCATCATGATCGCCGATGATGCGGTCAAGCCGAATAAGCAGCGAAAAGAGACTTTGGCCAATCCCGTCATGCAGCTCTCTCGATATTCGTTTTCGCTCTTCCTCTTGGATTTCAATCACCTTAACCATCATTTCCTTCAGCTCTTGCTCAGCCCGCTTCCGCTGTGTCACTTCACTGCGTATGGCTAAATATTGATAAGGGTTGCCCGCTTCATCAACGAAGGGAACAATCGTCGTGTTAACCCAGTAGTAGCTGCCGTCCTTGGCACGATTTTTAATTTCGCCTCGCCATACTTCGCCGCTTGAAATAACCTCCCACAGCTTGCGGAAGAAATCGCGCCCATGAAATCCGGAGTTAATAATCCGATGATCCTTGCCTATTAACTCTTCACGGCTGTACTTAGAAATTTCACAAAACTTATCGTTTACATATTCAATCCGCCCTTTATGATCCGTGACTGCAACGATTGACGATTCATCCAGCGCAAACTTCACATCTGCAAGCTGCTTAAGCGAATGATTAACTTGCGTGAGCATCGACTTATCGTCAATCTCATCCTCTAGAACGGATAGAAGATAATCGACGTCTGACCCAATCATTCGCCGAAAATTGTTACCGTCATGCTTAATCATAATGCAGCAGCCCCTTCTCTAGCGCAAACTTAATGAGCTCCGGCCTTGTTCTAAGCCCGAGCTTATCCATCACATGGCTTTTGTGAGTCTCGACTGTCTTTACGCTAATAATTAAACTTTCCGCTATTTCCTTATTTGAATACCCTTTGGCGATCCAGCCCAAAATCTCCTTTTCACGCTCAGATAACGTATTGTAAGGGCTGTTGTCCTCCCCGCCTTGCTTCAGCTTGACGAGATATTCGCTCATCAACCGCTTTGTAGCCGTAGGATAAAGATATGCATTTCCTTGCGCTACCGACTGGATAGCTGATATAAGCTCATCATGAGGCGCATTTTTCAAAATATAGCCTGAAGCTCCGATATGAATCGCGCGGAACAAATATTCGTCATCGTCATGCATCGTCAAAATAAGAACCGCCGTCTCAGGCAGCAGCTTCTTCAGCTCCGTCGTTGCTGTCATTCCGTCTTTGCCATGCGGCATACTAAGATCCATCAATACAACATCCGGCACTAATTGCTGTGCCATCTGAATGGCTTCGTCCCCTTCCGAGGCTTCCCCTACTACCTCGATATCATGCTTGCCGTGCAGCAGCATCGCTAGACCCGATCTGACCATCGCATGATCATCACAAATAAGCAGCTTAATCATCTTGTTCTCCCCTCACTGGAATGATACCTCTGTCGATACGAGTCTATCATTTTTATTATCTATACTAGTATAGCTTACATTAGGAAGTGAATTGTATTTACAGTCAAAAAAAGCCATCATCAAACGAGCATTGATGAAAGCTCTACTGTAATATGTGAAGCCTTCTCCAGCTCTTCGGCGACATAGGTCTTCTCCGAGCGTCTACCGATAAGCAGAACGCCGCAGATGCCTTTAGGCGTTTGAATGGGTACGCTTGCAGCAATGCGCAGCTGTTCTGTCAGCAGAATCGGCTCTCCTAACTTGAACCGCACCGTATCGGTCATAGCCGAGCTTGTGCTTGCGGTTCTGCCGGAGCGTATCGCAGAACCGGACAAACCCGCAGACGACTTCTGCTCAACAAGCGAGGTGCGCTCACTTATGCTGCCTGATGCCTTGGACCAGCGCAGCTTACGTTTGCCCGTATCGATCAAGCCGAGTATAGCGAAATCGCTGCCTGTCTCCCTCTTCAATCGCTCGATGTATGCAGCGATTTCCGCTTCTATCGTCTTCATCCTCATTCCTCCTTCAGGAAATACAAGCAATCTCTAACCTTATTATAAAGCTAAGCAAATGCTTTGTATGTCAGGGAATTCCCTGAATTAATGCCAACCAAACCATTATTGCCTTAGTATGTACAGCGATTTCGGCATAGAAAAAAGGAGCCCTTTTACAGGCTCCTCCTTCGACGGTGTTTGATCGTACGAGTCTTCACATCTAACACTTCACATTGTTAAGATTACTTGGGCACCGCTTGTACACATTCCGTTTTAATGGATTGCGCTTAGCGTGTGTGTTCAGAGATGCTCTGCGACACAACCCCTCGCTTTCATAAAAGCTTAGTGATTAAATAAGTTCCTCCTGCAGCCCTAGCACCAAAAGGTCCAATGGAACCACACCTCTCTTCACACCGTCAAATCTAATATGCACATCATTTCACTGCCTTATACCTGTTTTGAAAATTTTTTTTATTCCTGCGTTCATCCCATAATGTTTAGAAGTTCTCCTGCGTTTGAACAACAATAAGGCTGGATGACTCTTTCTCTGCATCGTGTTGAGCGCTCTTCTGCTCCGCTTCATTTTTATTCAGCAAATAGAACATTTCACCTGCAAAAAATACGATCGTAAAACCAATCACTAACATTAGCTTAATCGTTGTCGCTTTATTTCTTTTCATCATGTCATTTTTTTCGGTTTTCATGGTTGTCCATGTTCTCTTGTCCTTTATTGCCGTACTCGCCATATGGCCGCAAGCACATTGGATCGGTGAATGAAACGCATAGCCTTCTGAGGAAATCGTATAGTTGTCTGTTTGAACTGTATGCTTTCTATTGCATGATGTGCAGCCTACCTCAATAAACTGTCTATAATCACGAATAAATTTCATGCGCTGTTATCCCCCAAGATGATCGATTTATAGACTTAAAGCCAAACCGACAACAAAAAAAACTTCCGGAATGCATATGAATTTCATACGCATTTCGGAAGATAACATTCACCGCTCGTTATTAGCACTCGCCTGCTGCAGCTGGTTTTCCTGCATCCTTCGCTGTGCGGAACGATGAACCGCAGCCGCAAGTTGCACTTGCATTCGGGTTCTCGATCGTAAAGCCGCCGCCCATTGCCGATTCCTTAAAATCGATAACAAGACCGGTTAAATATTTAACGCTTTCTCCATCTACAACCACTTTAAGGCCTTCCATATCTAAAGCCTTATCGCCTTCATGCTCTTCATCGTCAAAGCCCATGCCGTAAGAGAAACCACTGCAGCCGCCTTCTTTTACGCCTATGCGCAAGAACATTTCAGGGCCGCCCTCTTCAGCAAGCATTTCTTTTATTTTGTCAGATGCTGTATCACTGATTGTGATCATGCTACATCCCTCCGTTTATCCATCATTCGTTTTACTTGCTGATTGCTTTTCACTTACTTATTTGTAGTATACTCCAGTTTGTTCAGTTGCTCAATAGAAGCATGCCCACAAATGGAATTTACAATTTGTGTAAATGTCAATACTTTTCTTATTGCCCCTGCTACGTATGAGGTTTATAATAGTTACAGCTTCTTTAATCGGAAAAGAAAGTTATTTTTTTCACAAACTACTTAAATCAGGAGGCTTAGCCATGAACGTTATAATACCGACAGAGGATACAAAGATGCAGCACATTATTGAAAAAGTGCGTCATGGGCAGCGTTTAACGCTTGAAGATGGTGTTTTCTTGTATCAATCAGACGATCTGCTTACAATTGGACAGCTCGCAAATGAAGTTGCCCTTCGCAAAAACGGCAAGAAGGTTTATTTTATTGAGAACATGAGTCTTTACTTCACGAACGTATGTGAAGCCCATTGTGCATTTTGCAACTTCCGCAAGGATGAAGGCGAGGAAGGCTCCTACACGCTTAGCGGCGAGCAAATGATTGAATATGTAGAACAGCATTTCCACCCTGGCGTTCGGGAATTCCATATCGTAGGCGGTCATAATCCGAATGTTCCTTTCCAATATTATGTAGATTCTTTGAAAGCATTAAATGAGCGTTATCCCGACGTAACTCTTAAGGCTTATACAGCAGCGGAGATCGACTTTTTCTCCCGAATCAGCGGCTTGACTTACCGCGAGGTGCTTGAGGAGCTCATGAAAGCCGGCCTGAAGTCGCTAACAGGCGGAGGCGCAGAAATATTATCAGATCATTACCGCAAAAAAATGCGTGTAGACAAAGCCGACGTTACCCAATATTTGCAGGTTCACCGGACTGCTCATGAACTAGGCCTGCGCACGCACACAACCATGCTGTATGGTTCAATTGAAACGAAAGAAGACCGCATCCGCCACATGATGCATATTCGTGATCTTCAAGACGAAACAAACGGCTTCCAAGTATTTATTCCGCTTTCCATGCAGCCGATTAATCCAAGAGCTGGCATTCGCAGACGTAATTCAGCATTCGAGGATCTTAAGACGATTGCAATCAGCCGTTTGATGCTCGACAACTTCCAGCATATTAAAGCTTACTTTATTAACATTGGTGTACAGCTTACTCAAGTTGCATTAACGATGGGAGCATCGGATGCGCATGGCACGATTGTGAAGGAAAAGATCAGCCATGCTGCAGGTGCCCTAACTCCTGAAGGCATAACACGCGAAGATCTCATTTGGCTCATTAAAGGCGCAGGACGAATTCCGGTGGAACGCGATACTTTTTACAATGAAATTAAAGTTTACGAGTGAGTAATCTACAACACGAACGCACAAAATAGACCATCATCAAGAAACGTGGAGTTGGAAATCATATGAGAAAACTTATTATTTTGGGCGGAGGTTATGGCGGTCTTGCCATAGCTAACGAGCTCTTAGAAAAACAGTTGCCGATCGATGTTTCCATCGTACTGATTGACCGAATGCCTTTTCAAGGCTTAAAAACGGAATATTACGCGCTTGCAGCTGGAACCGTCTCAGACCTGGAGCTTCGCGTAAAGTTTCCGGTTGATCCAAGAATATCACTCGCTTACGGCGAGGTCACCGATGTGGATATGGAGCTGAAGCTTGTTCATATCGAAGACCATGAATCGATGGAATATGAATGGCTTGTTATCGGCCTAGGTTGTACGGACAAATATCATGGGATTGAAGGCGCTGAGCAGTATTCTACGAGCATTCAGACCTTCTCAGCCGCTAGACAAACCTACGCTCAGCTTAATGACGTTAAACCTTATGGCCAAGTGTCCATTGTAGGCGGCGGACTAAGCGGTGTCGAGGTTGCAGCGGAACTGCGCGAGAGTCGTCCTGATCTTAACATTCGTATTTTGGATCGCGGTCCTAAGGTGCTTTCGGCTTTCCCGAGCAAGCTGCAATCCTTTGTAGCGGAATGGTTCGGAGAGCATCATGTTGAAATGCGCGGCCATGTCGGACTTACAAAAGTCGAAGGCGGCATTTTGCATGATGGCAATTCACCAACACCTATTTATACAGACGTAACGGTATGGACAGCAGGCATCCAGCCTGTACCGCTCGTGCAGCGAATGGAATTGCCGAAGGATAATCAAGGCAGACTTATCATTAATGAGTATCATCAATTGCCGGATCATACCGATGTATTTATCGTTGGTGACTGCGCAGCACTGCCGCTCTCGCCAAGCGGTCAAGCCGCAGGTGCCCAAGGCAAGCAAATTGCCGAGGTACTGCAGGCTATCTGGCATGATAAGACACCTCGTCTTGGCAAAATCAAGCTAAAAGGCGTTCTCGGTTCACTCGGCAAAAAAAGCGGCTTCGGCTTGATGGGCGGAACCGCGATTATGGGCCGTGTGCCACGCCTTGTTAAGAGTGGAGTGCTTTGGAGATCTAAACGTCACCTTGGCTAGTACAACGTATTACAAATCATCGAGCAGCTTATCCAGCGCATCTTGATCTGCCTTTTGCTGCTCAATGGCTTTCAAAATATTGTCGTGCAGCTCGTCTACTGAGTCTGCGGATACGATTGCACCCTCAACTAACGCAAATGGGTTTAAATAACATTCGCCGCAGTTGCCTAAGCAGCCATATTCGGTTACTTCGTATTCATCATTTTGCTCAAATAATTGCATTATACGATCAGTGCCGTGGTGCATATTACTGGCACAAAACTCAATCATTGTTTTAAACATGAGGCCTCACCTAACTTTACTAAGTTACTATCCATTTTCAATTGCTTCACTTTGTACTATAATAGGGGAGAAAGGAGATGATTGCAATGAGTGAACAAGTACAAGACACGATGTACGATGAAGTATTGGACGTACTCGATAAGCTTCGTCCGTTTTTGCAGCGCGACGGCGGCGATGTTGAACTAGTCGATGTTGAAGGCGGCATCATCAAGCTTCGCCTAATGGGTGCATGCGGAAGCTGCCCAAGCTCGACGATCACGCTTAAAGCGGGTATCGAACGCGCACTTCTTGAAGAAGTTGAAGGTGTAATCGAAGTCGTTCAAGTATTCTAAAAATATAAGAACGAATCATGATTGCTCTAGGCATGACAAATGATGAAGAGTCTTATCGACAGCATAGGAGCTAGCTCCGAAGCTTAACGATAAGACTCTTTTTTTAAAATCCTATAAGATCAGAACATCCCTTTAATATTGGCGACGATTGGATCAAAGCCGCCCGTTACATCAATTACATTGCCCGTTAAGAAATTCGATTGCCGGTCACATAGAAACAGCACCACGCGCGCTACATCCTCGCCAGTACCTGGACGACCGATCGGCGATTCTTTATCGTAGTCTTCCTCAACCTCGGCAATAGATCGTTCCTTGTTGACGCCCCGGATATCTCCAGGCCCAATTAAATTAACGGTAATGCCATGCGGTGCTTCTTCGACTGCTAACGACTTCGTAAATGAGACAAGTCCTGTCTTCGCTGCGGCATATACCGCTCGATGCGGCCAAGCCCGCGCTTCTCCTGCATGTCCGAAGCCAAAGTGAACGATACGTCCCCATTTGCGCTCTCGCATGCCAGGCAGCAGGCGATGATCCAGCAGCATAACGCCTAACAAATTGCCGTGGAGCAGTCTAATAATAGTCTCTTCATCATATTCGCTGAATAGACGCCGCTTGCGGACAAATGGGCCTGCGTTGTTGACCAGTATATCTACGCCGCCAAATGAACGCTCAGCCTCGTCAGCAAGCCGCTCAACGCCCTCAGTCGTAGCAATATCAGCTTGCACGGTAATTGCCTTTACACCAAGCTGCTCGATCTGTGCCTTTACCTGCTGTGCTTCAAGCTCGCTCTCGTAGTAGTTAATGACAACATTGCAGCCTTGCTCAGCAAGCTGGAGCGCCGTTCGTTTGCCGAGTCCCTTAGCGCTGCCTGTTACTAATGCTGTTTTCCCTTTGAGTCCCACGAGTTTTCCCCCCTCGGGATTATGGTTGCTTGTTTCGCATCAATCCGCATGCGTATTGATACGTGAGCAGCAGCGATTCCATCGCTAAATATAGACCCTGCGTCAAATCAGCGGATTGCTCTGCTACATTTTCCAGCTTGATCTCTTCACCGTACATACGGCTGCTTTGAATAAGATCATCCTGCATCTCCGAATTCATGAAATGAATCTCGGTGTTTCTGCGCTTGCGCATCCTTGTTGTTGATTCCTTGTATTTCTCCTTCACATCATTCAGCTTCCAAGTAAGCCCTGGATGAGCTTTCTTCTCCCGCATGTTGCGCAAAACGGTGAAATAGGAAAAATGCGGCTTTATCCGCTCCGTTCTCATATCGAGAAGTTCATTAAGGAACGTACCAAGCTTATCCAGCAAAGAAAATACACGGATAAAAGCGTTTTTATCAAAGTAGATATAACGATTATAATGGATACGTTCCTCATCTGTCATTTGTTTGAGAGAGGAGGAAGTAATTTTATGTTGAAAATGAAGGGCGACATAATGGCTTTGCTCTAGCTCGTCCAATGAAGAACGAAGTCCAAGCGTCCAAATCTCATATTTGCGAAGCTTTTGAACGTCAGCTCCGTTCTCAGCCATTTTTTTGGACAAAATGGAGATGAACTGATCCATGAAACGATACGTTTCTGCAAGGGTTCCTTCCGCTTTTCTTAAGGGTTCATCAAACAGGAAACGCAGCATCATCGAACAGTCCCTTCTACATTAACCTGATTACAGCTGATTTTTGTCATTTCAAATGCTTTTTCTATCCTTTGAGCCCTTCTCTGAGGCGCCATGAACGAATTAATATGTCCATTAATAATCCAAACAATCCAGTTACAATCAGATTGTGCAATAAATTGGTGAACAGAAACCACTCTGAGTTTGTAATCGTAGCTGTCAAAAGCGCGCCGCTGAAAATTTGAGTAATGACAAGTCCGAGCGTCCACGCAGCAGGCTTCGTTAATCCAGCTCCGCCATGGCTGACCTTACGAATATGGAGATACAATCCTGCAAGGCTGATACCAAGCAGCAAAGCAGCCACACGGTGGATAAATACAGCTCCTGTTGCTCCGCTAATCTCTGGAATCACTTCACCGTTACAGAGCGGCCAGCCCAGACATCCGCCGCCAGACTCCGTATGCCGAATGAATGCTCCCAAATATACAACAACGTAACAAAAGATAGCGGTAAGCAGGACGCGAGGGAAAATAGAACGCGGTACTTTAAACTCCACTGGCGGTCCGTCTTTCGCTCTGAACGTCCAAATGACTAACAGCAGTGTTGCTGCAAAAGCGATTAATGAAATACCAAAATGTATGGCCATAATAGGTGGCGATTGAGGCCACATGACGGCGGCCGCCCCCATTAACGCTTGGATGATTGTGAATAACAATGCACCGCCAGCATAAAAAAGTGGCTCTTTGTAGCTTTTTCGGTTTTGCCTAAATTTACGGAACATTGCAACGGCAGTAGCGAGGACAAGAAGACCTTCAAAACCTGTCACAAGCCGATGTGAATATTCAATCATGGATTCAATTGTATAAGCAGGAATAAATTTGCCATGACACAAAGGCCAGTCATCACCGCAGCCTCGTCCAGAATCCGTATTCGTCACTAATGCTCCGCCGAGCAGTACAAGAAGCATTCCGATGCACGCAGCGAGAGCTAACGCGCGAAAACGCCCGGTTACCATAATAAAATCACCTTATTTCATGTTTTAATAACAGTTCAATTATAGCCATAAAAAAAGGCAAAAGCCATGTTGAAAATGTGACACTTCAAGTAGAAGCACTGAAAAAAAGGAAAGCCCGCGCTGAGAGAATGAATTCTCTAAGGCGCGGACTAACGATTACTTATGAGCCAGCGCATCGCTGACTTGGATGGCACGATCGACGAATTCCTCGATTTCCTCGCGTGATTTGCGCAGCTTGCTAACGAATCTAACTAGCTCCTTGCTTTCACGGAAAGCGATAAAGCTCGGTATGCCCAGTATGTTCAGTTCGGAGCAAAGATCAGGTAGATCGTCGCGATCCAGCTCGATGAAAGTAGCCTTGCCCTCATAATGACGTTCTAAATCCGGCATAAACGGATCGATAAAATGGCAATCCTTGCACCAAGTCGTCTTAAATACTGCAATCGTGAGCCCTTCGCTTGCCACTGCTTCGCGGAAAGCCTCATCTGTCGTTAACTTTTTCATCTCGCACCTCTGCACATCGTTGTATTTAACATGATCTTATGTTGCTTAGACTTCCCGATCCAGCGTAAATATTCTCATGTCATCGCCCATGTCGACCCAGCCAATCTTTGCTTTTAATGCTGCAGCCAAATTACGCGCTGGAACATAAGTCGTACCGTTAATTACGGTTACCGGGAACGCCCATTTTACATTTTTACCGTTAACGACGGCTGTATCGCTGCCATTTTTTAGAACAATGGTCGTATTTGTAGCTCCATCATTAACTTTTAAGCTTTTCGTTTTTGCGTCATACGTCAGAGTAGCACCCAACTGCTCAACCGTATCGCGGAGAGGAATAATTGTAATATTATCGGCAGTCAAAATGACTGGATTATAATAATCAGAAGGATACCATGTGATGTTCTGCTTGCCGATATGCAATTTATTTTTCAATAAATCATAAGCAAATGATTTTTCATCAAATTGCTTCAATACCTGATAACCTTGCATGCCAAGAAGCTTATCTACAGAAATATCCGTCTTGGATGCTACAGGCGCATCTGCCTTTACAGCGCCGTTTACATTCCAAGTTTCGCTCTCAACCTTGATTGTCAGCCCTTTAACCGGCAAAATACCGTATTCTAGGTCCACAGTTGGAACATAAGAAAGCTCATACGCTTGCTTCCGCATATCTAGCTTATTATCGAAATAAACATCTGCTTTGATGGTTAAGTCCTTGCTGAAAATTTCATCTAATGTTTCATCCGGCTCTTCCTCAAGCAGCTTCAACTCGCCCTGCAGCTCCGTTAAGAGAAGAGCGATAGCATCCGTTGCTTCCTTGATCGCTTCCTTAGGATCCTCGGCATCTAATCCGCTGCCTTCAAATGGGTTAATCGTACCTGCAGCTGCCCATACATTTGGATTGCTCTGAAGAATCTCAAATACCCCTGTTATCATCTTGTCTAAACCAACACGATCAGCAACAAGTGCATCAACATATTTTTTCACCCATGCCCAAATTTCAGGACCATCGAGGTCAACATGCACTTTCATCAATGAAGTCGGTGAACCATTAATGGATTCATTTACTGGCTTCACTTCAATTCGTTCTGGATTTGGCAGGTTATGTATAACATATGAGCCAATGGTATCCAGCATCTGGTGACCAAGCGCAGTTAGCGCCGCTTCATCAACTGCCGGAGCTTCAGCAGATGCTGCTCCCGCTGGCAAGCCCGTCAAATCTGATACCCCTGTCAAACCAAGCAAACCCTCGCTCGTCAGATCAAGCACAAAAGGATGCTTTGCTCCCTCAAGCTCCATCACAGCAAGTTTGTCAGACATTTTCAATGAAAATTTAATGCTTGCCGTTTCTCCAAAAACGAGGCTTCCATCCATGGAGATATTTGAGCTGTCCTGCGCTTTAACATGATCCAGTTGAAGCTTCATATTGGAAACCAGCTTCATAATGGCAAGTTCCTCTTCAGGAGCACCTTCATAGGCTTCCTCATCTAGCAAAAGCTTAAATTCTAGCGATTGCTTGCTTTCACTTGAAGTAACTTTAAGCGAGTTTTTGAGCGCCGTATTAAAATCAAGATTGGAAACCGCTTGACAACCGGCAACGAAAATAAGTGTTAAAGCTAATAAAAGAATCAATAGCTTGCTTGGTCTTGCAAAAAATGATTTCATCCACTCGTCTCCTTTGTTATCGAACATCAATAAGCAGGTTATTGTTATTCACAAACTCTACTCATTGTACAGGAGACTCTATTTGTTGTAAATGTATGGAAAGCACTAGTTTTGTCGAATTTTCAAGCCTTTTACAAGCAATCATTACGACTGTTTTGTTTGGATTTCCACTTGCTTTGTTTCACGATGCCAATTGATTTTCCAGTCATAATAATTTGCAATGTCTCGCAACACAATCATTTGCACCTCAGTACCGGATTTCTCGGAGAAATGGATGTCAGGGACCTCTTTCTCGTCAATAAACAGTTTAGCAGAGCGACTGCCCATCAGCTTATGCATAAGCTCTTCTTCGGTTTCACCTGCTCTTGCCCCATTGATTCGGAAACCATTGTGATGCAACTTAGAGTTAATGCCTTCTTTCGTCGTAAACGTAATAGGTATACCTACCGCTTTTGTAAGCTCCAAAACAGCTTCATTATAAGCACCATATGGAAACGCAAGTGCACTCACCTTATTGCCGAGTTCACTCTTCAGCCGATCCTCAGCCCTAAGCAAATCTTTTTTCAACCGTTCAACGTACTCCGCCTTTGTTTCCATCTTTTTCTTTTGTTTATCATAATTAAGCTTGGACATGACAGGCGCTTCATTACCGTGTTCGTTCACAGCTCCATAACGATGCATATCAAAGGTGTGGCTCATAAAGCTCATTCCCGCTTGCTGCATTTCCCTCATCTGATCCCAAGTCAGCTTTGGCGTTCCCGGCTTCGAACGGTCATCGATCGACGAGACGATTACAAAGTTGACAGCAGGATAACCGTATTCCTTCAGAATCGGATAAGCAAGCCTATAAAAGCTTTCATAGCCGTCATCAAATGTAATCAACAGCGCGTTGTCCGGCACATGGCCTTTTCCTTGCATGAAGTTAATATATTGTTCAATAGTAATAACTTGAAAGCCGGTTTGCTTCACAAGCTGCATTTGTTTTTTAAACCGCTCCACAGCAATAATGCCATCAGACTGAGGTTTTATTGCGATATCATGATACATAAGAACGGCGACCTGCTCTGAATAATAAACACTCTTTTTACTAGAAGACATATTGAATAAATCAAACTGCTTGTCAAACGCTTGCTCCAAATATTGCGCCGACACCATCAAGCGGTCGTTTTGAATCATAGCAGGCGCCTCGCCCTCTAGCTTTGTACCATTTACTATCAATTGAACGCTGTTTACCTTGTTCTCATTAGAACATCCTGCCAGCAGCCATCCAACCATCATAGCGACAGCAATGACGATTGCTAGCGCTGCTTTTTTCTTTTGATCCATTATGATTTCCCCCTCAACTACCCAACTAATGGATAGTGTAGAGGAGAAATCTTATCGACTGCGTTTATAGCCGCTTAACATATGCTTAAAGAAATCTTAAGTTTCAAGATGCGCCAACGGGAAGCTCATCTCGAATATCGTTTCCTTAGTGGAACTGCTAACCGATATTCGTCCATTTTGCGCTTCGATAATACTTTTAGTAATCGCGAGTCCAAGGCCCGTTCCTCCAGACCCCGATTCAGAAGATCTTGATCGGTCAACACGGTAGAAGCGGTCAAAAATAAAAGGAACATCCTGTGCCGGAATCTGCTCGCCGTAATTAATAACTCGAATGACAGCTCGATCCTCTATATTCTCGATCTGCAAATCGATAATTTTGCCTGAGCTGCCATATTGAATGGCGTTCGTCATTAAATTATCGAAGGCGCGCGCCAGCATATTCCCGTCCGCCATAATGAACAATGTGTTTTCCTTTGTTTGAATATTGCAGGTCATCTTGACCTTCTCTAGGCTTGGAACGAACTCCTCCGTAAGCTGAAGTGCGAAGCCGACAATGTCTAGTTCATCAAGCTCGAGCGGCATGCCGTTGTTTAGCTTTGTGTATTCAAACAGATCATCGATCAATCGTTTCAGATGCTTCGATTTCTCATAGGCGATGTTAACGAAGTATCTGAGCTCTACCTCATCCTGATACCGATCCTGATCGATCAGCTCAAGGAATCCTAAAATGGACGTAAGCGGTGTGCGCAGATCATGAGATACACCCGTAATTAAATCATTTTTTGATTTCTCGGCATTTCGCTCATCCTGCAGCAGCTGATTGAATTGCTTCCCTAGTCCATTTATGCTGCTTGCAATTTCTCCAAGCTCATCCGACGCTTTGACAGGAATAACATAATCAAGCTCCCCAGCACCCAGCTGCTGCAGGCCAAATCGGATTTCCTTCAAATAGTTAATCATGTTCCTGCTTGTCCAGAAAAATAACGCTAGAAAAAGCAGACATCCAAAAATAGCAATGACAGGGGCAGAACCAATATTGTTTACGATCCAAATTAATGTACGATTATACGATGTGTATTGTATAAGAAAATAGGCAAGCAAATGCCCTGCAATGACGCAGCATAACATAAGACCTAAGCTTTGCAAGAAAGCAATGATAAAGGATAAACGAATGGTACGGAAAAACTTATAGCCTTTCGGTTTATCACTCTCCCCACGCTGGTCAAGCTTCCTGTAGCAAATTACAAAGATCAATAAACCCGCAGCAGCTGCGATTGGCGTTGATCCGATGTTCTCAATTGCCCATTTGATTGTCTTGCCGTATGGGTTTATATCTAACATAAACCACAGCAGCAACCAGCCAATCACAGCAAACAGCACCGCTGCTCCTAAACTTGCTGCAGCTGCCTTTAAGTTGAATTTGTTCTTTTTCTTCATCATTTCAGCACCTTCATTTGCGAGGTTTGCATCTAAATAGGCAGGTGGAAGACGTGGTTCACACGATGCCTATAGCGCATCCATTTTATAGCCTATTCCCCAAACGGTTTTGATAAATCTCGGATTTTGGGCATCCTTCTCAATTTTCTCTCGAATTTTACGGATGTGAACCATAACGGTGTTTTTGGATTCCATAAAAGGCTCGTTCCAAGCGTTCTCATATATTTTGTCCATACTGAGGACAATACCGCGATTGACAGCCAGCAAGTTAAGAATAGAAAATTCACGAGGCGTTAGTTTAATTTCCTGCCGATCAACGGTTACCGTGTGCGTTGCTGTATTTATAATAAGATCATCGATGATGATTTCATTGTCATTATGACTCGCTTTCGAATGAAATTGCTTCGCTCTGCGGATATGCGATTTGACACTGGCAAGCAGTACCAGCGGGCTGAATGGCTTCGTGACATATTCGTCCGCCCCGAGGCTAAGACCCGATATTTTATCAATATCCTGCGATTTGGCGGACAGCATAATAATCGGAATATGGTTTTGCTCCCGAATTTTCATGCATGCTTCAAGACCGTCCATAACAGGCATCATCACATCAAGTATAATAAGATCCACCTTATGCGTATTAAGCTTCTCCAGCGCTTCAAGCCCATTGGATGCCTTTAGCATCGTAAATCCTTCATTTTTAAAATAAATTTCCATTAGGCTTAATATTTCCTTCTCATCATCTACCATAAGTATCGTTTCTCTATTCATCTCTCTGTACTCCCTCCTGCGGTGTGCTACTCATTAAATATAACATGATCTGTATCCATCGGTTCATTTATATATGTTAAAGAGTGGCGCCGCAAATAAAAAAAGGAGCAGACTTCGCTTGAAGGCGTAAGCAAGCTCCCCTTTATGTTTGATTCCTTACTCCGTTTTGGATGATGCTTCGCTGTTTTCACCTTTAACTGCGTCATTCGGCCGTGCAGCATCTTCTTTAGCAAGCATTTCTTGGCCTTTAACCTGCAATATACTAAGTGCCGCGTTTAAATCCTGTGTGTCTTCCTTCACCTTTTTAATCTCTTCCTTAACCGCCGTTGCGAATTCCCCATAGAAGGTGTCAGGCAGCTTGTCAAAATTTTTGTAGCCATTAAAAGCGCTTGGCTTTAGTTCATAGAATGCAGCATAATTATGCCCTTCAACATCCGTAATATATTTGGTTCGAACCGGCAAACCATTGTAGTTGTTCGACTTGGATTTTACTCTTGCATAATCATCGCTTGTCACATACTTGAGAAAATCCCATGCGACCTCCTTGTTTGGAGAGTCTGCTCGAATTGCAAACAGATTATTAAATGACATCATACTCGATTCATCTGGACTTTGCTGTCCGATTGGAGCAGTCACAATGTCCCAATTTTTTACGATCTTATCTTTCAGGCTTGGATAGTCGCTTGCCTGCTTGATTTGATTCGTGTAACCAACGTCTTGAATCGTCATCGCCAAACGACCGGACAAGAAAGGATCTGATAACAGGTAGTCCTCATAGGACTGTGACATCGCTCCCGATTGGCTGCTCATACTTTCAAAATAAAGCGCGTTTGATTCTACTGCATCCAGCGCCTGCTGAAATACATTTTTCCACGAATCCGTATGTATGGTCATTTGCTTTTGCCCAGCATTCACATAGCTAACTTTTTCAGACTCTGCCAGCATGATGGCCAAATCAAACAGCTCCTCGCGATATCCCATCTTTAAACCGTATACCCGCTCCTTCCTATCACCGTCCGTAGGGAAACGCCTCGCCAATTGTATCGTTTCATTCCAGCTCATTCGGCTTCGCGGAAGCTCAATTTTGTATTTTTCAAATAAATCCTTGTTGTAGTAAATAACTTGGCTGTAGAAGCTAGGCGCTAAACCGTATACTTTGCCGCCGCCCTGCTCTTTCAAATAGTCAAGCATACCGGGAATCAATCCCTCGGTTTCGTACTTTTCCT
The DNA here is from genome assembly GCF_052114265.1 of Paenibacillus sp. MCAF9. NCBI lineage: Bacteria > Bacillati > Bacillota > Bacilli > Caryophanales > Paenibacillaceae > Paenibacillus > Paenibacillus sp. MCAF9. The sequence continues at coordinate 124,228 of NZ_JBFREL010000003.1, forward strand.
TTTCCATAACAGCATCGAGATCATAAAGCTTGCCTTCTTGTGACAGCTTTTGGTACCTCTCTGCATCCAGCATTAAAATATCAGGCTGTTTTTCTTCTATAAATTTGTTAAACGCAGTATCGTAGTCTGTATTTTCTTCACTATACATCGACTGATTGCTAATGACTTCAATTTCAACATTCGGATATAATGCCGAGAACACCATGCCATAATCTTGAAAGAACATGCCTTCATCGTAATACATGACCTTCAGTGACGACTGCTTCATTTTATTACTGTCCTTATTGTCACTTCCAAAGCTGCAGCCAGTTGCCACTAATGCCAAAACAACGACTGATAAAACAAACCTCGACCATGCTTTCATCTTTCGTTTCTCTCCCTCTCCGCTTATCCCTAGTGTGTATCCATATCCTACTGATATATAGTCTAGAGGAAAAAACTTACTAATTCTCTCTGCTATTTCTTAACATTAGCTTAATGAATGTTTAAGTTTTTCAAAGTTTTCGAAGCAGTAAGGGAGCTCTAACGAAAAAAAGGACACATCCCCTATAAGGGCTGTGTCCTTTCTTCCATGAAAACTTATGATTATACCGCTTTTTTGTAAAATGGCTTTAAAACAATCCCGAGTATTTTGCGGAGCGGCCCTGGGAACGAGCGCACATCCTCTGGTGTGATAACGCGAAGCGCAGCGAGCAATATGAGATAAAGTGAGCCTACAACAACAGATGCAACAGCAGCTGCCAAGAAATAGGAAAGCTTATCTGCCCATGCTCCCGTAATAGCCAGCACCCCGTACTCAGCTCCCCAGCCAGCGAGTGCAGGTACAGCAATTGCGATCAAATAGGCAATCCATTTGCCGCCTAGCACGTTCAAGTTAACGTCCTTGTTAATGCTTCTTAAGTTCAAATACGTTATGACAACGAAACAAATCGTAGATCCAATAATAAATCCGTATACGCCAAGCAAAGGAGCAAGCGCCAGACTGAACACCACTTTAAGCGCCAAACCAATAAATGTATGGTTCATCGGCAGCTTAGGTTTGTTGAGTCCGTATAGGATCGAATTAGAAATCATCATTGTAATTTGGAAGATCGCTCCGGCTGTAAGCATCGCTACCGTCCCGCTTCCGCTTGGTGTCGTAAATAACAGTCCAGTTACGGAATAAGAGGCTACTGCCAGCAGCAGCGCAACCGGTACGCCTGTAAACAACACAATCCGCATGACGAGCGAGGATTGACGCTGTACTTCCTTCATATTATTCAAGGCAAATGCCGAGGAAATGATCGGAATAATCGAAGCGCCGAGAGCAATCGCAAGAATCGGAGGTATGCCTGCTATCCCCATCGCCTTCGTGGAGTAATCCGCCAACGCTTTTGTTGCTGAATTTTCATTATAAAAGGATTCCGTCAATCGCATAAATATCGTTATATCAAAAAAGTACAAAAGCTGTACCGTCATCGCCGTTACGACAGCAGGAATGGAAGTGCCGAATATTTCTTTATAAATGGTCCGATAAGGCAGGTTGGAGCTTGTCTTTACCGACTTATCCTTCACATTAGTAGCAGATTTGGCATGCTCCGATTGATCTTGTTTTTTCAGCTTACGCCAAAACCACATCATAACCGAAAATGCACCAATACTTCCGAGCACAGAACCAAACGCAATAGCTGCAGCGCCGTACTTATCTCCCCAGCCCCAGCCGAGAACGATCAGGGCTAGTCCAATTCCACCGATGAGCCGCAAAATTTGTTCCATGATTTGAGAAATACCGCCTGCGGACATGATCTGCCGGCCTTGGAAGTAACCTCGCATCATCGCAATAATAGGAAATAGCAGCAGCGCAGGCGCTATAGCTTGCAGCGATAAAGCTGCATCCGGCACCTTCGAGAACCGTTCATAAGCAGGTGCAAAAACAAACATCGCAGTGGCAAGCAATATCCCTGTCACTGCTCCAAACATTAATGCCGCTCGATAAATTCGTTTGGCTTCATCGGGCCGGCCAAGCGCATAGCGCTGTGAAATCATTCGACTAATCGATAGCGGTATGCCGCCCGTCGCAATCGTTAGCAGTAATAAGTAAATCGTATTCGCTGAGTTGAATGCCGCTTGTCCGGCAGCTCCCAGCATGTATTCGAGCGGAATCCGCTGGAACAAGCCGAGAAACCGGACGACCAGCGCTGCGGCTGCCAGTATAATTGTGCCTTTAATTAATGAGTCTTTTTTTAGCATAATGGTCTGTCAAAGTCTCCCTATCCTTTATTTCCAATGGGCTCCAGCGGCTGATGATTGCCGCGTACAGGCACTGCTGCATGAGATGGAGAAGCCCAGCGCACACCATTTTGAATCACTTGCAGCACTTGCGGGTTATAGTAGGTTGGATAAGTCTCATGCCCCGGACGGAAGTAAAAGATTTTGCCTTGGCCGCGGTTAAAGGTACAGCCGCTGCGGAACACCTCGCCGCCTTCAAACCAGCTCACAAATACAAGCTCATCCGGCGCCGGGATATCAAAATGCTCACCATACATTTCCTCATGCTCCAGCGTAATGTATTCCGGCAAGCCGGCTGCTATCGGATGCGCTGGATTTACGACCCAAATTCTTTCCTTCTCGCCTGCTTCGCGCCATTTCAGATCACAGCCTGTGCCCATCAGCTTCTTGAAAATTTTTGAGAAGTGACCCGAGTGGAGCACGATTAAGCCCATGCCTGCGAGTACACGCTGCTGCACACGGTCTACAATGACCTCATCCACCTGGTCATGCCCCATATGTCCCCACCAGATTAGAACATCCGTATTGGCTAGACGCTCCTCTGTAAGGCCATGCTCAGGCTCCTCAAGCGTTGCTGTCGCCACTTCGATATCTCCACTTGCGATTCCTTTGGCTAAAGCTTGATGAATGCCATCTGGATATACATTTTTGACTTCCTCATGAATCTTCTCATGCAAAAACTCATTCCATACGGTTACTTTAATCATTGAGCTATCCACCTTTTATTCATTTCATTTCATTAAAAGACGAGCCATAGGACAAACACCACGATCATCGCCAGCTGTAAAATTACCTTCACGACTACGCTTGAAAACAATCCTACAACTGAACCTAAACCAACCTTCAGCGATTTGTCAAAACGTGTTCCGATAATCATCTCACCAATGACGGCACCCACAAAAGGACCGATAATAAGGCCAAGTGCTGGGATAACGAAAGGACCAAAGATAAGACCAATTGTACTGCCGATCACTGAGGCTCGCGAGCCTCCAAATCGTTTGACGCCCCAGGCGCTAACCGCATAATCGGCGACAAACAGCACGATTAAAGTTACCGTCTGAATAAACCAGAACCAAAAACCAAATTCACTAAACGAGAAAAATAAGCCATAAACAAAAAATGCCCCATAAATGGCAAGAGCTCCCGGAAGAATCGGATAAATAGCCCCTGCCATCCCTACTACAAATAATAGAATAACTAACGTCCAGCCTAAAATATCCATACCTTTCTCATCCCTTCAGAAGGTAACGTCTAATCACTTCTGCAACTCCATGCTCATTATTCGTAAAAGTAATGAAGTCTGCAGCTTCCTTGACTGTTTCCTGCGCATTGCCCATCGCTACGCCTAACCCAGCTTCGCGAATCGCCGCAATATCGTTCAAGCTATCGCCAACAGCAATGACTTGCGACATCTCGATGTTAAGCAAGCCGCATAGCTCTTGAAGCGCGCTTGCCTTTGAAACGCCGAGCGGATTAAGCTCCAAATTAAACGGTGAGGAATTCGTAATCTCAAGCGCTCCCCAGCTTTGTACTTCAGCGAGCAGCTTCTCTCTTATGCTGTCATCCTCTGTGTAATAGCCGAATTTCAACCAGTGATGTGATGCATAATCATCAGCAGGTGTAATCCATTTCTCTTTATTGTAAATTTCATCAGCTGTATACGCCCAGAACCACGGCTCGCCATGTGCCAGAGCAAGCTCATGCAGCCTTTGCACGTAAACATGGCTTAGATGAGTACGTTTATGAAGCACATGCGGACGATGCCAAATCTCACTGCCGTTTACTGTGATCATAGGTGTTTCCAGCTTCAATTGCTCAGCGTAAGGCAATGCACTGCGAAAGCCTCTGCCCGTTGAGAAGCTGACAATAACGCCAGCATCAAGTGCTTTTTGAATCCATTCTGCATTTTCTGTACTAATTTCACTCTGTTCATTTAGCAATGTCCCGTCCATATCAAGCGCAAGCAATTTATAATATCCCAATATTGTGCCTCCTCGTAAATGCCGTATCGTTGTTGTACCTAACTAGTAAATTATTTTAGCACATTTACGACAGATTCCAAATGAAAGTCACTCTAAAAAACACGAATTCATCATACTTGCTCAGAAAAAAGGAGCAGCCTCCGCTAATTTGCGTAAGCATGCTCCCCATCTCTTATCTTACTCCGTTGTTTCAATGGTAGTAACAGATCCACTGCTTTCCGAAGTTCCAGCTCCTTCAGCACCTTCAGTAGGTACAGGATCTTCCTTCAACAGCATTTCTTGGCCTTTCACCTGCAAAATATCAAGCGCCGCATCCAGTTCCTGTTCCTTTTTCTTCACTTTTTCAAGCTCTTGACTGGCTGCCCCTCTAAATTCTCCCCAGAAGCTTTCCGGCAGCTTGTCAAAATCCTTGTAGCTATTAAATGTACTTGGCTTCAAATCATAAAATGCCGCAAAATTATGTCCTTCTGTATCCGTAATATATTTAGTGCGGACAGGCAAGCCATTATAATTGTTCGACTTCGACTTGACTCTTGCAAAGTCCTCACTCGTTACATAGCTAAGGAATTTCCAAGCAGCGTCCTTACTCGGTGATTCCGAGCGAATGGAGAAAATGTTGTTAAAAGACATCATGCTTGATTGATCCGGATTTTGTTGTCCAACCGGAACAGTTACAATATCCCAGTTTTTCACAATCTTATCTTTTACTTTTTCATTTTCAGCCGCTTGCTTGATTTGATTGATAAAATTAATATCGCCCATCGTCATCGCCAATCGGCCCGCTATGAAGGGATCACTTAACAAATAGTCCTCATAGGATTGCGCCATCGGTTCGTCGCCACCTTGGTTGCGCATGCTATCAAAATAAAGCGCGTTCGAATCCAATGCATCAATTGCTTGCTTAAATGCATTTTTCCATGAATCTGTGTTTATCGTCATTTGTTTTTGCGAAGCATTCACATAATTAACGTTTTCTGAATTAGCAAGAATGCTTGCCATTTCAAATAAATCTTCGCTGTAGCCCATTTTCAGCCCGTATACGCGTTCCTTTTTGTCACCATCAGTAGGGAAGCGGCGTGCCAATTGTATCGTCTGGTCCCAACTCATGCGATTGGTTGGCGGCTCGATTTGGTACTTCTCAAATAAATCCTTGTTGTAGAACATAACCTGACTATAGAAGCTTGGCGTCATACCAAAAACCTGTCCGCCGCCATTTTCTCTCAAATAATCAAGCATGCCGGGAATCAAGCCCTCTGTATTATACTTTTCCTTCTCCATAACCGGATCAAGATCATAAAGTTTGCCGTCGAGTGCCAGCTTTTTGTATTGATCAGTATCAAGCATCAAAATATCCGGCTGCTCCTCTGTAATAAACTTGTCGAGTGCAGCATCCATATCCTTGTTGTCGCCTTGGTACATTTTCCTATTTTCTACGACTTGAATTTCGATATTTGGATATAATGCCGAGAACACCATGCCATACTCCTGAAAGAAAGAACCTTCATCGTAATACATAATTTTCAGTGTAGATTGCTCATTTTCTTTTTGTTCGTTTTTGCCCCCAAAGCTGCAACCCGTTACCAATAATGTAAAAACAACTAGCGGTATGACGAATTTTGACAACACTTTCATTTTCAATTTTCTCTCCTCTTCAGTTTCCTCCTAATATGTACCAATTATATTACGATTCTTTTTGGATAAAAGTTGCAGTTATACACCTTTTTTTGAAATAAATATGAAAAAAGCATCCATTAAGGATGCTTTTCGCAATGATTATGCTAACTTTCTTAGACGCAGTTTCTTGATTACAATGCCATGTGATGGCGAGAACAAAAAAGCGATAACGAACAGCAATGCCGCTGCGCAGACCATACATCCAGCAATTGAAGCATCTAATAAAACAGCTGCACCATACCCGATGAATGTGCTTGCTACGCCGGCTGCCACACTCAAAACGATCATCAGGCCGAGCCGATCTGTCAGTAAATAAGCGGTAGACGCCGGGATAATCAGCAGTCCTACAACGAGTATGGCTCCTACGCTTTCAAAGGAACTGACAGTAGCCATCGAGACAAGACCCATTAATAAATAATGAAAGATAGCTACAGGTATGCCGATTGCAGCCGCAAGGGCGGGATCAAACGCGCATAACTTGAATTGTTTATAGAACAAAACGATAACTGACGTTATGATCAGCAGCGTTGTACCGAGCAGCCATACCGCTTTCGGGCCCATATTTACGCCGCCAAGCTCCCAAATATTCCAGTGCACATACGCAATCTCACCGTACAAAATCGCATCCTGGTCCAAATGCACCTGACGAGCATACAAGCTTACGAGAACGACGCCAATGGCGAATAATGCTGTAAAGACAACACCGATCGAGGCATCGGATTGAATGCCGCTTTGCTGAAACATTTGAATAAGAAAGGTCGTCAGCAATCCGCATAATAGTGCTGCGAACATCATTAGCAGAGAATCGCGCGAGCCGCTGAGTAGAAACGCGATAACGATACCGGGCATGACGGAGTGGCTAATGGCATCGCCGATCATCGCCATTTTGCGCAAAACAAGAAATACACCTAGAATACCGCAGCAGCTTGCTACTAGAGCACCTGTAAGCAAGATCCAGAAGTCGCTCATAATGCCGCCTCCTTCTTCACTTTGCCCTCAAGCAGCATTTCGGAGTCACGATTATAGCTTTGCTTCACTCTTTGGCGCACCAGTCTTTTTGCAAGCAATCCGCGCTGTGGACCAAATAGAATGGAAATGCAGAAGAGTAAGGTTGCTGCCAGCACCGTAACGGGTCCTGTTGGCAAGTTAGACACCGATGCGCTAATCCAAGTGCCTGCCGCACCGCTGACTGCACCGAATATGCCTGACAATACAACCATGAGCCCAAGGCGATCCGTCCAGTATCTAGCCGATACGGCCGGTGTAATAAGCAGCGCAGCTACAAGTACGACACCTACCGCTTGAATGCCTGCTACCACAGCAACGACGATTAGAAGCATGAGCAGCTGCTCAAGAAAGGCTACGGGATAACCGATGCCTCTAGCAAACCCGGGATCAAAGGAAATAATTTTAAACTGTTTAAAGAGCAGCGTGCAAACCGTTATAAGAGACACACATACGACCGTCATCGTAATAACGTCAGATGCAATCATGGAGGCCGCCTGCCCAAACAGGAATTTATCCAATCCGGCTTGATTGCCATAGCTGCCATGCTGGATGAGTGTAAGCAACACGATACCAAGGCCAAAAAATCCTGACAAGACGATTCCCATCGCTGCATCCTGTTTAAGCTTAGAGTTACGGGTAATATATCCAATACCGAACGTTGCGATAAGACCAGATATGCCTGCTCCTATGAGAAACAGTCCTATCGATTTAACGCCAGTAAGCATGAATGCAATGCATATGCCTGGCAATGCCGCATGGGCTAACGTATCGCCCATTAAGCTTTGTTTCCTAAGATACGAGAAGCAGCCGATCACACCGCTGCTTAAGCCAAGCAGCGTACAGCCTAGAAAAATCCATTGCATATTCGGATCGGTCAGCATCGACCATATTTTATCCATGAATTACTCACCCTTTCCGTCAAAACGTGACGGAGACTGCATGCTGCGATCAAGAAACGCCAGTCTGCCGCCGTAAGTACGCTGTAATTTCTCCTGCGTAAAGGTTTGTTCTGTTTTGCCGAATGCTTGAAGCTCTACATTCAGAAGCAGTACCGAGTCGAAATAATCTTGCACAGTCGCTAGATCATGATGGACAACGATGACCGTTTTCCCTTGCAGCTTCAGCTCTTGCAGCAATGTGATAATGGCTTTCTCTGTCGCTGCATCCACGCCTGCAAATGGTTCATCCATAAAGTACAGCTTCGCGTCCTGCGCCAGTGCACGCGCTAGAAACACGCGCTGCTGCTGTCCGCCAGAGAGCTGACTGATTTGCCTGCCCGCATAATCGGCCATGCCAACCTTGTTCAGGCACTCCAGCGCAATCGCCTTATCCTTCGCGCTTGGGCGGCGGAACCAGCCTAAATGGCCATAACGGCCCATAAGTACAACATCAAGCGCATTCGTTGGAAAATCCCAATCCACCGATTCTCGCTGCGGGACATAACCGATCATTTTCCGCTGCTGCTTATAAGACTTGCCGTATACTAACACTTCTCCGCCAATACTCGGTATGAGGCCAAGAGCCGCCTTCATCAGTGTCGATTTACCTGCGCCATTGGGTCCGATTACCCCGACGAGCTCACCCTCGCTTACTTCAAACGATACGTTCCGAAGCACTGGCTTCTTCTGATAAGCAACGCTTAGTCCCTTAATCGTAAGCGGTGCAATTTGTTTCGTATTTTGCTTGGCTGCTGTTGTGGAATGGTTCATTTTTATCACTCACTTTCCTTGCCTTTTTTATGTGCTATTTCAAAGCGGCTGCAATCGTATCCACGTTATGCTTCACCATTCCGATATAAGTCCCTTCAAACGTACCGGCATCTCCCATTGCGTCGGAGTAAAGCTCTCCGCCAATTTTCACCTCATGGCCTAAGCTTCTTGCCCCTTCTATGACCGATTCAATTGATTTTTTCGGAACGCTGGATTCGATAAATACAGCTTTTATTTTTTTCTCCACTAAGTAGTCGCGCAGCTTGCTAACATCCTTTGAGCCGTACTCCGACATCGTATTCATACCTTGCAAACCCGTGACAGTTAGACCATACGCTTCGCCAAAATATCCAAATGCATCGTGTGCTGTTACTAAAATGCGGTCTGCCTCTGGAATAAGTGCAATTTGCTCTCTCGCATAATTGTCCAGCTCCTCCAGCTGCTTGATGTAGGCTGCTGCATGCTCTTTGTAGTACTCCGCATGGACCGCATCCTTCTCCATCAGCGTGTCGCGGATCACCTCTGTTGTAGAAATCCAAAGCTTCACATTGAACCAAATATGCGGATCATGCATGCCAGCCCCTTGCCCTGGGGCAGAGTGTAGCTGATCTTCCGTCAAATATTTGGAGACGGCTACCGTCGGCTTGCGCTTCTCCAATTTCTCGAACATCTCGCCCATCTTGCCCTCTAAGTGCAAGCCGTTATAAAAAATAATGTCCGCATTATCCAGCTTCCGCACGTCTCCTTGAGATGCCTTGTATAAATGGGGGTCAATTCCTGCCCCCATCAATCCGCTAACATCGACATACTCGCCGCCTACCTGCTGCACGACGTCCGTGATCATTCCTGTTGTTGTCGTAATTTTCAATTTCCCATCGCTCGTTCCTTGCTGCCCGCAAGCTGAGGTTACCATTGCCGTCATCGCCAAAAAAGCGATAACCATAATAAATCTCCGAAGAGCAGAATTTGTTTTGTACGTTTTACGCATTGTGCTGCCTCCTCCATCCCTATCATTTTTTATATGCTCTAAAGTTTGCCCTTATGAATCTTAGTTTGCCTAGTGCCTTTTTTTTAATAATACACAAAAATGTTTCACTAGTGCAACATTTATTTTAAAATGGGCGATTTACACAGCAAAAAAGGCAGATCGGAGCTGATGCTCCGACCTGCCTTTTTGAATTTTTAGACCACTATTCGTTTGTTCCTGTTCCTGTTTCAGTTCCTGCATCAGCACCATCCGCCGCATTATTCGCAGCATCATTTGTGGCTGGTGCCTTCTTTTTCGGTACGCCGTACAAACCAATTTCCTCGTCATAAGCATCAAAAATCTTACGAGCGATTGGAGAAGCGCCGTAACCCCCGAACCCGCCATCAGGTACTACAACAGCTACAGCAAGCTTCGGCTTATCGGCAGGCGCATAGGCGATAAATACCGCATTTTCTGCAGTCCGGCCTTTTACTTGTTGCTCTGACGTACCTGTCTTACGGTTATAGGTGTAATCCACACCTTCAAAGCCTTGCGAGCTAACCTTCGACATGCCTAGCTCAATTTCTTTCCAATATTCAATCGGGTAATTTACTTCATTCAAAATAACAGGCGTATAGCCTTGAATAATATTTCCGTCTGCATCTTTAATCTCATTTACAAATTGCGGCTTCATTCGTTTGCCGCGATTGGCAAGCATTGCAGTATATTGCGCGAGCTGCAACGTCGTATAACGCCCTTGCTGACCGAAGGAGGCTTGAACGAGCGCAGATTGCGAACTCGCATTTTTAGCCTCGTTAAAGTACTCAATAACGCCCTTCGTTTCGTTAGGCAAGCCGCTTTCCGTCAGGACGCCAAGACCGAATTGCTTCATGTATTCGTCCCAAATTTCCACGCCTTTTTGCGGGTCTCTTCTATAAAGCCTATCGCCAATCATAGCTGCCATAAACGTATTGGAAGAATGCTGAATGCCTTTGGCTCCATCAATGTAGCCAAACGATTTGAATTGGGAGTTACGGATATATGTCTCGTACCCTGCTCTACCATACGAGAATCTCCCAGTATCATTATAGGTATCTGTCGTCTTAAACAATTTCTCATTCAGTCCGACTAATACGGATAACGGCTTCATTGTCGAGCCGAGCGGCAGGATGGAAGATGGATGTTGATTGCGCTCCTCTTCGGAATACTTGCCATAGACCGTTCGAATCGTACCGTTCGATAAGATATTTTGGAAGTTCTCGTAATCCTCTTTGCTAATACGGCCGCCTGACCAAATATTAGGATCATAATCCGGCATGCTCGCCATCGCCACGACTTTGCCCGTATCTACTTCCATCGCTACTGCGAATCCGGTTTGAGCATATTTGGCACGCTCATATTTGTTTGTAGACGTTGATATTTTTTTGAGCTGATCCATAATGGCTGTTTCCGTCGTTAACTGCACGTTTTTGTTAATCGTTAAATAAAGATCCGACCCCTTTGTAGGGTTCGTTATTTCCATAGGGCCGATAATACGTTCCGCATTGTTAACGGGGTAGGTTTTCAAACCATTTTTGCCGCGCAGCACGTCCTGATACATTCGCTCAAGACCGTCGAAGCCAACGTCCTCTTCATCCAAGTATCTCAGCGTAGGATCTTCCTCTGTCGTCTTTTCCTTGTAGAAGTCAACGTTTTCTCGAACGGTATTAAATTTTTTCAAATACCCAACAAGCTGCACCGAAATCGAATCTGTATCATAGTTCCGTACGCTTTCCTCCATGATATCTACACCTTTGAACGCCGTGCGATTTTCCATGAAATAGGCAACTTCTTTATTGGTGAGGCCGGATTTAATCCGCCGCGGGGTCGAGATGTTATTTCGCTTAAAATCAAGATCCATCTGGCGAATAATATCGTCAACCGTCATCGCTTTAGCAGGATCTCCATACTTCGAAAATATTTCAAAAAGCTTCTGTGCCATCTCTTTTGCACTTGCAGTCGCTTTCTCCAGCTTAAGCTCAGGCTGAATCGTAAAATAGATGGACTGGGTCGAAGTCGAATACGCAATTGCATGACCCGTAGCGTCGTAAATATTGCCCCTTATCGGCGGAATCTTCACGCTGCGTGTACTTTTGCCGATCCCTTCAGCACTCAGCGTCGGCCCTTCTACAAACTGTAAAATGGCTAGCCTTACAATCAAAACACTAAACAATGCGAACGTAATAAAGAAAAATAAGTTCAATCGAAACGAAAAATGACGTCGATTTATAATTTCCCGTTTCTGCGGATCATCTTGCATGTCTAATCACCTCATAACCTTCTCATTTTGAGCTATGCATCACGTATGTGAGTATCGTCAAATGCCGGCGGATTAAACCAATTCCCGGTATTTGCCCAAGTAGCATCCAGTGGAATCCAGCCATTTTCCCCTTCGCTGATTCGCACCTCATTCCAAGCATGCGGACCGAAGCCTCCCTTGCCGTTAGCTCCCATTCCAGTTACAACCCGTACCTCTAGACCTGCCGACCTAGCCATTACAGCATATAAACGAGCTATATCTATACATACGCCTTTGCGCGTATCAAATGTTTCGGGAGGTGTCTGTTCCTTCCAAATTCCCTGCTCTTCATAATTCCGAGCTTTGTCCCAATCGTAAGCAATTCTTGTTCCAAGAAAGTCATATAGCTTTCTCGCCTTATCCTCATTCGTTTGCGCATCCTTGGTCACATAAATAGCAGCTTTCTCAATTTCAGCTGGGATGGCGTAATCAATAATCTCATATTTTCGTTGTAAAATTTGTTTGAACTGCGCTTCAACCGCTTGGGCGAGCACGGGTCCTTGCCCTGCTAGAACGTCTCCGGCAACTGGACTCAGCCACGAAGCCGCTTTGGTATAAACCATCGATTCGGAAATTTTGTCGACATACCAGCCATTTGGCACAAGGGACACATAAACGAATAAAAGAACGACGAATACAAATGAACGACCCGCTCCGTGAGCAGCACCAATTAAAGCCCCTATGGCACGGCTAGTACTTCGCCTGCCTTGCAAGTGAGCCATAGGTTCTTCCTTGCCGCTCCTCAGAACGCCTTCTACTGCTCTTTCCAGCAAAGGCTCAATTAAAGCTGCCAATGCCCGCAGCAGTAAATAACTGAGCAGGAACAAGACTCCATAGCGCAGCAATGCAAAATCCCTCAAACTCGTAAGCAGCGTGTACCATGCTTGCTCCACCCCGCTGAGGTCATGAAGAGGCACCTTCACCTTGCTAGTCAACCATTTCGCTACAGCTGGTGACAATGTATTCGTAAGCTGTGCTGCCAGTATCAAACATACGATAACTGCTAAACCTTCCCAAACAAAAAAGAAAAGACGCCTCGCAGATCCCGATGCGCCTCTCCTCATCCCCTGTATAAGAGAGCCAATTAGCAATAGAAGCACAATGATAGCAATGGGCTCCGGCTCTCTAAATAATTGATCCCAGCTTGTCATCGGCATTACCCGTTCTGCTTCGCTTGGTCGATGAAGGTTTGTATCGTACTATCGAGCTCCCACTTGCCGAGCGCCGTTCCGCGGAATGAAATGGCAACCTCATTGGCACCCGGCTCTCCGGTAAGCTCTACATTTTTAGTTTTCACTGTAAAGGTTCCATCCCCGTTATTCACGAAAGTAGCATCCTTTGCTTCGCCTACCATTGCATTAACGGCTTCCTGTTTCACTGTATCTGCAACCTTAGTGCCAATCTCTTTCAAATCATCCATGGTGTAGCCGCTATATACGACAATACCAAGCACGATTGCCACCACAAGTGCCCATTTAACTACAGTTTTCACGATGCGGATAATAATTAATAGTAAGATAAGCGCAATAACAAGCACAAGCCAATGTTCTTTAAGAAAAGCTGTCCAAGTGTCCCAATCATAGGTCGAAAAATTCAAAAAATCCAATTGCGATCCCCTCCATTATACCTCGTACAAAATCCCATTACAAAATATTATAACCTACGGAATATAGGGCGTAAACGCTCGTTTCCTTTTTATGCAGACATATCCTGTCCCAATTAGACGTACAAGTATATAAGAATGTAATTGGCAAGGAGGGTCAGCTCTGTGAAAACCGCGGTTTGGCTGTACTTATTTTTGTTTATCGCCTTTTTTGATTTGCATGCGCAATACCCCATTTTAACACCTTTTGCCATCTCTTTAGGTGCAGCGCCTTCCTTCATCGGACTCATGATGGGCATGTACTCCATTACGCATTTGCCTGGAAATCTCATTGCAGGCTTTGGCGTTGACCGTTATGGCAGCAGATTGTTTATCGTGTTCAGTCTTATGGCAGCCGGCATTGTTCTCCTGTTTCAATCGCATGTAACTAATCCTTGGCAGCTCCTCACGCTCCGCTCCATCAGCGGTTTTGTGCTTGCATTTCTGTCTCCGGCTTGCTTGTCCCTGCTCGCAAGAATAACAAGCGATCGAACGGAGCAAGGAAAGCTTATGGCCGGCAATGGACTAGTTCATACACTAGCATCAGTCGTCTCTCCAGCAGCAGGAGCGTATCTCGTTGCAAAAATTGGATTTTCAACCGCTTTTACGCTGCTTGGATGGGTTCTGATCGTAACATCTGTCTGCGCTCTGTTCTTTATTAAAGAAGTTCGCCAGAAGGTAGAGCAAACGGAAGCTGAGGGCAACGACGGGAAAAAGAAAACGAAGCTCCCGCTTGAACCTGCAGTGCCAATTCCTTGGCTCGTCTACCTGCTGCCTGTTGCAATAAGCTGCGCGCAGGGTATCCTATCGTTCGAGCTGCCGCTGCTTGCCAAAACGCAGGAAGCGATGATGACGACCGGACTTTTATTTTCCGTTATCAGTATCGGCGCACTCGTCACATTAAGCATGCTGTTTCTGAACCGCGTATCCGCGTATCTGCGAACGTTGTGGGGCTCGCTCATTCTTGCCATTATTTACTTTGGCATTGCATCCGATATACCGGCACCTCTAACATTGATGCTGCTCTTTGTCGGTATGGCGAAAGGAGTCATTTTGCCCGCGCTGTCCACCTTATTAATTGAGCTTAGCGGCGGAGCACGTTACGGCCGTACTTTTTCCGTATTATCCATCGCCTTCTCCATCGGTGCGTTTATCGGACCGATGGCGGCAGGACAGCTTCGCAACTATATATCACCTTACTACATAGCGTTTATTGCATTGATGATAGCAGTCGCTCTGCTCCCGCTGCGAATTTCCCGTTCACTTTCTTCCCGCACCCATTTTTCGTAGGCATAGGTAAATGCACAGGGCTAATTCCCCATCATGTCATATGCTGTACTATGACAGGTGACTAGTTAGAACAGCTAAGCTCAGCTGTTTGCATTCATCCTTCTAACACTACGGAAACGAGGTGACCCCATATATGTCTGCAAATGTAAGTTCAGAAAATCGTGGTTATGGCCACGGCGGTTTCTCAAACCTTGGCATTATCCTTGTATTGTTTATCCTGCTCGTAATCATAGCTTGCACTTGTCTCTAGTCTTAAAATAATAAACGGTCTGCAAACTGCAGACCGTTTATTCATTTTCAAACGAAAGAACCAATCATTCCCAATCTCGGTAAAATCGATTTTTGGTGGTAAACTATACATATGCTTCATGACCCTGCTCTACATTCACTACGCGAGGTGAGTTCCATGGATATAGCCATTATCGTAGAAGGAAAAAATGACAAGGCAAGACTTAAGCGCGTCCTTCACCCGGATGTACCGATTTTCTGCACCTTCGGCACTCCCGGTTCGGAGCAATTGGACAAGCTTAAGAAACAAATTGGCAAAAGCCAAGCTTATATTTTCACCGACAATGATTCCTCTGGAAAACGGATTCGCTTCTTATTGCGCGACGTATTTCCAGATGCTGAGCATATTTATACCCGCAGAGGTTATTCAGGCGTTGAGCATACGCCAGAGGAATATTTAATTGAGCAATTAGAAAAAGCGGGCCTCGATGCGCATATCCTGTACCCTGCGCAGAGTCCCGCTTCTATTTGGAGCAAAGATGAATTTTAAAGCACCTTGTTTAATTGATTTACGATTTCCTCAGCCGTCAAATCTTCTTTGCTGCCATCAATCCATTTGCGAATTTGACCGTCCTTATCCACAATCGTAATGACATTGGAGTGAGAGAAGGAGCCATCCTCATTTTTAATGACGCCAATGCCAAAATCTCTAGCAATTTGCATCGTGTTTGACTCATCGCCCCGCAGGAAACGCCAACCATTAAGATCAGCAAAATTCCGCTTTGCAAAATCACGAATGACTTCAGGTGTATCCCGTACTGGATCAAACGTAATGGAGATGAGCTCTGCTTTAGTGCCGAGCTTGTTTTCCTCTTTAAGCTGCTCCTGTACTTGCGACAGCAAGAAGGTTGTTGGCGGACAAACATCTGGACAATTTGCGAAATAGAAATATACAATTCGCGCCTTCCCATTTGTTGAAGCAAGCGTTACCTTCTGATCATCCAGATCCGTCAGCTCAAACGCTGGCGCAGCCTTTTCGATTGGAAGAGTCTGCTTCTCCGGCATGCCGTACGTAATAAATAAATAAATTCCCATTGCTGCGCAAAGCGCAAGTACTGCAATTTTGAAGCTATGCTTTTTGACAAAATCCACGCCAGTCACTCCTTAAGACGATAATTATGATCCGGTCGTATTAAGAATCATAACGATAAATATAACCATTAAATAATTGACCGAGATAAGAAAATTGGTTTTTGCCCATTTGTCGGTATCCTTGGCCTTTGGCCCGCGCAACGTATGGATGAGCCAGATTAAGCCGCCTGCAACGGATATAATCAAGAAGAAAATACCAACGTAACCGTAGGAATAAAACAATATGCCCGTTGGCAAAAGCAGTACGATGTAAGGAATCATTTGAAACTTCGTACGTTTGATTCCTTTCACGACAGGCAGTAATGGAAAACCTGCTGCGCGATATTCTTCTACCCTTCTAATGGCAAGCGACCAGAAATGAGCCGGCTGCCATAGGAACATAAGAGCAAACAATATCCAAGCACCCGCATCGATTTCACCTGTTACCGCGCAATAACCGATAACCGGCGGCATCGCGCCAGAGATGCCGCCAACCGATGTACTCCAAGTTGAAGTACGCTTGAGCCACATCGTGTAAACCACAATGTAAACACCCCAGCCTAGCAGTCCAAGCCAGCCTGATAAAGGATTCACGAGCAGGAAGAGAACAGCTAGTCCAACAACCCCCAAAATAATACCATAAGCCAGAACAGAGCCCGGCGTCATTCGACCGGTAGGAAGCGCGCGATCCTTCGTACGTTCCATTTTCAAATCAAGTTCCCGATCCCAATAATTATTAATCACGGTTGCTGACGCTATCGTCAACGTTGAGCCGATAATCGCCCATATAAGCAATAGAACGTTAATGTCCCATTTGGAAGCAACCATGAAACCACCTATCGCAGCAAATACATTAAGTCGAAGTAGCCGCGGTTTTGTCAATGCAATCCAGTCTTTAAGCACGAAGCTAGCCTCCCAAGTTATGCGACAAGACGCTGATGGCGTCTATCATCCATTGATGAATCGTTTTTAATCATACCGAAAAAAGAACACGATGACAACGTTCGACGGTTTTGTTCATCATTTTGCCACGTAAATTGTGACAAATCATTTAGTAACCAAATGGGCGGGTGCACAATACAATAACTATGTAGTTTGATGCCTATGCCGAACAGCACATCAAACCGTCCTAAAGTCTACGAAAGGAAGTGATCTGTCAATTCCATGGCTGTCATCAAAACCAATTCCGAAGATACGAAGATGCTCGCTAGGCTCATGCGAGCGGAAGCAGAGGGCGAGGGCGAGCTCGGCATGCTTATGGTAGGCAACGTTGGCGTAAACCGTGTACTAGGAAATTGTATCGACTTTAGAAATCTTCGGTCCATCCCAGACATGGTCTATCAAAGTCCTGGCGGTTTCGAAGCAATCACCAAAAGCTACTTTTATCAAAGCGCTCGTGATAAAGATATTCGATTAGCAAAGCGGGTCATTAACGGCGAGCGTCAGCACCCGGCTTCTAATGCATTATGGTTTTTCCGCCCAGCAGGCAGCTGCCCTGATACATGGTGGGATCAGGCCAACAGCGGAAGGTATAAGAAACATTGCTTCTTCGTTCCAACGCCAGAGGATTGTCCGGCCGTTTATTAAAACTATTTCTAAAGTATGAAAGTGAGGAAATTCTAAATGTCTAATGGTTATGGTTACAAAAATCAAGTAAGCCCCGCAAATACAGGTCCTGTTCAAGGATTCGGCTACGGCGGATATGGTCAATATCAATATCCAATGGGCATGGGGATGCAGCAGCCAATGGGCATGCAGCAGCCAACCACGCTTCCAGCTAACTTTCAAACCCAACAAGCACAAGTCATACCGCCAAACGTGCCAAGCGGATCGTTTATTACGCCACAAGGCGGCACCATCGTTTCAGTGCCTACTGTTGAAGAATCCTATGTAGAAAACATTTTGCGTCTGAACCGCGGAAAAATGGCAACTTTTTATATGACTTACGAAAACAACCGCGAGTGGAACGCCAAAATTTTTAAAGGAATCATCGAAGCTGCTGGACGTGATCACATCGTTATTAGCGATCCAACGACTGGTATGCGCTACTTACTTTTGACGCTTAATCTTGATTATGTGACATTCGATGAGCCGATTGCTTATGAATATCCATTCCAAGGCGGAGTAGTAAGCTCTTCCACTCCACTTGGTATGGCTACTCTCGGCACTGCAAATTCTAGCCGTTAATCGCTGCTTCGCCCTTTAGATGTGCTGGCTTAAACGTCCAAATGTGCATTTTCGCAGCTCCCCCAACAATAAAGCTCGAAATATGCATCCAAGAGGAACGCTCATTGCAGCGTTCTTTTTTGATTTGCTCCGCTTGCTCGCAGGTAGCTGCGTTCCATACCTCTACAAATAAACCCGGCTGATCTGTTCCTTCATATAATTGCACATCGTGTCCTTCCTTTAGCAGCGAAGCTGTGTAGTCAAGATATTGTGCCCGAAATTCTGGTGAAACACGATATTCTGCAAAACAAATGTACATTTGCCTTCAGTCTCCTTTAGATAATATTGATAAAGTTGCTCCCTTCCGCCGATACTACATCTAATTATTGATTGGGGAGGACTTGTCATGGACACAGGCACACATCTTATTATGGGCATCGGTTTAGGGGGACTTGCCGCAATTGATCCCGTAGTAGCAGCAAATCCAGCCATTCACACTGCTGTATTGCTCGGCACAGTTATCGGATCGCAAGCGCCCGATTTAGATGGCCTACTTCGTTTAAAAGGCAATGCGATTTACATTCGCAATCATCGCGGCATCTCTCACTCCTTGCCGGCTATCGCCATTTGGACTGCGCTAATTACCGGCCTCCTCCAATTGTTTTACCGCGGCTCACTGCCTTGGCTGCATATTGGGGGCTGGGTGCTGCTCGCCGTGTGCGTGCATGTATTCACCGATTTATTTAATACTTACGGCACTCAAGCGATGCGGCCCTTCACGGACAAATGGATCTCTTGGAACATTATACACATATTTGATCCCATCATTTTCACAACGCATGTCATAGCTATTTTACTGTGGGCAGGCGGATTCGTAAATCCAGCTTCAATATTCCCGCTTATGTACTTGTTTCTAGCCGTTTATTTTGTATGGCGGACAGTTACCTCCAGAAGTACGCTGCAACGGATGAAGACGCTGGACACTGAATATCATGAAGGCGATGCTTATATCGTCATTCCAACGATATCTCTGACGATATGGAATGTAGTCAAGCAAGTTAAAAATGGTGGATTCGCTATCGGAAATTTACGCAATAACAACTTAGTCTGGATTGATTATGTAGAATGCTCTGATCATCCAGCAGTCGCCAAATCCAAAAACGATCCCGCTATTCGATCCTTTTTATATTTCACCAGCTTTGCCTGCGCAGACGTTCGGGAGCATTCATGGGGCTATGAGGTCAGATGGTGCGACGTTCGCTACCGTCATCGCAAGCAATATCCATTTGTAGGCGTTTTGCTTATGAATAAAAAAGATGAGACGATTGGCTCTTATGTCGGCTGGCTCAGCGATGAACGTTTATTGAAAAGATTGCGCATGGATACTTTTTAGTATTGACGTTAGAAAGCCCTTTGCTTCAAAATAAAGGGGGCTTTCTTTTTTTTGTTTTATATTATAGAAGAAAGTCGATCAGCCCTGTGCTAAAATGATGGTTAGCATAATAAAAAGCCCAAGGATTACCCTTGGGCTTCATTTCATCACTGTGTATTAGAAGCGATTAACGGGAGCCGCCTGACAATTGTTGTTCAGCAATTTGAACAAGCTTTTTCGTAATATAACCACCTAGGGAGCCTGCATCACGAGTTGAAACATTACCGTAGTAGCCATCTTGAGGAATTTGTACGCCCAGTTCTTGCGCTGCCTCAAGTTTCATTTGTTGTAATGCTGCAGTTGCTTGTGGAACAACAAGTTGATTTCTGCTTCCTGCCATAATGTATTTCTCCTTTCGTCCTCTGCACTTTGATGTGTGTTGCAAGCTTGCAAGCTTATTATGCGCACCATCAAAGAATCTATTCTTAAACCATTAAATTATATTGACGATTTATTAAGGAGAGAAAACAAGATGTCCAAACCGCTTTCTTTGTTCTTTTCCGTACTAGCTATCGTATTTATGAGCGCTATGGCTATCTCCATCAGCTATAATGGCTGGTTTGTATTATTGTTTGGTTTGTTGAGCCTTTTCACTATAGGAGCCGGCTTTATTACAAAAGCTCGCCTGCGCAGAAAAAAACAAGGCTGACGCTATGGCGTCAGCCTTGTAAGTACCAATCAGATTAACCGCGAGGCGGCAGAAAACCCATAAGCTCTTTCACGTCTGCAAGTGTACGATCTGCGACCAAGGAAGCCTTTTCTGCGCCTTGCTTCAAGATTTGATGAATCTCGCCTGAACTGCGGATTTCATTATACCGAGCTTGAAGCGGTTCTATAACCGCAACCACCTGCTCCGCAAGATCCTTCTTGAAAGGTCCATAACCTTGACCCTCATAACGAGCCTCGATATCTTCAATGCTCATATTTGCACAATGAGCATAAATACTCATTAGATTGCTAATCTCAGGTTTATTTGCTGGATCGTATTTCACTTCGCGGCCTGAATCTGTTGTCGCTCTGCTAATTTTTTTGCGAATCACATCTGGAGAATCAAGCAGCGCGATGAAGCTTCCTACGTTTGGATTGCTTTTGCTCATTTTTTTGCTGGCATCATCAAGCGACATTACCCGTGCGCCTACTTTCGGAATATAAGGCTCCGGTATCGTAAAGTATTTGCCAAACCTTGTATTGAAGCGATGCGCCAAATCACGAGTAAGCTCCAAATGCTGCTTCTGATCGTCGCCAACTGGTACAAGATCAGCATTATAAACCAATATATCGGCAGCCATCAGCGTCGGATAGACGAACAACCCCGCCCCAACAGAATCTTTGCCTGCAGATTTATCTTTGAACTGCGTCATTCTTTCCAGCTCGCCCATATTGGCAAGCGTTGTAAACAACCATCCAAGCTCAGCATGCGCGCGAACATGCGATTGTACAAATACATTCGCTTTGAGCGGATCTATGCCTGCAGCAATAAATAATGCGGCTACCGCTTCCGTTTGTTCTCTTAAGGCAGCCGGTTCCTGTGGAACCGAAATCGCATGCAAATCAACGATCATAAAAAAGCATTCTTCTGTATGCTGCAGCTTTACGAAGTTTTGCATGGCGCCAATGTAGTTTCCAAGTGTAAGCTGACCGCTTGGCTGAATACCGGAGAGTACTTTTTTCATAATGCTTCGACCTCTTTCCTGTCAATTTTAGTCTAAAAAAAAAACGCAAAAAATCCCCCGCCGCAAGGGACGAGGGACCGTGGTGCCACCCTAATTCGCTTATGGTACGCTTTGTTATACAATCGAAGCGTATTAAAAATCCCACAAGCCTTGTTGCTCCGTAACGGGGAGCGTCCGTACAAACATCTTCGGCTGCTCGTGCAGCCAGTTTCCGTTCATAGGCTCCGGGGCCCATTCAGCATCGTTGTTTGCACCGGTTCGCAGCAACCACCGGCTCTCTGTACGCAATCCAATCGAGCTTACTTATTCCCATCATTGCATTTAAAACGATTATACATCTGTAATCGTTAATGTCAAGCGATACGAAAGTTGTCCTATTGATGAAATAATGAGCATAAGCTATAATGATAATCGTAATCCTTACAAAAAAGAAAGGGTTTTGATAATGATGAAATTTCTTTTACGCTTTGGAACACCCTTGTTCGGTGTAGGATGCCTCATCATGCTTGCACTCATCGTCACGAATCGCGAACTTCCCTTACATATGTTTAATGGAGCTAATCTGCAGTCTTTTAAAATTTTATTTCTAAGTATTATATTAGAAGCTTTCCCTTTTATTTTGCTTGGCGTTTTGTTTTCCGCTTTACTTCAAGTTTTCGTAACTGATGAGCATATTCAGAAATTCACTCCAAAAAATCCAATAGCGGGTGTTTTGTTTGGTGCATTGTTAGGCATCTTGTTCCCACTGTGTGAATGTGGAATGATTCCAGTCGTTCGCCGGCTTATTCGCAAGGGAATGCCTGCTTATATCGGAATCGTATATCTTTTGGCGGGACCTATCGTGAACCCTATCGTTTATGCATCAACTTTCACAGCTTTTCGTACGTCTCCGGCTATGGCTTATTCACGAATGGGACTAGCATTTGCTGTATCTGTGGTCATAGGTTTGCTTTTTTATAAATTCATGAAAATGAGTCCCCTTAAAACAGCAGCTCCAGCCTTTAAAATGATCCAGCATAACCATAGTCACAGCCATGAATCAAGCAATCGAGGCTTTCGAAGCAGATTGGCTTCGATATTGTCACATTCTTCAGATGAATTTTTCGAAATGGGTAAATATTTGATTTTCGGTGCTTTTTTAACCGCCATCCTTCAGACAGCTATTGAGCGCAGCACCTTTGAAGCTTTTGCCAATCAGCCCTTATTCTCTTACCTATTTATGATGGTTTTTGCTTTTATCCTATCCATATGCTCCACATCGGATGCGTTCATCGCTTCATCGTTCAGCGGCATGTTTGACTTTGGCCCACTGCTCGCTTTTCTTGTATTCGGCCCAATGATCGACCTAAAAAACACCCTCATGCTGCTTACGACATTCCGTGTTAAAATCGTGTTTATTCTGATCGTATTAACCGCTTTGTTAACCCTCATTGGAGCTATGATAACGGAGGTTATATTATTATGACACATCATCTAATACGAGCTGCAATCTTAACTGGCTTTGCAATGCTGATTGTTTATTTAAATCAAACTGACCAATTGAATTTATATATTGCTCCTAGAATGGAGCTATATATAAAGCTATCGGCAGTTGGACTTTATGCCGCAGCCATTTATCAAGTATATGCAGCCCTTCAGGTCCGTTTGGACAAACATGGGAAGGACTGTGATTGCGGGCATGAGCATTCTTCATCCATTTTCAAAAACATAATGATATACGGCTTGTTTATATTCCCTCTTCTGCTTGGATTTTTAGTGCCCACTGGAACGCTAGGAAGCGCGCTTGCATCCAAGAAAGGCATAAGCTTTACTGGAAACTCCACCGGACTAATTACATCTGCAAGCACAGCGTCTCCTTCTCCATCGCCGCCAACTAAAGAACAAGAAATTACCGTTGCTGCCAGTATCGATCACTTATTTCCTTACGATGAGTATACTGAATCTAATGCAGCTTATGGAAAACAGCTTTATACGCAATCATTAATATCAGTTCCAGAGGAGCTGTTCATTGAAACGTTAACAACATTAAATATGTATCAAGATGCTTTAGTAGGAAAAGAAGTTGAAATTACTGGTTTTGTTTATCGCGAGGAAGATATGGGCAAGGATCGGTTTGCTGTCAGCCGTTTTGTTATGAATTGTTGTTCCGCTGATGCTCTGCCATACGGCTTAATGATTTCATGGCCAAAAGCAATGGATTACGTGGAAGATGAATGGGTTACCGTGACAGGTAAATTATCAACTTCAACTTACTTGGATAATAAAATTTTAACTTTAGAAGCGACAAAGCTGGTACGAGTCAAAAAGCCTGAATCCCCGTATGTGTATCCTGACATTAATTTTTAATCCTATTGTTAAGAGCTGGCGGAAATCGCCAGCTCTTTTTTTTGTTATTGTGAATCCCATAAATCATTTCTTTTCGGATAATAGCGAGAATTCCAATTGGCCATATTGTAATTAGATTCAAAAAGTATGCTTGCCGACCAAGAATTAGCGCTTGAACGAACGGAAAAATCATATAAAATTTCGCCATGCGACCAGTCTTTCCTAAACTTAAGCGATTCAATGGCCATTTGTTTAAATGCCTGTACCTGAACCGCTGTCAGTCCTTTATCGACACTCTCGAACTTTCCATTTTTGCATTCGATTGGATGGTGCCTAACCCCAAATTTACCCACCGCATTGTTTCGAATATGTATTAATACTGTACCAGCCGTAGCGTTTGTCAGTTCACTTTCAAGCTGACGAAACACAAATTCAACTTGACGAGCGAGAGCTGCAGATTCCGTTTGCATACTTATTATCCTCCTTTATGATTTATTAGGCATGAGTTTCCACTTAGGTCTCAACGCATATTATATAGTCCATTTCTATCATTATCAATATACTAAACAACATTATTTTTGTTTATTTGATATTATTCGACTCTTATTAAACGATTATATAACTATATTTTACATAATTAAAGAAAGATCATTTCATTACATCTAAATAAAATGAACCTTACGAACTAAAATGATATTTTTTATTTAATTTTTCAATTCTAATTTCAAGATGCTTTTCTTTCTTACTTAGGAGTTATGTACCATGCAGTCTAAACCATCAATTAATAATAAAAATGATTTCTAATTACCGATAATGGTATCATTTTCTATTTATTGTTACACCGAAAACGTATTTAGTATTTTCCGAAGTGCCGCATGCGGTCATTATTTATCTATTTTTTATGAATCGACAATTATAGACCAATTTCGCAGCTGGTGCTATAATATGGATATTCTATTAAAAGGAGCGCTTACATAATGATCCAATGGTACTATTCGCTTTCCGTGCGCAATAAGCTGCTGATTACTTCTTACCTAAATTTAGCAGTGTTTGCCCTCATTATGCTTGTCATATTATCAGTATCAGGCGGCTCGCTTATCGCTGGAATTATTTTCACAATCATTATGGCAATCGCTACGCTTCCACTCGTTTCCTTCATCGAGAGATCCATCAATAATTCATTTGATGAAATTAAAGGAACTGCGCTTCGTATTTCCAAAGGTGATTTCACTCAAAAAATCGACACAACGTCTTCATCAGCTTTAGGCGAGCTTGGACATTCGTTTAACAGTATGATTGATAAACTTCGCGACATTCTTACTGAAACGACGAACATCATCCGTCATGTGTCCGATACAAGTCACAGCATTTTTGACAAAAATAATAATATTCAAATCGCGATGCAGCAGGTTGCTGCTTCCGCAAACGAGCTTGCTACTGGCGCAAACGAAATTTCCGAGGACGTATCGGAGATGAGCGAATCCATTACCGAGATCGAAGAGAAAGTTTCCGATTACGCTACCTCAACTAAGGAAATGAACACACGCTCTGAGCAAACGCTTCAGCTCGTAGATAAAGGCATGAAGGCTCTTGATATTCAAGCCGACGGCATGCGCCGCAACGTTGAGGCAACCGAGAAGGTATCAGCTACAATTGAAGATCTAGCCCGCAAAGCAAGAGGCATTAGTGCAATTACGACGACTATTTCCGATTTGGCTGAGCAAACTAATCTGCTTTCATTGAATGCCTCTATCGAGGCCGCAAGAGCAGGCGAGCACGGACGAGGCTTTGCCGTTGTTGCACAGGAAGTCCGCAAGCTTGCTGAGGAATCCAGCGCTTCAACTAAACAAGTATTCAACCTAGTGAAAAGTATTGACGAGGGTATCAAGCAAACGATCAGCAATATGAAAACAAACGAAGAGGTCGTTAAGCTGCAAACGGAGCATATTAAGGAATCCGAAGTCGTATTCTCAGAAATTGTTCAAAGTGTTCAATTTATTACGGATAAAATTTATGTTTTCTCCCAAGAAAGCGACGCTATGCTTGAGAGTGCCCGCAAAATTTCCGGAGCCATCCAAAATATATCCGCGATTACGCAGCAATCGGCTGCTGGCACGGAGCAAGTATCCGCTTCGATGAATGAGCAGATCGCATCTGTACAAGCAGTGGTAGAAGAAACGGAACGTATGCGTACAATGGCGGCTCAGCTGCTCAGAACCATTAATGTTTTCAAAATGAAATAATCAAGTTTTTGATTGCTTATCACGCAACAAAAAAAGACCATAATCCTTCCATTCAAAATGGATGATTATGGTCTTTCTTATTTTACGCCTGCTGCTTGCAGCGATATTCTTCACGCTGTTCTGCACGAACACTTTCTTTAACCCTTGGGCAAGTATAACAATAATAGCCGCCATCAACTAAATAATACAAGCAGCATGCTGCTTTCAGCCGAACCTGCTTATCTTTGTCTCCCAATGACTCTGTCATACGGAATTTCACATCAAGCGGATTTTTGCTTCTGCCGAAAACCTCGCCATCAAGCGATTTGACCATATTGAAATTGGTCACAATGCTTAGCTTTGCCTGTTCATCTACTTCGGCACTCAGCATTCTGTCATACCCATATTCAAGCGAGGTAGGAAGCTGGCTCCAAATCATGCCTACTTTCAACGTTCCTACCTTTGCAATCATGTCAAATACAGGACGTATCGTATGCTCAAAAAAAGAGCTGATTTTATCCTTAATCCACATGTCTTGTTCATCTAAAGGTAGTGGAGCCGCTACAAATTCAGAGTTATGTAAGTAAAAGCTGACAGCAATATATTCATGATTGTTATATTCAGCCTTGTATATTTGAACCGTTAAATTGTTAAGTGATAAATCCGGCGCTTGTTTCAAAACAGACAACGTATAAAGCAAGCCCAGCATAGGCCCGCGAAACCAACCTGCCATGTACACTTCCCCTACGGAAGGGTCCATGCCTTTAACTAACGGTGTATAGAAAGCTAATAATTGCTTCAATTTGTTCTCATCCAACAGATCTATTGCAGGGCAGGTAAACAGAAGATTTTCTCGTTTATTTACCGTTAAATCATAGCTGTCATCCAACATCGCAAACAACGCTTCATTCATTGATGTTCTCGTCCTTCCATAACATGAATGTACAATAATAAACGATACGATTTATTATACATCGGACGAAAATGATTATCAATTGCATTTCGTTATCTCATTGTGACAGTTAACTCACCAAGCTGCTCGATTTCCACAGTTACCACATCACCTGATTTTAAATAAACCCTTTGATCTCTCGGGTATCCGATTACTACCCCTTCCGGAGTCCCTGTTAATATGATATCGCCTGGTACGAGTGTCATATGCTTAGAAATATAACTAATGATAGATCGGCAAGAAAAAATCATATCTTCCGTATTCGAATGCTGCTTTTGAACACCGTTTACGCGGCAAGAAATAGTGAGCTTATCCGGATCATTTACTTCATCTGCCGTTACGATATAAGGACCAATTGGTGCAAATCCGTCGCAGCTTTTGCCAAGCATCCACTGGGATGTACGGCGCTGCAGGTTCCTCGCTGACAAATCATTAGCGCAGCTATAGCCAAAAACATAATCAAGCGCTTCCGCTTCTTCGATGTTTTTTGCCGTTTTTCCTATAATGATCGCAAGCTCAGCTTCATAATCCACCTCATTGCTCGTAAGCGGCAGCTCCACCTCATCACCATGCGCACTCAGGGCATTGGCAAATTTATTAAACAAAATAGGGGTGGTCGGAATTTCAGCTTTCGTCTCCTCTGCATGCTTGCGGTAATTTAAACCGACGCAAATTATTTTTTGCGGGTTCGAAACGACCGGTGCGTAAGCGAAATTTGTGTCCTCAAGCACATACATGTGGTTGTTAGTTGCAACGACAGCCTCAATAACCGCTTGAAGTTCCGCTAATGCTGTTTTACCGCCTCTTATAACTTGTTCTATAGAAAGCGGAGCTGGAATATCCAGAGCTTGAGAGGCCGTTTTAATATCAATAATTCCTAAGTCAACCTGCACGCCGAGTCTTAGTTGATCGGATTGCTTAAACTGCAATAACTTCATAAAAGATAACCTCCCTGCCATGAAATGGTGAACTATATTTAGTTTAAGCCTCTCTTTTTTTAAAGTAAAGCGCATGAAAGTATGCAGCATGGGTAAAATAGCGGCACGGCTTGTTTACAATCAATCATGGGGACTGATGCAAATGTGGAAAACACCACATAAAATGGGGAAGACTATGGCGGGCATTGCTTTAATCGGTTGTATGCTGCTTAACCTTTCAACCGATTCCTATGCTTCAGCTGCCGATAAGCAGCAAATAGCTCAGTTCAAACCTGCAAAAGAATCAAAAAAACGAAAAACTGCTGTCGTGTCATGGGATAGGCTTCATAGGCAATTTCCTAATGCCTTTCTCCTTAATGGGCCTCGTAATAAGAAAAGAGTCGCGCTAACGTTTGATGATGTTCCCGATCCAAGATATACACCAGCTATTTTGGATATATTAGCGGAGCATGATGTTTGCGCTACCTTTTTTATTGTAGGAAATCGTGCTGCCAAATACCCTGCATTAGTAAAGCGGATACATAACGAAGGGCATGTCATTGGTAATCACTCTTATGACCACGCCATTTTTTCAAAGCTTACTTTAACGAAGTATCAGAAGCAAATTTGGCGAACGGACACCATAATAAAAAATATAGTCGGATATTCTCCTCATTTTATACGACCGCCATATGGAGAACTGCTTCCTCAGCAAGTAAGATGGAGCAAGCAGGCTGGATTTGCTATCGTCAACTGGGATGTGGATTCCGTAGATTGGAAAAACAATCCTAGCAGCGCATTGGTGCTGCAAAATATAAAAAGAACACTTCAACCTGGATCGATAATTTTACAGCACGCAGGCGGAGGAGTCGGCCAAAGCTTATCCGGAACGGTTGCTGCACTCCCGAAGCTCATCCATTTGCTGGAAAGCAAAGGGTATGAGCTCGTTACATTGCCTGAGCTCGTCGGACAATCCGCAGCCCGTTGAGTTTTCTGTACAAAAAAAGGCAATCCCTCATGAAGAGTGGATTGCCTTTTACATCTATATTTTTATTCAAGAACGAATACTTTCACGTTTTGGATACCAAAAGACATGGCTTGGCTTGTTGAGCCTGGTACAAAAATATCAACGCGATTGCCTTTAATCGAACCGCCAATATCTGTTGCTGTTGCAATCATTCCGCCTTGCGGCAAACCATTATAGGAATACCCTGTCACATAAAGCTTTGTGCCAAGAGGTATCATTTTCGGATCTACGGCAATCGTACCAACCTGGAGCTTGTCTCCAAAGTAGTCGACTGCTCCCCACTTGCCATTCTCAGATGCTGCTGCTGTATAAGCTGTAGCTTGTACGAGAAGCGCTTTCGAGTAAGCGTATTCTTTACCATTCATGGCTTTAACTGTTTTTGAGGAGTCGTCAGCTGCTGAATTCATCGTTGCCGGTTTCTTCTCTACAGAAGCTTCTGTGGAAGGTATAGTAAGCTTTAAACCTTTATATAGGTTAAGCGGATCGATTTTTGGATTAGCCTCCATTAGTGTATCCAAAGGTACACTGTACTGCTTGGATAGCTTCCAGAATGTATCATTGTCATTCGCTGTATGTGTTTTCGAAGCTGCACTTACTGTTCCTGCTGCCATCATAACCGATAATCCTACTACTGCTGCTGCTAATGTACGTTTTTTAAACATGGGGTAAATCCTCCTGTGCGTTCCCGAAGTTTCACAACTTCGATCACGTGATTATAAATCTTGTTAAGGGCGGTTGTCCGCCCTTAACGTATTGATGTTGTCTAAGGTGTAAGGAAAGACTAGCCGATAAACATTTGAACCCATTCGCCGTTTACATAACCAACGCCGATTTTTGTAAAGTTGCCGCTAAGAATGTTTGCTTTGTGACCTGGGCTGTTCATCCAAGCTGTCATAACATCTTGTGGTGTTTTTTGACCAGAAGCAATGTTCTCACCAGCATAAGAATAAGTCACTCCGAAAGAACGCATCATATCAAATGGAGATCCGTATGTCGGCGATGTGTGGCTGAAGTAATTGTTAACGTCCATATCTCTTGCTTTCTCTGACGCTACTTTCGTAAGAAGCGTATCGCTCTTCAAAGCGGACAAGCCAACTTTAGCACGTTCCTTATTAACTAAGTCGACAACTTGTGATTGATAAGCACTCAAATTGGAAGCTCCTGTGTCGGTACCTGTGCCTGGTTTTGTTTCAGTTCCTGTACCAGTGCCTGTTCCCGGTTTTGTTACTGTCCCAGTGCCTGTTCCCGGTTTTGTTACTGTTCCAGTGCCTGTTCCTGGCTTAGTTACTGTTCCAGTGCCTGTTCCTGGCTTAGTTACTGTTCCAGTGCCTGTTCCCGGATTAGTTACTGTTCCAGTACCTGTTCCCGGATTAGTTACTGTTCCAGTACCTGTTCCCGGTTTTGTTACTGTTCCTGTGTTACCGCCTGTCGTAGGCCATTGAATGAAGCTGCCATTCAAAAGCTTGCTAATATCTATTCCATATTTATCACCGATCTGTTTGATCGTATCTTGGCTAATGAGGCATGGTTGTTGAATCGTGGAGAAAGTTTTCACAGCCGGTGCTGCACCTGCCGTTGGAGCCGTAAAACCTGCGCCGATCACCGTTGCTGCGATTATGCCAGCGACACCTACACGTATTGGTTGCATCTTCATGAATGAATCCTCCTAATAAGATAAGTTTTTGTAAAAAAGCGTCTGACGACTGAAGCTTTTTCAGCTGCGCATTCGTTTTGTTTGCGCATCGTTCTTCCTGACGCCACTTATCTTACCATGGGGTTTTTGGTGTTTCATGACACAAAAACTGGTAATAGCCTGAAAATAGCTAGCAAAACAGCACCATTACTGCTTTATGAGAATATGCTCATCACCGTTTTTTGCTGCTTTTAGAGCTGTCCGCTAGCTTTTCGAAGCTCATTTGCGAGCCGATGAATTTCATCTTTCTCCGCTTTGGTGGTTGCTGCAAACCATGCTGGAGAGAGCCAAGTAGAGATAATTTTGTTAGCATCTGATGCGCTCATATCAACATCCCTCCAGTCGCGAACAAGCTCTAAGAAAGCCGCTTTGTTAACTGAACTTCCTGGACATGTTTTCGCTGGATTCATTTCGCGATGAAACAAAATTTGACTCTCTGGCAGCTTCCACATGGCAGCAATTTGACTTGTCAGCTTAACGGCTGAAGCAAGCTGAGCACCTTCCAGCTTCTCAGCTCCAACATCAAAATTACCGATCATCTCGAACATAAACGGATGTATGCGGTCTGGATCAGGGTCGTTGTAGCCAACAGCAGAGGCCGGAGCCTCCAGAAGAGAACGCCCCTCCCATATATAGCCGTCAGGGTCGATCGTTGCGTGCTGGGCGATATCCCCCCAATTTTGTGTAATCGCATGAAATCGCCACATCCCTTGAATGATTTTCATTTTATCCGCAGCTCTGCGATAATCCACAATAGTCGGCTTCCATGTTCCATGCACATGAATCTGCGAAAACTTCACTTTTGATACGAATGGTTTCAAATATTCAACATACTCCGCAAAAGTAAACCTTTGAAAATATTTGCGCTCTACGACCATTTCGTTTCGCATCCTCTCGATAAACAATTGCTATATTTTATGCGATACATGAATGAATCGAGACGGCAAACACATAAAAAAGCAAGCCATGGATATATTCCACGACTTGCTTCTTGTTTTTATAAATTTTTTTTTGCTTATCGAGTACCGAGTTTGATGTTGCCCGTCTCCGACTCCATGCTTATTTTGATATCACCGCTGCCGATTACACCTTCAATATTGTTTTCCGTTTCCTTGTTAACTGTGAAACCATCCCAATCCACCTTGCTGTTTCCGGTATCCTTCTTGATACGAATAGAAGCCGAAGCAGGCTGTTTGTCTGCATTAACGATAATATTCCCGGTATCCGTCTTAATTGAAAGATCGCTGCGCAATTCGTCTGTTTCAACTCGTACATTTCCCGTCTCAGATTCCGCTTTTAGAATGCCTTTTCCGTCCACTATATTAATGTTTCCAGTATCTGTTTTTAATTCAAGCTCCTGAGCCGTGTAATTCGTTAATTTTATATTGCCGGTTTCTGATTTTAATTTCATTTTGTTAGCTTCCATCTGATTCACTACAATGTTTCCTGTATCGGTTTCGATATCAACTGAGGTCCATAGCTTAGCAGGCACCTCAATCGTCAGCTTCAAGTTAACGATTGAAATACCGAATGTAAAACGATCCTTCGTATTTGCCTCAATATTAAGCGTATCCCCTTTAGGAGCTGCCGTTAGGATGACGTCTTTAGCAAGCTTTTCACTTACATCTCCTTCAAGTCTCACTTTAATATCATCTGCTGTGCCGGGAACGAAAGTGATATTGAACGTATCCGTCTCCGCATGGATCGAACGAATAGACGATGCATCAATCGTTTTTTCCTGCAAAAAAGGTTCGCCCTGAAATTTCGTTACAAGTTCATCTTTATCGAATACAAAAAACGCGCAAAGTACTCCTATACCAAGCAAAATTAAAGCGAATGCCGCTAGTTTTTTCATTTGTTATTCCCCTTTACAATTCTTGTGTTGAATTTCAAATATTTTAAGGTCATTTTATAGAAGGAAGTTGTAAGTGCCTTTAAGCCGATGATGAGTAAAATCGTAATAGAGCTTGTAATCAAGCCTATCGTCAATGCCTGCGGCATAGTAAATGTACCGTTCCATAAGCTCTCCACCATGATTCCGATACCGCCTACGCCTATTCCCAAAGCTGACGCCCATAAAGCAATAATGACCGACGCCAGAGCCAGATAGGGGCCTAGAACGAATATAATATTGAATAAACCAAGGCTTGCTGTTGCAAATACAGCCTTAGAGAGCTTTCCGAAGCCCTTGTTCGTCTCTGCCTGATTAACTCGGTATCCAAGCAGCATCTCGTTCGCAATCATTCTTGGATCTCCCAGCTCGCTTGCTGCTTGCTCCTCGGTTTGACCATTCTCTACCGCTTGCTGAAAATGAAGATAATAATCGTACAGCCATTCCTTCCGCTGCGGCTCTGGAATGACTTTGAGCATGCTCTCAAGCTCCAACATATATCGATCTCTTGTCGTCATGGTCTTAAACCTTCCTCTACAATTTCATTTACGGATTGCGTGAAACTTTCCCATTCTGCAATTAATTTGCGCATATGACTCCAGCCCTCTGCTGTTAATTGATAATATTTCCGAGGCGGGCCTTCAGTTGATTCCTTCAAATAGGTTGAGAAATAGCCGTCCTGCGTCAATCTGCTTAGTAATGGATATACGCTTCCAACTGCTACTTCAAACTTTTCGGAAATTTTAACAGCCAGCTCGTAGCCGTACCGATCTCCCCGTGTCGCAAGCACAAGAACGCATATTTCAAGCACGCCCTTTTTAAATTGAATGTTCATTTCGTGTCCTCCATCATTGAAGTTCTAATTCTTCGGTACTGTATGTGGAAAGATACTAAGCATAACTTACTATTAATCAATACAGTATAGCACTGTACAGCAATTCCGTCTTTTGTATAATTTACCACACACTATTCTACAATGCAAGATAGTGTGCAAAAAAGAATACCTCCAACCTCACGGCTTGCGCACGTCGGTTGAAGGCATTCATGTACATTACTTAGTTTACGCTAATGAATTTACCTGTTGCTTGTGACTCGAATGCACACAAGATAACTTTCAAAGAAGCACGGCCATCTTCACCGCTTACAGCAGGTGTTGTGTTCGTAAGAATGCTTTCCAAGAAAGCATTGACTACGCCGCTTGTCTCTTGCTTATCGTTAGTTGAGATTGCGCCTACTTTATGCTTCTCAACTGTGCCATTGCGCAGTTCTACGATTACTTGATCGTCAGGATGCGTACCGATTTTCATAACGCCGTTCTCGCACCACAAAATAGTGCTGTTGTCCTCACCCTTATAGTAAGTCCAGCTTGCTACAAGCGTGCCGATTGCGCCGCTCTTCATACGAAGCAAGCATGATGCGTTATCATCAACATCGGTATCCTTATCAAGCGTGCCAACAAATCCAGCTACTTCTGAAACTTCGTCGTCAAGCATCCAGCGAATAAGATCGGATTTATGAACGCCAAGATCGCCCATTGCGCCCATAATAGCTTCTGGCTTACGGAAGAACCAGCTTTCTGCGCCATCGATGCTCCAGCCATCTGGACCAGGGTGACCAAATGATGTGCGGAATGTAAGTACTTTTCCTAGAATGCCGGATTGCAATACTTGCTTCGCTTTAACATGCGGCGGCATGAAGCGTTGGTTATGGCCAACCATCAAGTGAACGCCGTTTTTCTTAGCTGCTTCAATCATCGCTTCCGCTTCTTCATCTGTTACAGCCATTGGTTTCTCAACAAGAACATGAGCGCCCGCATTAGCTGCAGTAATAGACATTGGAGCATGCAATGCATTTGGCGTACATACGCTTACTGCATCAGGTTTGATTTCTGCAAGCATCGTTTCAAAATCAGCAAACGCTTTGCCGCCATGCAAGTTAGCATAGTGTTCTGCGCGCTCGATAATTGGATCTACGAATGCAACAAGCTCAACATTCTCATGAGCTGCATATTCCGGGATATGACGGTATTTCGAAATCGATCCGCAACCTATAACTGCTATACGTACTTTAGACATGAATATTTTCCCCTATCTATAATTAATTAGATTATTATTTGTTCAAAAAATTAGTTTTCAACCATTCCATGCTTTCTGCAACAGCTTCAATCGGAGGATTCGCACATGTGTCCTGCTCAACAATAATCCATTCTACAGATGCTTTCGAGGCAGCATCAATAATAGGAAGAAGCGGCAAATCGCCACGGCCAAGCTCTACTGTATCGATTTGCCCACCCTTCTCACCAGCGCGGAAGTCCTTTAAATGAAGAAGCGGCAAACGTCCTGCGTATTTTGCAATGTAAGCAAGCGGATCTACACCGGAGTATTGTACCCAGCCGATATCCATTTCAACTTGCAGATATTGCGGATCAATCCGCTCATACAAAGCGTCAAATACGATTTGGCCGTCGATTTCAACTTCAAATTCAAATTCATGGTTGTGGTAAGCAAAAGAAATGCCTGCTTCACGGAAACGCTTACCATACTCTTCAAATTTCACGAGATGACCACGCCATGCTTCTGTATCACGAGCATCTACCGGCAACCAAGGACATATAGCATATTTAGCTCCAATGGTTTGAAGATAAGCAATTTCCTCATCAAGATTGCCTTCAAGCAGATGCAAGCCGACGTGGCTGCCGATTGCTTTCAGATTCAATTCTTGAAGCAGGTCACGCATGTCTTCAGCTTTGATATCACCGTATCCTGCAAATTCTACGCCCTCATAACCCATTGCCGCAACCTTGCGAAGCGTGCCTTCAAAATCTTGTGCGGTAGCGTCTCTTAACGTGTACAATTGCAAACCAATATTCATTCGTGGCATGTGAGCTGCACTCCCTTATATTTATTATTTGATGTATTTGATTTTGTTTTCTGATCTTTATTATATCGACAGTCCTATGCGAAAACCAGTTGTATTATTAGTCTTTTCTTATGCGATTTTGGTCAATGCTCGTACAATGGCACTATAAAAGGGGCAGCTTCGGCCCAGCCTGTATACGGCTTAGACGAAGCTGCCTCTTATTTGTTTAGATATGAATCGTAAACGCCAGCTGCTTCGAGCCTGCAGCAATGTGCAGAACTGTATCCTTCACATCAGCTTTTACTCCTTCAACTGAACGAATTGGACCTAGCCCCTTCAGTTCCAACGAGAATGCTTTGCCGCTGCCCTCTAATTGAACAGTGATCGCTTCGCCTTGGCGTGTTGCCGAGATCGTCAATTCCGTATCGCCTTTGGTATTGCGTACAGCCGTTGCAGCTGTTTTTCCGTCTTCCAGATTATGAAGCTCAAACTGGACGCCATCCGCATAATCATAATCTGGTTTAACCTCATTCGCTCCAAGCGCAATAATGGAATTAGGACGAACGAATAGTGGAAGGCTAAAGAAGTCATATTTCTCTTTGCGCCATGTGCCGCCTACTACAATTTCTCCAGATAACAGATGAGTCCATTTTCCAGCTGGCAAGTAATATGTTACATGACCCTGCTCGTTGAAAATAGGAGCTACCAGTATAGAGTCGCCCAGCATGTATTGGCGGTCCAGCATTTCGCTGGTTGGATCTTCTGGGAACTCAAGCACCATGGCACGCATCGAAGGCAAGCCCAACTCAGTTGCTTGAACAGCTGTATTAAATAAGTAAGGCATGATCCGGCATTTCAGCTTCGTGAAGAAGCGAGTAACATCTACCGCTTCCGTATCGTATGCCCAAGGCACTCTATACGATTTGCTTCCGTGCAGGCGGCTATGGCTGGACAGCAGACCAAAGGCTAACCAACGCTTGAAGACATGCTCTGGCGCAGTATTCTCGAATCCGCCAATATCGTGGCTCCAGAAGCCAAAGCCCGACAGCCCAAGCGACAAGCCGCCGCGCAAGCTCTCTGCCATGGACTCATAATCCGCATAACAGTCACCGCCCCAATGTACGGGAAATTTCTGGCCGCCTGCCGTAGCTGAACGGGCAAACAAAGCGGCTTCGTTTCGGCCAAGCTTCTCTTCAAGCACTTCAAATACGACTTTGTTATAAAGCTGAGTATAGTAATTGTGCATTTTCATCGGATCGGAGCCGTCAAAATAAGCGACATCGGTCGGAATACGCTCACCGAAGTCAGTTTTGAAGCTGTCCACACCCATATCGACAAGCTCACGCAGATAACTTGCGTACCACTCGCATGCTGCTGGATTAGTGAAATCAACGAGCGCCATGCCTGGCTGCCACAAATCCCATTGCCATACATCGCCGTTTGGCTTTTTCACCAAATAGCCATTTTGTTTGCCTTCCTCGAACAAGCGCGAGCGCTGAGCAATGTAAGGATTGATCCACACGCAAATTTTAAGCCCTTTTTCTTTGAGGCGCGACAGCATCCCGACAGGGTCTGGGAATACCCGCTCATCCCATTTGAAATCGGTCCAATGAAACTCACGCATCCAGAAACAGTCGAAGTGGAACACATGCAATGGAAGATCACGTTCCGCCATGCCATCGACAAATGAATTAACTGTTGCTTCATCATAGTTAGTCGTAAATGAAGTGGTAAGCCATAATCCAAATGTCCATGCCGGCGGCAGCGCTGGCTTGCCAGTCAAATCTGTATATCTATGAAGAACATCCTTCATGCTTGGACCATCGATAATGAAATATTCGAGTGATTCTCCTGACACACTGAATTGCACTTTTTTCACTTTTTCCGAAGCGATCTCGAATGATACCAGCTCTGGATGATTGACGAATACACCATATCCCTTATTGGTCATGTAGAAAGGAATATTTTTGTACGATTGCTCCGAGCTTGTGCCCCCGTCTTTGTTCCAGAGATCTACTACTTGTCCGTTTCTTACGAAAGGCGTAAAGCGCTCGCCAAGGCCGTATACCCACTCGCCAACACCAACATCCAATTCTTCGCGCATAAACGTATTGCCGTTGTCTTCTTTAATGTAGGCCATCGATTTTTGCGTACTTCCCGTAATCCGCTCGCCCGCGCGATAGAAATCCACCGCCCATACGGCTCCTTTACGGATATGAACGCTGAGGCTGCCGCTTGTTAGAACAGCCCGCTCATCGTTTTCTTCAATTACAACATGGTCGCCAGTTTGCGAGGACAGCTCGAATACTGGGCCACGCTCCCGAACACCTGCATGATGCACAAGCTTAACGCCAATAATGCCTGGCAGCGGAGAATGAAAATGGACCGTTAATAACATCGTATCCAGCATATTAGAGCGATTATAGATAGGTTGTGGCGAAGCATAAGCCGTTAGTTTGCCATCCTTTTGCTCGAAATCATGGACTTGTACAGCCCCTAATACTTTGTATTCATCACGAATGAGCCAGTTGCCGTCTGTAAATTTCATCGACTGAACCAACCTTCCTGTTTAGTTTTATTTGCAATCCTATATAATTGCATTATACTGATAATTAATCGAATAATTCTAACAGAATACTGCTCATCTATAGCACTATTTTGACGATATGCCTCTATGGAATGGCAACTAACTCGCATCAAGCACAGGAGGCCTCTCAAAATGGATCAAACAACTAGGCACGCCTTAAAAGAAGACCGGCTGCATGGCGACAATATGTTCCCGCTTGCCGCCTACTGGATTGAACATGAAGAGGCTGGCGTCCCCGTTCTGGATTGTCATTGGCATGCTGAAGCAGAGTTTTTTTATGTGCTTGAAGGTGAAGTGCTGTTCCAGGTTGATACCGATTATTTCATTGTAAAAGCAGGCGAAGCTGTTTTTATAGACGGTGGCGACATTCATGCTGGACATGCACAAGGTGATACTGCCTGTTCTTTTTGCGCCATCGTGTTCGACACTCATTTGCTCGCCAGTGCCAGCTATGATGCCGTACAGGAACGGTTTATTTCACCGCTTCAAGACAAGAAAAAGACGTTTCCTAGACATATTCAGCCAAAAACAGAATGGGAAATCACGCTGCTTCAGCATTTGCAATGCATTATGAACGTATGTCAAAGTCAGAAGCCTGGTCATGAGACCGCGGTGAAGGGTCACTTTTATTTAATGCTTCATGAAATTGCCGCGCAAAGCAAATTTTGCAACAGAAGTGAAACAAGCAATGCCGACTCTACAAAAATTGACAGACTAAAGACCGCTATTGTTTATATGCAAAATCATTTCCAGCGCCCTATACGGATCGCAGAAATCGCTGATCAAATTCCGATGAGCGAAGGTCAGTTTTGCCGCTTCTTCAAGACGATGACCAGACAAACGCCAATTGAGTATTTGAATGCTTATCGAATTAGACAAGCAACGGAGCTGCTTTTGAAGCCAGAGCTCAAAATAGCAGCTGTAGCGCTTGATGTCGGATTCGATCATATTAGTTATTTCGTCAAAGTTTTTCGCAAAATGATGAAATGCACGCCTTCCCAGTTCCGCAAAAAACAGCTTGAATCGTCGGATCGTCGTCCATAATAAGAAAAAACGTGTATGATTTGGTCATTTACTCAAAAGTTACAGCTTTGTAACCAAATACTCACCGAATTTTAAGAATTATTTAATAATTGTACGTTACACTATAAAAAAAAAATCCTTCGCGGGATGGAGGTCCATACTATGAAAACGATGCTGATGTTCCAAAATAAAACGATACCTGTCTATTTAACAGATACAAATAAGCAAGCCATTGAGAAATTGACCGCAGTACTTAATCGTAAACTGACAACAGGCAAAAACGCACTTAAAACATGTATCAAATCGCTAATTAGCGTAGAAATTGTAGGCAGTGAGGCAACGCTTCATTCTTATTTCGAACGTGACACTCTAACCATTTCCCTATATTAATCTAGACTTCCCATATACCGAAATACGAAGAGGGTGATCCTTTTGGTCTATACAGGCCGTCAGGACACCCTCTTCTTTTATTTACAACGTTCAAACGCTTTAATTAGTAAACATTTGAGTTGTGTAATTAACTTTCGAATTATATAATGTTAGCAAACATAACGGAATGAGGATCAATCGATGAACATAGAGGTTAACAGCCGCAATATCAAATTTCTTGAATGCTTTGCATCGGACACAAGAGTGAAGATCATTGAATTATTAAATATTAAACCAATGAACATTAAAGAAATAGCTGAAGCGCTAGGCATTTCGTCAGCCATCGTGACTAAACATATTCAGAAGCTAGAAGAAGCATCCATTATTACGACAGAAAGTGTGCCCAGCACGAGAGGCCGCCAAAAGGTGTGCCATCTCACACTCGATTCTGCTACGCTGCAATTTCGTGTGAAGGAGCAAACCATTCAAAATAGGTATGCCGTATCCATTCCAATTGGTCAATATTCCTCGTATGAAGTAAAACCTACTTGCGGACTGACATCGGACACCAAAATTATCGGCATGGTGGATGACCCGCGCTACTTCTCCGATCCTGAGCATGTGAAGGCATGCCATCTGTGGTTCGGAAGCGGCTATATTGAATATCGCATTCCTAATTATTTAGTAGGAAAACAATCGGCAAAAAGCATTTCCATATCGCTTGAAATATGCTCGGAAGCACCGCATTACAACGAGAACTGGCCTTCCGATCTTTCCTTTTATATTAATGACATCTTGCTCGGAGTATGGACTTGTCCAGGAGACTTCGGTGCAGTAAAGGGTGTGTATACGCCTAGCTGGTGGGATTTGGGGACTCAGCATGGCTTGCTGAAACAAATAACCATCGACTCAGGAGGCTCCTTCATCGATGGCATTCGGATGTCTGATCGGACGATAACAGATCTTGATGTTGGCTTTGGCGACGACATCAGATTCCGTATATGTGCGCCGGAGACTGCAACGCACAGCGGCGGGTTAAGCATGTTCGGCAAACAATTCGGAAATTATGATCAAGACATTCAAGTTTACGTCGCCTACTAGCAGTTAGTTCTGCATAACATTTGGTTTGATATGGATATCTTCACGGTATTCCTTTGGCGACATACCGGTTTCATTGCGAAACACACGGTTAAAATGGCGGATATTCGTGAAGCCCGTATGTTCAGCTATCGTCGCAATTTTATTATCGGTTTGAACCATTTGCCGCTTCGCTTCAAAGATTCGAATCTCAGTAAGCCGCTCAACGAAGGATTTCCCGGTTTGCTTCTTGAACAAGGTGCTGAAATATGCTGCATTTAAATAGACGGAATCGGCTACCTCTTTAAGCGTCAGCGCCTTGGAATAATGCTGCTCAATATATCGAATCGATTTTTCAATGGGATCATGCTCAGGCTGCGCCGTACTCTCAGCGATACATATAGCTAAACGAACGAGCAGCTGTGAGCATGCTTCCATAAGCTCTTCTCTGGAAGAGATCGAGCAAATATCAAATAAAACGGTTTTCATATCCTTCATGCCCAGCCACTGCTTCGTTAGCCGCAGCCGCCCTGCTGCTTCATAATAATGTATGAGCAATTTGCATAGCTGCTGATGCACGGTTTCCGGCGTTTTGGCATTAAGGCAAAGCTCACTAACGAAAGCATGGGCTGCCGCCGCGACCTGATCCAGCTTCCCCTCATTCATGGCCAGATCCAGCTTCTCCCACGACCATGTTTTCAGCTCGCCTTTGAAACGGTCATCCGTGCCTAAATCACTGTAGACCAACACTTTATCTCCGCCAACGATGAGCCTGTGAAGCAAAGCAATTTCCGCTTCGTTGTACGCATCGGATATCGATTTAAAGCCTTTTGCCACCTGGCCTATGCCTATCGTGACCGTCATATTCGACAAGCTTGTAATTTGTCTGCGAATCGTCTCGCCTATTTCCCGCACGGCAGCCATCGCTTGGTCGCTGTCCTCAATATTTAACAGCGCCGCTACTTCTGTCTCCGACATGATGAAACAAAAGCCATTTGTTCTCCTGCTCAGCACTTCTTGCACGAGCTGTTGAATATATAGTTGAAACAAAGAAGGATCAGCTTGATTATACCGCTCACTGCCGATTGAATTTTTGTCTAATTTCACAACCATGCAGGTGAAGAAAGGTTGATGAAAGTCAATCCCAATGGTCCGAAGCAGCTCCAAATCCGCTTCATTCACGCTGCCCTTCAGAAGGCCGGTTAACAGATGTTCACTGACATGCTGCCTAATCCGGTGCTCATCACGATGGGGGTTGCTGACGGGAACCGCTTGGCTAAGCTGCACTTTCTCTTTAAGCATTTGAAGCACCTTATCCAGTTCTTCGCGCTCAATCGGCTTCATCATATAATCCTTCGCGCCTTGCCTCATCGATTGTTGAATATAGACAAAATCATCAAACCCGCTGATAACGACGCATAACACATGCGGAAAACGCTCCTTCATCATCTGCTGCAATTGAATGCCATCCATGCGAGGCATCCGAATGTCCGTCAGAATAGCTTCTGGCTCAAGCTCCTCCACCAGCTGCAATGCTTCATAACCATCCCGCGCTTCACCAACGACCTCCCAT
The DNA here is from genome assembly GCF_052114265.1 of Paenibacillus sp. MCAF9. Lineage (NCBI taxonomy): Bacteria > Bacillati > Bacillota > Bacilli > Caryophanales > Paenibacillaceae > Paenibacillus > Paenibacillus sp. MCAF9. The sequence continues at coordinate 166,251 of NZ_JBFREL010000003.1, forward strand.
TCCGGGTCGAGTTCTATTATCATTTTGCGCAAGCCCTTTCGAAATATCGATTCATCATCTACAATAACGATTCTAGGCATGAGCATCCCCTTTCATTTGATCAGGCTTCTCAAATACAGCAGGAAAAGTCATCGTTACTTTCAAGCCTTGATATGGCATGCTCTCCAGCATTAAACCATACGATTCACCATAATGAAGAACAATTCTGCGATGGACATTTAATAATCCATTGCCGGAGCTGCCTCCTAAATCCTTCGAATGCTGCAGCCGACGGCGAATATCCGCAACCTGCTCCTCCGTCATTCCAATGCCATCGTCTTCAATGACAATACGCAGCACGTTTTCTTCTATTTTGCAGGTTAATGTAATTCGCCCGTTGCCCACACCCTGATCGATGCCGTGGTTAATGGCGTTCTCGACAATCGGTTGAATAATTAAGGGAATGACCATACAGGTCAAAGAAGCTTCTTCTCGGTCTAATCGAAAATCGATCCGATCCTCATAGCGCATTTTTTGAATCGTCATGTAACCCAAGACATGTCCCAGCTCATCCTCAAGGTTGACATGTTCTTTCTGGCTGCTCAAGCTGTAACGCAGCAGCCTGCTTAAATTGTTCGTCATTTTGACAACCTCTTGATTGCCGTCGACTTCTGCATACATACTGATCGATCCAAGCGTATTATACAAAAAATGCGGATTGATTTTGCTTTGCAAAGCCGCAATCTGCGCATCCTTCTCGCGAATCTCTGTCTCATAAAGCAAGTAACCAAGCTCGCTTAGCTTGGATACCATCGTATTGAACGCTTTGCCCAAATGGCCAACTTCATCCCATTGCTTGACGGGAAAGGATACGAGAAGATCGCCGCGTTCCACCTTTCGCATGAGCCTAATTAAACCTCGCAGCGGCTCAGTTATTCGAAACGCAAGGAATACCGACATAAGCATAGCAAGACCCATACAAATGACACCAAACAGAATAATCGAATTCCGCATAATTAAACTGTCCTTCATCAGCTCCGACACCGGAACAACTCCAACTGTCATCCAATTGGTGATCGATGACGTCACGTAAGAAACGAGCTGCCGCTCTCCGTTAAGTGCAGCGTGTGTAACCCCTTCCGGCGCTTTATCCTTATAAAGGCCTCCCAAAGCCTCTTGCGGCATCGTTCGATTTTTACCAACAACGACTCCGCCTTCTTGATCCATAATATATAAAGCTTCCTTCGTTCCGAGCGTAACCTGCGATATCATCTTATGAATGACCGTTGGATCTACATCAATAACGATATATCCAAGCTTTTTTCCGCTATCAAAGCTGCGCAGCTCCCTTGCAATAGAGAACACGGGGTATACCGTTCCGCTGGTAGACTGAATATTATGGGTTGTAATAAAAATGGATTGTCCGTTGCCGCCCTTCTCGTTTTGGAGCCACTGCGCATTCTCATCTAGTCGATACGTCGTGACATATTGGCTTTCCGGCAGTACAACGTAGGATGCGCCGCTTTCCCCAAATAACGAGACGCCCACAATATCGATGCGGCCGTTCAGAAATACTTGGGAGACAAAGCTGTTTAATTGCTTGATCTCTTCCAGTGTCAAAGCCTGACCCTGCTCACGCTTGCTCTCTAGAAAAGCTGTAATTTGCTCATATTGATAGGGCATAAGCGTCAAACGATCTAATTCTGCCATATAAGTATCCAGATTTAGCGTCAGCTGCTTCATCGTCTGCAGTTGATAGTCGCCGACCTTCTGCTCAAGCGTCGAAGCAAACCGAGTGAAGGCGAAATACCCCATAACGCTGAGTGGAAGCACGATGAGTATAAAGTTTATGAGTATGAGCTTTCGTGCCAGCTCCTGATTTTTGAACCACCCAATCACCGCGAGTACCCGCTTCATAGCTATCTCCTTACTTCCTCAGCTCGATGTTCACCCTTTTCACGGCTGCTTGCAGCGTTTCCTCAGGCGTTTGCTCCGAATAATTCATTTTTTCAAATTCTTGAATTAAAATTTCAACGATCGACCATTGCCGGACATGGCGCGGCCAATAAGCTACATAGTTTGCGGAAGCTGCATAAGAGCTTCTGTAATTCAAGCTGTTAAACGGTTCGCTGGCAACGACCTTTGTCATGCTTGGCACATGGCCCGCTTCCGCCCACATCGCACCGTTTTCTACACACCATTTGACAAAAGTAAGCGCCGCTCGCTTCTTCTCATCCGTCATCCCATGCTTGGTTGGTATGGCAATGGTGTGCGAATCTCCCCATACCGCAGCGCGGTCGAACAACGCAGGCATTGGAATTACGCCAAAGTCCAAATTTTTTGCTTTCTCAAAAGCACCCGTTCCCCACATCCCTGTAATTAGCACCGCAGCTTTTCCATCATAAAAAAGCTTGAATGCATCATTAATATCAGGCGGAATAAGCTCTTTTTTGTACAAATCATTCATATAGCTTAGCGCTTGCAGCGCTTGCGGATTGTTGAATACAGCAGCACTTGCATCCTCATTATAGAAGCTGCCCCCGCCGTCTATTTGGTTATAAAGACTCCACCAAAGCCATACGGAATCAATCCGAGTACTCGGCTGAGCCATCGGCGCAATGTCGGCTGGTATCGAAGACTTAAGCTTCTGCAGGAAAGCTTCGAATCCCGCAGCTCCTGCTCCGATCAATGGCTTATCCGCCTCATCAATTAGACCTGCTTTACGCAAATAGGTTTTATTGTAAAACATAACAAGCGCATGCGTATCAAGCGGCACGGCATAAGGGATTCCGTCATACATAGTAGAATCGAGAATATTGCGATTAAAGCCCGACCAGTCCAGCCCGATCTGCTTAGCAGGCTCTGTCAGATTCTCGATATAGCCGTTTTGAACGAACTGCGGCAAACTTGTCTGATGCAAAATCGCAAGCTCCGGCGCATTGCCAGACATTATCGCCGTTTTTAGCCTCGTGTAATAGTCATCCAATCGAGAGTTTACTTGCACAACGTTAATCGTCGGATTCTCTTCATTAAATCGCGTAACCATTTCCGTCATAAACTGATTGTCGCCGCCGCTAAACGGCGTCCAGTACTCAAGCCTTATAGCCTCAGGCTTCGTCTCTTCTTTCTGCTGATTTGCTTCTTGCTCGGAGGCGCAGCTTGTCAAGGCAATGACCAGAAGACCAATTAGTGTATAGGAGACCCACGGCGCGCTCCTTTTTTTTATATTCATGTCTAGCGCCTCCGTTGCCTGAGTTGTTAGTTAGTTTCTATCGGATACAACATCGATATAATCGATTTCAAGCGGCCCGGTCGCATTTCCAAATTGCAAAGCATTGTCATCTATTTTCAGCTTTACGCTTACGGTTATCTGCTGCACTGCATCTGCCTCGCTTGCGGGAATGCTTATCTTTTGTACTCGTCCGCCATTAACCTTCAGCTCCAGCATCTGATTGCTTCCTGTTCGATTAGCCACACTTAAATGTAAAGCATATTTCCCATTCATCGGAACTCTAACATGATCCAATCGAATCGCGTCCTTATCACCCTCTGCCAATTGAACAGAACGGCCATTCGATTTTGTCGAGCTTTCAATAAGCTCACTGTATGATGAGAACTGCGCGTACTCCGCTTCAAAACGTGGAATTTCAATCGCCGAGATCAGATTAGCTGCCTGGTTTCCTATAAAAGATAGCTTGTTTTGCCCTTCGTTCAGCGCAATTGAAGCATATACATATCCCACTTCATTTGGCTTAGTAGGTGGAAGTATAATTTCTGCACCAGCCGCATCATTTACATTGACCTGAATACGCTGCTCTGTTGCCGCATCGTTTGTGTAATGGACTAATAATGGGGCATCCGTATCAAGTGATGAGGATATCCCGCTGAAAACTAAGTTGTCTTTATCAGCAGCTGCTGCATGCTCAGCACGGATTAATCCTGTGCCCGCCGGTACTTCAATTGGTGTTGCAAGCGATAATGGAGAACCAAAGACAGGCAAACCATCCTTCTGCCATTCAATCCGCTGGGCACGCGCCTTTCGATTATTCCAGCCGTCCCCTTGACCGCTTGTCGCATGATAGACGATCCAATCCTCGGTTCCGTCTGGCGAGGCAACAAACGTATTGTGACCAGGACCGTAAACCTCAGCATCTCCATCCATTTGCATAAGCGGCTGCTCAGCTTTTGTCCATTTCGCCGGATCAAGCGGATCTGCTCCCAGCTCTAATGACAATAAGCCTATGCTATAGAACGGTGTCCAGCTTCCCGCACCAGAATAGGCAATCCATACACGGCCGTCTTTTTTCAAAATCGCTTGGCCCTCATTAATGAACGGAGGTCCGCCTGCTCTCTCCCACTCCAAATCCGGCTCGCTAAGCAATACTCGCGGTCCGCTAATCGTGTATGGATTGCTCATCGGTGCAATGTACGTATTTTGTTGTACATTTAAATCGCCTTCCCAGCCCGACCATACAAAATACAGCTGCCCCTCATGCTCAAGCGCTAGGCCGTCAATAGCCCATTTGTTTGTCGCATCCGTCACTTGACCTTTAAACGCATAGCTGCCCATCGGATCGCTGGTCTCCGCTTCGAGCGCATACATGCGATGGTTTTCATTTTCACCGTTATCTGCTGCAAAATAGATATAAAACTTTCCTTGAAGATATTGAATTTCCGGCGCCCACAAATTTGCCGAATACATCGTATCCACAGGCGGGTACCATACCACCTTCCGCTCTGCTTGATTGAAGTCGAGCGATCTTGATTTCATAAGCATAATATCCGTTCCGTTATGCGTAAACGTCATATAATAAAATCCATTGACGTAAATGATGCTCGGATCTGGTGTGTCCATAGATGCTAACGTATTTTTGAACGTTCCACCATGCCCATTATAAGCTCCCGCAGCCGTAGTGTCATGATTCATTTTATTCACGATCCAAGCCCCCAAAATAATAATAATTACCGCAATCAAAGATGCGATCAGAGTTATACGCTTACGATTAAGTTTCATGCCATTCCCTCCGCTTACTCGCCAACATGGACAGAAAGAGACCTTATCGGTCTCTTCTCCTTGCCATATCGGTGTAATCATTGATTATTTCACTGCCGATTGTGTAATGGCTCTCACAAAGGAACGCTGTCCAAGAATGAACACAATAACGACTGGCAGCGTTGCGACTGTCGTCATCGCCATAAGCTTGCCGTAGCTTTGGGTATAGCTTCCTGTTGCCATCATCGCTATACCCGCCGTGATCGTGCGCATCTCTGGTGATGTTGTCGCATAAAGCGGCCATACAAAATCGTTATAAATCCCCATAAAAGTGAAGATGGCTAATGTCACCATAATAGAAACGGCGGATGGCAATAAAATACGAGCATAAATTTGCCACTTGTTCGCTCCGTCAATACGCGCCGCTTCTTCGATTTCCTTTGGAAAGGAGGCGAAAAACTGATAGAGCAAAAAAACCCCAAACGCCCCCGCAGTTGCCGGTAAAATCAGTGCGGGATACGTATTGATTAAATTGAGGGCATTAAATTCCAAATACATGGGCAGAAACGTGAGCACGCCAGGAATCATAAGTGAAGCGATAAATAAGGAAAGCATAATTCTGCGAAGCGGCAAATCGTTTAATCTCGCCAATGCGTAAGCCGCCATAGAATCGATAATGAGTACGAGAATGGTGCCAATGAGCCCAACCGACAAGGAGTTAACAATCCAGCGCGTAATAGGTACGTTCATTAGTTCACCGGTCAAGCCTTGTACGAAGTTATCGATCGTTGGTTTTATCGGAAAAAAGTTCATTTTCCCAGACAATGCTTCGAAATCATTTTTAAACGATGTTGAAATCATCCAAACGAGCGGGAGTAGGAAAAATACCGCAATGATTATGGCAAGCACGATAAGCCACAACTTTTTTGTCTTTACCATTTAAACCTCTCCCTTTCTGCCGCTCGTCAGCTTGAACTGTACGATGGATATAATAATAATGAGCAGTGCCATAACGATTGCCATCGCTGAAGCTGAACCTACTTCTTTGCGTAAAAAGGCTTGATCCAGCACATTGATGAGCAGCACCTTCGTTGTATCGCCGGGTCCGCCGCGTGTCAATAAATAAGGCTGCGCATAAATATTAAAGGAAGCAATCGTCGATGTTATCATAATGAACAGCATAACCGGACGAATCGACGGTAGCGTTATTTTCGTAAATTTATTCCATGCGTTTGCCCCATCAATCGAAGCAGCTTCATAGAAATCCTCTGGCACTTCATTTAGTGCATTTATAAAAATAATCATATTGAAGCCAATTGTCCACCAAAGCGTCGTCACAATAAGTGAAATCCACGCCCATGGCGTATCCGTTAGCCAAGGAATGCTGTTGATGCCAAGCTTCGCAAGCATACTATTAAGAAAACCGGCATTCGTATCGAACATCATCAGCCAAATGACCGCCATAACGGAAGCTGACAACGCGTACGGAAGAAAATAAAAGGTACGAAACAAACCGCGTATTTTGGCAGGCAGCGCATTAACAAGCATCGCTAATGACAACCCAACAATGATTAAGAGTGGAACCGAAAATAAGACAAATTGAGCGGTTACCCACAACCCTCTAAAGAAAATATCATTGAGATATGTGCCTGGCGTGAAAATTTTGATGTAGTTGGCAAGTCCAACAAATTCATGTTCCTTCGATAGCAGCTCGAAATTTTGAAGGCTGATATATACGCCGTACAGAATCGGGAACAGCAAAAAAATACTGAACGCTGCTAAGTATGGCAGTACGAATAAAAAAGAAGTGAATCGTGACGCAAATGTCGTTTTCAATCGGAGTCCCCCTGACGCTTTCCATATTTTCTAGCACAAGCAATCGCAGCTTTAGAAGATGGGAACGGACTCTGCAATTCCCATCCTCCTCGCTGCTTACGAATATTTATTTTTTCATTGCTTGCTTCGATTTGGCTGCCGCATCATCAAGAGCCTTTTGTGCATCTTTTTTGCCAAGCAATGCATTGTTCAGCTCGCCCCAGATTGGCTCAGAGATCGTGCCCCAGTTCAATACATTTGGCGCAAATTGTACATAAGAAAATGCCGATGCTACATTGTTTTGGAACGTTAGCGCTTTAAACGCATCACTCTCAAGCATTGGTTTCGATGCCAGCGCTTGACCGGATTCCGCCCAGTCCATGGAATTAGTAGATACGTATTTCAAGAAATCGCCGATACCTGCTGTTTTGGCTGCATCCGTTACGCTTTTTGGAATAACGAAGCCATGGGAGCCTGCGAATACCGCTTGCTTCGCTTTACCGATTTGTGGAACAGGGGCAACGCCATAATTTAATCCTGCTTCATCAAATTGTGATTTCATCCACGGGCCGTTGAATTGGATCGCATTTTTTCCTTGCAGGAACAATGTGTTTTCGCCGTCTTGTTGAACATTCCCAGGCGAAACGCCGTTATCCACCATGCCGCGCAGCCACTGAACCATTTCAACCGCTTCTGGAGAGTTGTAGGCTACGTCTGTTCCGTTCCAAAGCTCGCCGCCATTTTGCCATACTAGTGTAGGGAAAATGAACTGCTGCGGCCATAAGGTTGGAACAACATAACCGTAAACACCTTTCTCTTTGTCCGTCAGCTTCTGAACCGCATCATCAAACTCTGTACGGTTCGTTGGAGCCGCAGAAATGCCCGCTTTATCGAACAAATCTTTGTTGTAATACATCACAAGCGGATGGATATCAAGCGGAATGGAATACCACTTGCCATCGAGCGTCGAATACGTCGTTGCTGCATCTGCAAAGTCCGCTTTATTGATGCCTGCACCCGCTGCAATCTCATCGATCGGCTGCAATTGATCTTTGCTGGCGTAAGTTGGTACTTGGTCAACGTGCATAATCATCATGTCCGGGCTTTCTTTGCCTGTGCTTAGCGCTACGTCCAATTGCTTGTAATATTCGCCGTTTGGCTGAATAACGAAATTCACTTTATATTGATCTTGCGAGCCGTTATATTTGTCTACGATTTTTTTCATGAACGGGCCATCCGAACCAGAGAATGGTGACCAGAACAAAATTTCTGTCTTTTTGCCGCTGCCGGCGCTTTTACCGCCGTCTGCTGGCTTCTCTCCGCCATCCTTGTTGCCGCTGCAGCCAGCTGCAACCAGCGCAATGATCGTGACCATCAGAAGCAGCATTGAAAACTTATTGCGTGCTTTACTCATTTTTTTGTCCCCCTAAAAATGATATTGGATAGACTTGGTGTCTTCCGTGGTTTCATCATAAGCGGAGGGGCAAAGCAAACATATGCCGCATTTATAGATGATATGGACATATTTTTGGATAGCTCTAGTTACCGAATGTGTGTACAACGCAAAAAAAGCCAACCAGTAAGCTCTGGTTGACCTAATAATAGGAAGGGACTTAGGAAGAACGATGATGTCCTCCCCTTATTATACTTATAGCTTACGAACCTAGTAGGCCTTATTTAAAGCATTCTTAATGGGTACCGCCGCAGGCGGATTCGAAGACAGACAGCTATTGCGTCGTTGTCTGCTGCTCCTGCTGCCTTGGCTGTCTGCCGCCGCCAGCGCCTCCGCCAAAACCACCGAAACCTCCCGTGCGAACAGTAATGGATTCTGCAATCTGCGTATCGTCAGTTAGCATAATAGACAAAATATCATCGGCTTTTAGATCTGCCAGCGCTATTTCTTTCTCGACCATTTGTTCATTCTCAAAGGTGACTGTCATGATTTTGGTCGTATCTGTCACCTGAATGTCCACCGTCTCCTCTGAGAACATAGCGTCCATATTCATCCTGCCGCCGCCCTCAGGAGCCGTTCCATCACCAGCGGGTGGTTGCGGAGCCTCACCTTCTGCTGGCATTTCAGCGCCTTCTGGAGGCAGCTGCCCCTCGCCGGCTCCAGGCATATTGCCCGTTCCATCCCCTTGCGGCGGACCGCCTTGTCCCATAGCCGATTTGTAGAGGGTAATCGTTTGGCCATCCACCGATTTCACTTTACCCATCAAATCCGCTTGAGCCCCCATCTGCCCCATGCCCGCTCTGGCTCCATTCCGCTGTACTTTGCCCTGAGCATCCACTTGCTGATCGGATGAAACCTGTTCGTCCTGAGCTCCGCAGCCTGCCAAAGCAGCAGCGATAACTACAGCGCTAAGCATCACTTTCCATTTGTTCATATCGTTCATCTCCTACGAATATGTAATGAATAGCTTCTATTCATAACATTCTAGCATTCGATTATGAACATGAGATGAACGGAAACTGAAGCGAAAATTAACCTTTTTGAGCAAGCGGATTCCGCTTCCAATTGCCTGATATAAATAGAAACGTACCGATCCATCCGCATATAGAAGCAATAACCAGCAGCAATGACAAAGATACACTATGCGAAAGCGATGTGCTTAAAGTCGGCCCAATCGTTCCTCGCACGCCAAAAAGCATCAAATGCAGCCCGAAAACCATTGCTTCCCGGCCAGGCGCCAGTCGGAAGACAAATGCCAATATGCCGATATCCCAAATCGCTTCCCCGATTCCTTGTATCGCATTGCCGGTTATGACCGCGGCATAACTGCCCCAAAGCCCATATAACATCGGCACTATAGCGTAAGCTGCAATGCCGCATAACAGCGTATATTTAATATCGATGCGATCGATCATCCAGCCCGCTATCCAGAACGTAAGCAGCAGCGCTGTAAAATAAGCGACACGAGCATAACCAATTTGCAAATTGGAAAGCTGAAGCACATCTACCTGTATAATTTGATACAACGGATTTGCAAACATATTGCCAAACCCGGTAAGTGTAGTCGCCGCTAAAAAAACAGCTAGCGTTCGATTTTCTTTAATGAGCTTCCACTGCTCCTGAAGCGGGAACCGGCTCGTTTTTTTCAGAGAAGCAGGTTTATCAGGAGCCTTCTGTACAGGCAGCTTCAGTGTATTAAATAGACTTATAGAGAGAAAACCCGCAATGGAAGCTGCAATGAGTGGACCTGACGGCCCAAAGGCATCCGACCAGCTGCCAACAAAGTAAGCAAGCGGGATCATAATAATCCCCATTGCCACCCGCACATACCCCATTAGTCTTCCACGCAAATCAGAAGGATACATACGCGATACTAATGCCGCATACGCAGGAGCCTGCACTCCCATTAACAGCTGAAATACAAGCGCAGCCACTACATACAAGGATGGATAAGCGAAAAAAGCCGGCAACAGCAGCAGCAATCTGCCGATGGCATTAGGAATGACGACGAACGGTTTGGGGTTGTTCGCTTTCTCAATCCAAGACGCCCAAAATGGCGAAAACAATAAACCAACGGCAGGTGCTGCTGACAATAATCCAACTTGAAAATTGCTTGCTCCTTGTTGAATCGCGAAAGCTACATAGAACTGGTTCATGACGACATTAAATAAGCTGAAAAGACAGGATGCACCTAAATCGATGCGGGCATTTCTCCATACATTTGCAGTCATTGGCATACCGAACTTCATGATTCGCGAACTTTCCTTGGCCTCGGATTCCATTTGGGCAGCTACCTTCTTCTCTAGGTTGATGATATACGCACGGAGGACCCCTTGCGCTGCAAAGGATCCTCTCTCAAGCACTTCATTCGATTGGATATTACTACACTCCTCACTTTTTGTACAGCATTAGTTGCTCAAAAAAGCATACGCTTCCAAAAGGCATTGATGCGTTCGGTTCTTTCTAATATTCCAGTAGTATGATAGACTTTTTCTCAAAGGTTCACAGTCATTTTCATATCATTGGAGGGTATTACGTGAGTATTGCAGTAGGAATTGATATTGGTGGAACAAAAATAGCATTTGGCTTCGTAGACGAGCAAGGAAACGTTATTGCGAAAGGTTCATTAAAAACTAATCTGCAGATCACGCCCGCAGACATGCTTGCGCAGGTTGCAGACGCGGTAAAGCAGCTGGCAGAGAAAAATGGGCTAGCGCTAGAGACGCTTAAAGGAGTCGGCGTAGGTGCACCCGGACCGCTTAATACGATAAAGGGTGAGCTGACTTGCCCTCCAAACTTAAAAAGCTGGTGGGGCTTCCCTGTTGTTGAGGCATTGCAAGCCCATCTGCCGCTTCCGATTAAGATGGAGAATGATGCCACCGCTGCTGCCCTTGCCGAGAAATGGGTCGGCGCTGCACAGGATTCCGAGCATTTCATCTTTATTACAATAAGCACAGGCATTGGCGCCGGCATCTTTATGCATGGCAAGCTGCTTACTGGATCAACAGGAAATGCCGGCGATGCTGGCTTTATGATTATGGATCAAGCCGGTACGCCATGGGAAGTTGTCGCTTCCGGTACAGCCGTTGCCCGTCAAGCGACGGAGCTGCTCGGCCGAGACGTTTCTTCCAAAGAAGCATTTGAGCTGGCTGCACAAGGCGACCCCCAAATGTCCGAGCTGGTTAACCGTGTATTCAAAACAATCGGCATGGGCTGCGTATCGCTAATCAATATTCTTGATCCGAACAAAATCGTTATCGGCGGCGGCGTCTCACAAGTAGGCGAACCACTTTTTGCAGCGGTTAGAGACTATGTATCCAAAAACGCGCTTAACCCATCAGGCAGGGAAACGGCTATCGTACCCGCGAAGCTTCAGCAGGACGCTGGACTAATCGGCGCTGCCGCATTAATTCAACAAGCTTACTAAGCAGTTGAAAATATAATATAGAAGGAGCTGCTGTTCGAGGCTATAAGCCTTGTACAGCAGCTCCTGTTTTGCGTGATGAATAAATAGAGTTATATTGGAACAGTTGGTTACTCCGTTACCTATTTTCATTTAAATAGTTTACAGCCTAATTGTGATGGATGTTTAGTCCATACCGCTGTTCGATAGCGTCATATCATACCCTATACAGTTTATTATTTAGGGAGGTATGAATGAGCTTGGGAAATCCACTCGCAACAAAGAAGAAAACAATTCGTATTTGCCCAATGAAAAGAAAGAAAAAGCACAAAAAGATCATTAATTTCAAGAAAAGGCGGCCTCATGCTGCCTGTCAACATGGCTCCCAAGGATTTCGAGGACCGCAAGGTTCGCAGGGGTCTTCAGGACATCAAGGTACACAAGGTCTTCAAGGGCTTCAAGGTGCTCAAGGACTCCAGGGACCTCAAGGTCTTCAAGGGCTTCAAGGACCTCAAGGTCCTCAAGGGCCCCAAGGCGAATCGGGAACTATTATCGTCCCTTCTATTCTCATTTTACCAGCTGCCCAAAGATTTTTTTATAAGATGACCTCAGATGCCGAATCCCCATTCACTATTCCAGCAGATGATTTTACAAACGATGAAGGAACATTCATAACTGCTTTTGTAGGCAATGGTCCAAATAGCTATAGCAATCTCTATATTAATGGGATACTGCAAGCAACCGGTTTGTATATCATTAATGAACATAATTTGAACATTAGTCTCGATAATCAAACTATTTATTCGGGTACACCAGTCATTCTCGAAACCGTTACATTCTCGGCTATCGTTGTTCCTTAGTTCAATCTATTAAACTCCGCGATTCAGACCTTCCCTTTTTCGAATACTAGCATAAGTTAGTAGAGAGAAGAGAGGTGATATACATGCCAATCACAAAACCATTCATGGCTGCCAGAAGATTTAGTGCCACAGCAGGGGACGGAACTGGAGTCGGTGCTGCGTATAATATTCTTGCAACAGCAACTACGAATGACGCCGGTACAGCTGCAACAGCATTTCCAACTGCTCCCGCTTACTACAATCTTTATATTAATGCACAGATTCAAACTGCAGACACATCAACGGTTACGACTACTGCTATTACCATACCAGACGGTGATACACTCGATCCTTTGACTCCAATTGTACTCGAATTTGTTGTAAACTAACCTAATTTGTTGACTTGGTGCCGACAATCCTTTTTTTTATATTGTCGGCATTATTTTTAATTAGAGGTTATTAACTCCTTACATAGCTTCTAATCATAAACAAGGAGTTGAATATGAATGCCGATCATTTACCCTATCTCTCCCCCAATAGGTTCCGGATATATTTATAATATCAGCGCTCAAACTGTTCCGGTGGAGGCAGATATTATTTTTGATACAAGTGTTATTTTCACACCCGGTATTACGCATTCCCCTGGAACCAGTCAGATTGCCATTTCCACCACTGGAAAGTATGAAGTTACTTTTTCAGTACCGGGAGTAGAACCGAATCAATTCGCCCTATTCTCAAATGGAACGCTAGTTACAGGATCCATATATGGTTCAGGAGCTGGTACTCAGCAAAATAATGGGCAGTCTATCATGGCTCTAGCGGCTGGCAGTACTCTCACACTGCGAAATCATAGTTCAGCTGCTGCCGTTACGCTGCAAACTCTAATCGGTGGCACTCAAACAAATGTAAATGCTTCTGTTATAATCAAAAAATTAAGTTGATTTCTAATCCACAACCTCACGAGGATATGGATTTTTCTTTCCTGCATAATTAGTTAACTTTATAATTATTGCTAATTGCATCGAATGTTTATTGCATTTTCCTATAACGCTTATTCCCTTTATATATTAGACCAATAGAATATTTGGCTATATGATAGATTGAATCATACAAATGGTTTCCATATTACGCAGTTATTGAGGAGAAAATAAATCAGTAACACAGGGGAGGTTAACCGCATGTCGATTTATGATTTTCAAGCGCTCTCCATTTTCGGAGAAACAGTAAAGCTGTCATCCTACCGTGGAAAAGTTATCTTGATCGTCAACACGGCAAGCAAATGCAGTTTTTCACGTCAATTCAATGATCTGCAGGTGTTATACGAAAAATATCAGGAACAAGGATTCGAAATTCTCGCTTTTCCTTGCAACCAATTCAACGAGAAAGAGCCAGGCAGCAATTCGGAAGTGAAGCAATTTTGCGAGGTCAACTACAAAGTTACGTTCCCGCTATTTGAGAAAACGAATGTGAGAGGAGCATCAGCTCTTCCATTATTTCAATATCTGACGCAGCAAGCTCCGTTCCAAGGCTTCGACTCAGAGACTGCGAGCGGACAATGGATGCAGCACTTCCTGCAGGAGAAATACCCAGAAATATATGCTGGGGACGGGATCAAGTGGAATTTTTCCAAGTTTTTAATTAATCGCGGCGGATTTGTTCAAGAAAGATTCGAATCGACGATAGAGCCCATCGCTATTGAGCCTGCCATCATATCACTTCTATGTACCTAAGGAGTAAGCCAGTGAGAACATATTCGAGTAGTCTAGGAGGGTAAACGGATGGGAATAGAATGGTACGATCGAATTGCAAGAAAAAATGGCGGATATCGAAGCAATGCGGTATTTACGATCGAAGGTGTGTCAGCTGAGCAATTATTTGAAGAAAGATTAGTTGAAATGCTGCCTGCATTTGATACGGTACTTGATGCGGGTTGCGGACACGGAGATTTTACACTAAAGATGTCACGTCATGCTAAGTCGATTGTTGGATTTGATAATTCAATGGAAATGATTAAGATTGCCAACTCCATGAAAGATGAGAGCCAAGCTGTTTTCTATTTTCCAGACACAAATGAATTTGCTAAGTTTCTCACAGGCATTCCCGGGAATCCTGACTATACTGATCCTTCATTAAGCAAGGATTTCGACGCCAAAGTTGAAGAGAATCAAATCAATGGAAAACTAGGCGTAAAAGAATACAAGTATATTTGGAAAGCTAACAAACCTTAAATTACTATCGAAGCGGGAGTCAAACATCTCTGGCTCCTGCTTCTTTTCAATCATGATTTAACACGGAGACCGTTCAAATACGTTTGGATGACAATTTTTAAGCTTTCGTCGATAGCCTGCGGCATGCCAAATCCACCCTTTTGTTCAATCGAAGCGAATCCGTGCAGCAAGCTGCGCAATCCCCGTACACTGTGAATGGCCTTCTCATACCCAAGTTCATAATAGCTTAGCGTCTTAACGAGCAAATCCACAAGCTGCTCTCCAATTGCTACGTATTCTGCTTCATCCGAATCTGGCGAGCGCAACGTCAGCTCATACACGCCTGGATGTTTTCTGGCAAAAGAAATGTAGGCAGAAGCAATAGCATGAACCGCTTCATCGCTTTCTTTATTTTGTAACGATTCATTTATCGCTGCAAGCAGCTTCTGTAAACCGTAGATAGCCAGCTGTATGCGCAAAGCGTTTAATCCATCCACATGGTTATATAATGAAGGAGAACGCACTCCAAGCTTCTTGGCGAGCGTCGCCAGCGTAACCTCTTCGATGCCTAGCTCATCTGCTATGGCAGCTGCTTCCTCTACGATAGTCGCCAAATCAAGCCCTCTTCTAGGTGACATAGAATCCCCCCTCTCCTATTTATTTAACTAAAGAACGTTCCGCTGTGGCAATCGCCTTATCCAATAAACGTTTAGGCTGCAGCACCATGTTGCCATGGCCAGCAGCGAGCAACGATGGTTTCAAATCTCTTAACCTTCGAGCCGTCTCCAAGCTCGTTTGTTTATCCCAAGTAGCCATTGCTGGAAAAGGAAACAGCAGCTTTATCTGTCCTGATACTGCAACGCCTGCTCTAGTTTGAAAAGCATCCCCTACGATGAGAATATCATTCCTCGTATCTAGAAATGCCATCGAACCAGGCGTGTGTCCTGGTGCAGCTACCGCAAGCAAAGAGCCCACTCGATCACCATCCACCAGCAAAACATCAGGTTTTGTTCGAACGTTTTTAGGCAAACCGCCACGTATGGGCAAGCTGCTCTCATTAGGATCTAACGTATGATCACCGCTAAGCAGTCTTGCATCTCTCTTTGATATAAACACCTGTGCATTTGGAAGCCTTTCTTTCAGCCCGTCGAGCGAACCGATGTGATCCGCATGAGCATGAGTCAAAACTATACGGGTAATCGGCTTGCCTAGTTGCTCCGCTGCCCTCAGAATGGCATTGACGTTGTTTGGAAGTGCGGCATCCACCAACGTCAATCCTTCCGCCTCCTCTACCAAGTAACAATTTACTGGAAATACCTTAGGTAAATAGGTCAGCTGTACAACCGTTTTCTCGCGTGTCATTCGCATTTCAAATGGCCTCCTCAACAAAAACTAATGATATTAGTTTTATAATAAACTAATATCATTAGTTTTAGCAAGCCTATTTTTAATTTTTCTGTTCGCTTTGAAGAAAAGCTTCAATTTCTGCTTTAGTGGGAATCGATGCTTGGGCACCTTCCTTCGTAACGGCTAGTGCTGCTGCTCCTGCAGCAAAGATCAAAGCCTGTTCAGCCTGGCATCCATCAGCGCTTGCAGCGGCGAATGCACCGAAGAAAGTATCGCCCGCTGCCGTCGTATCAACAGGTTTTACTTTGAACGCAGGAACGGTAGCTGTGTCGCCTTGCTTATTTTGATAGAAACAGCCTTTCTCCCCTAATGTAATAATGACGTTTTTTGTTCCTTTGCCCATGACTACTTCTGCTGCCGCTTGCGCTGAGGAAACATCGTTTACCGTTAAGCCCGTAACAACAGCCGCCTCGGTTTCATTTATAATAAGAGTATCAATAAGCGGAAAAACATCCTCAGGAATAGCCCTTGCCGGGGCAGGGTTATAAAATACTTTACTGCCGCTGCTGCTAGCACTATTCATGACGGATAGCGTCGTCTCCCACGGTATTTCATTTTGAAGCAGCACGGCATAAATATCCGACCACTCTCCATAACCCGCTGCTGCATCCTTGTCTGTCAGTTGACCATTCGCACCCTCAGATAAAACAATATGGTTTTCGCCTTCACCATTCACAGTAATAATAGCGAAACCTGATGTTCCTTGCTTGCGTAATACTTGACTAGTGGAAATTCCATTATCTTGTAAAGATGTGATCAATGCCTGAGCAAAAGGATCCTCGCCAACTGCGCCGATCATCACACATTCCGCACCTGCGCGAGCCGCTGCAACCGCTTGATTTGCCCCTTTGCCGCCCGGAAAAAACGAGGTGGCTGCGCTTGATATTGTTTCACCCGGCAGCGGGAATTTTCCGACCTGACTAACGATATCCATATTTATGCTTCCAACAACGAGTATTTTTTTCATAGTTTGTTCATACCCTTCCCTAATTAACGATTCAGTTCATTCTTTTGACTGCATGTACCTATTTTAACAGAAGGAGTAGATCTTCACATGATTACCGCTTTTATTATCGGCTGCGAGATAGGATTTTGGTTATTTGTACTTATCGGCTTATTATGCCGCTATATTTTCCGTTTAAAAAAGCTTGGCGCTATATTTTTGATTGCAACACCTCTCATCGATTTGGCATTGGTTATCGCTACTATTTATGATCTCCGCGGCGGCGCAACAGCTACCTTCGCACATAGCTTGGCTGCTATATATATCGGGGTTTCCATCGCTTGGGGACATCGGATGATCAAATGGGCTGATGAAAGGTTCGCTCATCGCTTTGCCGGCGGACCTGCTCCTGCTCGCAAGCCGAAATATGGCAAAGATCATGCTCGCTACGAGCGAAATGGCTGGCTGCATCACTTGCTCGCATGGGTGATAGGCGCTGCCATCTTGTATGGCATGATTTTAATGGTCGGCGATGCGGTGCGAACGGAGGTTTTATTTAACACGCTTCGTTTATGGTCGATCATACTCGTCATTGATTTTGTCATCAGCTTTAGCTATAGCCTATGGCCACGCGCCAAAAAAGCAGAATCCAATTAGGATTCTGCTTTTCTTATACTAAATCATCGTGTGATTAGCTGCTCACGACGCGGTCCTACCGATACGCTTGCAACTTTTACGCCAATCGCTTCTTCCACAAACTGAACGTATTGCTGCGCTGCTTCAGGCAACTGCTCAAAAGTTGTAGCTTGTGAAATATCGCAGTTCCAGCCTGGCAAACGCTTAAGCACTGGCTTAGCGGAAGCAAGCGCTGCTGTCACTGGGAATGAATCCTTAATGATTTGTCCACCCAATTCATAACCTATGCATACTGGAATTTCATCTAAGTATCCTAGAACATCAAGATTGGTCAGCGCAACCTCCGTAGCCCCTTGCAGCATGCAGCCATAACGCGTAGCCACCGCATCAAACCACCCCATTCGGCGCGGGCGCCCTGTATTCACGCCAAATTCTCCTGCATCGCCTCCCAAACGGCGAAGCTCATCAGCTTCCGCACCTGTCAGCTCACTGACGAACGGTCCGGCTCCAACACAGCTGGAATACGCCTTAACTACCGCAATGATTCTCGTAATTGCATAGGGTGGAAGACCCGCGCCTACTGGCGCAAAGCCCGCCAGCGTAGACGATGATGTGGAGTAAGGATAGATGCCGTGATCCGGATCACGCAGCGCCCCAAGCTGTCCTTCCAGCAATATCGACTCTCCGGCTCGATACGCATCATTTAACAGCTTCGTTGTATCACAAACGAAAGGCCGCAGCTTCTCCGCTTGCTCGAGCAGCACGGTCAGAAGCTCCTCCGCTTTGATCGGCTTTCTATTGTACAACTGCTCAAGCAGTACATTCTTGGCTGCCAAAGATTGCTCTAAACGCTGCAGCAATCGCTGCTCATCATATAGATCCGCAACTTGTACGCCAAGCTTTGCATATTTATCTGAATAAAAAGGAGCAATGCCTCTTTTCGTCGATCCGAAGCCGTTTGAGCCAAGCCTTTCCTCCTCCAGCTCGTCAAATAAGCGGTGAATAGGCAGTACAACCTGTGCTCGTTCGGATATTCGAATTTGCGGCTCCGGTACTCCTCGTGCTATCAGCTCAGTCCTCTCCCGCAGCAGCACTTCAATATCAAGAGCTGTGCCTGGGCCAATGACGTTCGTAATCTCTGGATAAAAGACGCCAGACGGCAGCATATTCATCGCGAATTTACCGTAGCTGTTAATAATCGTATGCCCTGCATTGCTGCCTCCTTGATAACGTACAACAAATGAAGATTTGGCAGCTAACGCATCTGTCATTTTCCCCTTGCCTTCATCTCCCCAATTCGCTCCCACTATAGCGGTTACCGTCAATTCAATCGCCTCCTAATGTTGTTATTGCCCTTTAAGGTTTATTATAATGAATCATGTGACATTAAAATAATTGATATAACTAATACTTCATATTAGGTGGGATTATATCTATGATCGTAAACATGGAGTGGTATCGCGTCTTTTATTGGACGGCTAAGACAGGAAGCTTATCGCGCGCTGCAGAACAGCTTTATATTACACAGCCAGCCGTCACGCATACGATTAAGCAATTAGAGGCAAAGCTAGGCGGCCAGCTTTTTTTCCGTATGGCCAAGGGCGTTAAGCTTACGACTGAGGGCAAGGTACTCTTTCGATATATCGAGCAAGCGTATAGCTTTATTGAGATAGGGGAAAAAATGCTCGCGGAAATGCACAACCTGCAAAGCGGTGAAATTAGTATCGGTGCAAGCGACACGTTATGCAAGCATTATTTGATGCCGTATTTGGAGCAGTTCCATACGGAATATCCAGAGATTCGCATTCGTGTGACGAATCGAACTACACCTGAAACCATCCAGCTTCTAAAAGAAGGAAAAATTGATTTTGGCATCGTACATATGCCTGCTTCAGACAGTCAGCTAGACTTTCGGTTAAGCGTGCCCTTGCAGGATATACTCGTCGGTGGTCCCGCTTATTCATCTCTTGGCGATACCACCATCGAGCTTGAGGATATTAGCAAGTACCCGTTATTGCTTCTGGAAAAAGGGGCGAGCACACGAGAGTTCCTTGACGAGTATGCCGCTGCGCATGGTACAAAGCTCAGGCCAGAGCTTGAGCTTGGCAGCATGGATTTGCTTGCAAAGTTCGCACGAAGCGGCTTTGGGCTGGCCTTCCTCGTTCGCAGCTATGCTGCTGATGAGCTTGCTTCTGGCAAGCTCGTCGAAATTCCGCTGAACCCTCCCATCCCCGCACGCAGCATCGGTATCGCAACGCTTCGCGGTGTGCCGCAATCCGCAGCATCCAAACGATTTTTGGAGCTGCTGCCTTAGCCGCTTGGCAAAAAACTAAATGCATAAAAAAACGTCCTATTCTAAATAGGACGTTCTGGTTCCATATCTTTTTTTCTAGCTGGAATAGTGATCGAAATGGATGTGCCCATTCCTCTTTTGCTCACGATACGAACGCCGTATTCTGCTCCAAAATGAAGCTTGATCCGCTCGTCCACATTCCGAACCCCGTAGCCCACATTCACTCTCTCAATAGGATCGGACATTTGGCGTAAAATCTCAGGATTAATGCCAACGCCGTCATCAATGACTTGGAAAGTTATTAAATCTCCCTCCATCTTGCCTACGATTCGAATGTTAATCTGTGCTCCATACCAAGCATGCTCAAGCGCATTTTCGATAAAGGGCTGTAAAATAAGCTTTACGGTCGTAAATCTTAAAATATTAGGATCAATGTCAAACCAGATTTGCATACCGTCTTCGAATTTCGTCTTCTGAATATTGATATATGCATTAATCTGCTCCAGCTCATTCCGAATCGGAATAACGGTTCTACCTTCATTCAGAGATAGCCGGTAAAATTTCGCTAAATCAAGCACCATTCGCTGCAGCTTATCTACCTGTCCAAACTTAGCCAATCTACTGATCGAGGACAATGTGTTATATAAAAAATGCGGATTGATTTGCGCTTGCAGCGATTCCAGCTCCGCTTCCTTTTTCTTCATATTTGTCATATAGACTTCTTGAATTAATCCGTCAATATTATGACCCATATCGTTTAAAGCAAAGGAAATGCGCGTAAATTCATCCTTCCCTTTAAAATGAATCTTTTTCTTGAAATTCCCTTCTTGAAAGGCATCCAGCACACGAACGATCTTGATAACCTTACGGGAATAAAAGCGAGAAATATACAAGCCTGCAAGTGAAAATACAATAAAGCAAGCCAAGCAAATTAAGAAGGTCCAAAGCTTTACCTTGTCAGTAGCCTTCTCCATAATATCGGTTGGAACGAGTGCGAGCAGCTTCCAATTCAGCTGTGGAATCTTTTCCTCTACGGCCCAATAGTCCGCCATTTCCGCTTCACTCAGCGATTCACCAATATTAAAATCGGTATCTCCGGAAGAGAACATAATTCTTCCATTCTCGTTGAGTGCAAAAATTTTCGTTCCTTTACCGATTTTCTCAGAATCAACGCTCTCGAGCAGATCGGTAAGTCTCAGGCTAATACGAACGAAACCAATTTCCTCAAGCGTAATGGGATCATTCATATTAACAAGTCTTCTGAGCAAGGAAATATGCCCGAATTTTGTATCCCCTTCAACCTGCTTCCACTGCATGGTCTCGCCATACCGCTCCACGGGGTAATCTATATACCATGCCCTGTCCTTGATTCTAGAAATATGGTACAAATCAAATAATGGCCCCTCCGCGTTAAGCGGATCGGTATTATTATAATTGTGATAAATTTCCGGCAATGTATTGTTATGTAGATAGACTGCAAGACGCATTTTGTTGCTTGCTGCCTCCACCGTTGTTTGCATTTTTGGAAGGAGCTGCTTCGTCGTGGCTTCGTAGCTAACCCAGCCTTCTTCATAATGACGCAAATAGGATGCAAGATTACTGTCAAAATAAAGCATGCCGGATATACGTGACACATCCTCCATTTTGTACATAATATTGTCCTTCATCTGAGCCAGCGTACCAAGATTAATCTCGCGGGTTCGCTCTTGAATGGAGCTTGTAAAAATAACATTCGCTGCATAGCCAATTAGGATCACCGGCACCATGATAAACAAGCTGTAGGTGAGCATAATTTTAATTCCAAACGGAATATAACGGTGCTCCTTCTTATGTTTGGTCATTTTCGTCTAAACTCCAACGGCGTCATACCGTACATTTCTTTAAATTGCTTGCTGAAATATGGCAAGTGACGATAGCCTACCTGATCTGCTATCTCATAAATTT
Source organism: Paenibacillus sp. MCAF9 (assembly GCF_052114265.1). Taxonomy (NCBI): domain Bacteria; kingdom Bacillati; phylum Bacillota; class Bacilli; order Caryophanales; family Paenibacillaceae; genus Paenibacillus; species Paenibacillus sp. MCAF9. Next base: position 188,163 of record NZ_JBFREL010000003.1, read on the forward strand.
TCATATTTGTTGTTTTGAGCAGCTCACACGATTTCTCCATGCGCAGCTGAATAAAATATTCGCTGAAGTTTTTACCTGTCTCCTCTTTAAAAATAAGGCCAAGGTAGTTCGGCGATAATGAAAATTGCTCCGCCAAATCACGCAATGTAATGTTATCATGTGTACGTTCTTTCATATAATCAATCATTTGTTTAATAAGCTTCCAATTTTTTTTATGCTTGTTTGCCTGCAAAGTTTCGGATATTTCGTAAACCCTGCGTCTCAGCCACACATGAATATCGTTGATCGTCTCAAACTGCATAATGATATCGTAATTATTCAGCTCCATGCCAAGCAGCTGAAATACATTTTCATTCGTTCTTTGCAAATAATTATCAAGCTTCATTACGATATAAAGCGCATAGTTGCGCAGCGTAAACTTTGACTTTAAGTTTTTGGCAACCTGAAATAAGTCATCCAGCTCATCATGAATGCGAACGAGCTCATAACCCGACATCGCAACAAACAAGGCTTCCAGCTTCGCATCGAGATGCTTAACATCCTCTTTCTCTGCCGGCCTAACCTCGCCGTGACCAATGACCTTTCCTTTGCCGTAAAACATTTTCAAGTCCAAAGCTTCAACTGCCTGACGATAGGAGGCCGAGAATTCGTTGATCGAATCACAGAACTCACCAACGCCTGCGGTAATGGAGAAGGTATGCTGTTCGTTGACTCGATTTACGATCTTGAGTGGCAAAAAATCTTGATCCGATTGCTCAATGAGAATCGCAACCCGGAATTTGCTTATTTTGCAAATATGCGAAATGCCAAACTCCTTACAGATCGATACCACTTGCTGAATCTCATCCTGCTCTGCCCGCGTCTCATCGTTCAGTTTCCAAGACAAATCATCGACTTCAATTACGGCTACTAAGCCAGGATAGAGAAAACGATTCATCTCATATTCTTGACTCAATACCTCGATGGTTTTGTCATCGCTCGTTCCTTCAAGCAATTGGAGCATATATTCATTTTTTACGATCGGAACCATTTGTCCATACGTATTTTGCCGCTCTTGCTCATGATCCAAAACATCTCGAACCTTAAGCAGGGAATCAATCAGCTCCTGATCATCCATCGGCTTTAAAACATAATTGACAGCATTAAGCGACAATGCCTGCTTAACATAGCTGAAATCCTGATATCCGCTTACGAAAATAATTTTAATATCCTTCGACATCTCGAGTGCGCGTCTAGCCAGCTCAAGCCCCGTCATATTAGGCATACGGACGTCAGTTACAAGAATATCTATTTTTTCCGTATCCAGCACTTTACAAGCATCAAATCCGTTCATCACACCCGCTACGATTTCCATACCGAGATCTGTCCAAGGAATAAAAGCACGCATGCCTTCCAAATCCAGCTTCTCGTCGTCCGCCAGCAATACTTTATACATGATGTTATCAGCTCCAATTAGGCAAAGGCTTTACGTTCATCGAACATTTCATCGTTCTATTAAAACGAAAAAACTCGGGTACACTAAATATCTTAGTATACCCGTCGTTTTTACGAAAAGCTATGGCTTATTCAGCTTTCATTTTTGCAAGGTTAGCTTGCCATTTCTCTGTTTTGAATGCTAGCAATTTATCATAACCAGCAGCTTGAGCATCTTTTTCGCCTTTATCAAGAACAGCTAGTACTTCAGCATCATTTTTCGCGAACAATGCTTTTGCTCTAACTTCTAGGAACAAGTCCTCGATACGTTGACGGATGATACCTTCTTCTGTATCCGGTTGTGGATCGATGTTAATGAATTCTGTTGCATTGGATTGCGTTTTCCACGTAATTTCACGTTGATAACGAGTAGACCAGTTTTGTTGCTCAACTGGCAACGACTCTTCAAATTTAGCTTTTGTTGTATCTAGGAATACTGTGTTACCAACCCAGTTAAGGTTCGTTGTAATCGCTTGAAGCTTGCCAAGACCGCCTGCATCGGAAGTGTATTTTTCTGTGAACTTCGGAGTTTCGCCGTCAGCTTCTACGCCATCCCAATAGATTCCTGGAGGTCCCCACATCAAAGCGCTTTGTCCTTCAGGACCAGTCAACCAGTCATAGAAAGCGAAGATTGCTTCTGGGTTTTTAGCGCTTTTCGTAATAACCGTTACGTTCCAGCCTAACATACCATACGTACCAGGGAATACTTTGTTTTTGTCAACGCCTTCTTTGTGAATCGGCCAGATCATGAAATATCCAGCTTCTGGATCGTTTTTCGTAAGCTCAGCATGTGCTTGCATTGCAATTTCAGTCGGGCTTGCTGATGCAAATACGGCTACACGGCCAGTCATTACTTTTTCAGTAATTTGGTCAACCGTTTGCGTCATTGCATCTTGCGTAATCAATTTTTCACGGAACAGCTTGGAAGTGTATTGCATTGCTTCACGGTACTCAGGGTCAAGGAAGATCGAAGTCAGCTTGTCGCCGTTAGGCACAGCACGCATGCCTGGGAACTTCTGATCGTTTTCTTTGAATGCAGAGTACAATACATCAAGGCCTTGTCCATCTTTTGCTAAATGCGGCTCGTAAGGAACAACATTCGGATATTTTTCTTTAACCAGCTTCAAGTAGCTGTACAGATCGTCTGTTGTTTCAAGCTTAGGTGAACCAAGCTCTGTGTAGATCTTTTTGTTTACAACATAACCAGCGTTGCCGTTAGGTTGTTTAGTATACCAGTTAGGGAATTGATAAAGCTTGCCATCTTCTGAACGTAGCATGTTGATGCCTTCATCGCCCAACCATTTTTTCAAGTTCGGATATTTATCAAGATAGTCGTCGAATGGAACAAGCAGATCAGCTGTGCGCAATTTCTCAACATCAACGCGCTCTAGCCAGATCGCATCAGGAAGCTCGCCAGTCGCGATCATCGTATTCAGCTTTTGTGGAGCCGCACCACCGGAGTGGATTGGTTTTACGTTTACTTTCTTTGTATCTCTAATCCAAGTACTCGTAATGTCGCCGCCCCATGCTGGCATTGTGTACCAGTCATAATGGCCATAAAGGGTGAAATCAAGCTGCTCCTTGCCAAGTTCATAAACCGATGCCGGCTTATTGCCGCTATTTTCCTCCGGCTTGCTTCCTGTTTCTCCGTTTTCTGTTTTACCGGAATTACCGCTACAGCCTGCCATTAAAGAAACGGCCATAAATGCAGAGACGATTGGGACGAGTAGTTTTCTTTTTTTCATCTGTTTAATATCCCCTTTCAAGCTCATTTTTATATGTTCAAAGCTTTCGCTCTAAACCACATGTCTTATTAAACTGCCTGCTACTCTTTCAATGATCCAACAAGAACACCTTTAACGAAATATTTTTGAACGAATGGATACACCATAATGATAGGAATCGTGGCAACCATCATCGTTGCCATAGACAACGATTTGCTCGTTACCGTTCTCATTTTGGCTAACTGCCCTTGCGCTGCAGAATCTAGCTGTGACATTTGATCCGATACGATATTGGAGTTCAAAATCTGCTTAAGCATCGTTTGTATAGGAAGCAGCTTCTCATTGGTGATGTAAATACTTGGACCAAACCAATCATTCCAATGAAAAACAGCCGTGAAAAGCGACAACGTTGCAATAACGGGACCAGAGAGTGGAACAACAATGCGGAAGAAGATACCCCAGTTGCCGCTTCCATCGATTTTCGCCGATTCCTCAAGCCCTGCAGGCAAGCCTTGGAAGAATGTGCGGAAGATGATCATGTTCCAAACGCTGACTAGTGTTGGAATAATGAATACCCAGAATGTATTCATGAGATGAAGCTCACGAATGAGCAAGAAAGAAGGAATAAGTCCACCACTGAAGTACATCGTAATGATACACAAGATCATGTAAAACTTGCGGCCCATCAATTCTTTCTTCGAGAGGCCATAGGCGAATAATGCCGTTATAAATATGGATGCGATTGTACCGACAACCGTCCGACTGATCGATACCAGAAACGCAGTTACCAATCGTTCATCCTTGAATACGATACCGTAGTTTTCTAAAGTCCAATCACGCGGCCAAAAGGTTACGCCCCCCATGGAGGTGTCAATTCCGCTGTTGAAGGATATGACAAGTGCATTCCAGAATGGATAAAAGGTCATAAAAGCTAATAACGTTAGTAAGATGTAGATGGTCACCGTCATCACGCGGTCTCCAAAACTGAGCCTGATCACTGCATCATCCGCCTTTCCGGGCTAATTGTATAGTTTACCACAAGCTGCTGCCGGCCCTGCGTGCCAGAAAGTTCGCCATTGTCAAAAGTCCTACGCTGATAACGGCTTTGAACAATCCAACCGCTGTTGCGTATGAGTATCTAGAGCTTTGTATCCCGACTCGATAAACGTACGTATCGATAACATCTGACACGTCCCTGAGTACAGGGTTTACAGCAAGCAATAGAATGTCTTCGAAACCTGCATTGAGTAGATTGCCAATCGCCAGAATCATGAAGATAAGGACAACCGGCATGATCGAAGGCAATGTGATCAAAAAGATTTGTTTGAACTTACTCGCACCATCCATAGATGCTGCTTCATACATGCTAGGATCAATACTTGCTATTGCTGCTAGATATACGATGGAGCCAAATCCAATTTCCTTCCATACCCCAGTCGAAACGAGGATGGACCAGAATAATTCTGGAAGTGATAGAAAGTTGATCGGTTCATCGATAAAGTTCATTTTTTCAAGTACGATGTTAATGCTTCCATTGTCCGTGGACAGCATCGACATAATCAGTCCCGCAACGATTACCCATGACATAAAGTGAGGCAGGTAACTTACCGTTTGAACCAGCCGCTTAAACATTAGGTTTTTCACTTCGTTAAGCATAAGCGCCAGCAAAATCGGTGCCGGGAATCCAATGAAAAATTTCAACAAGCTGATAATAACCGTATTTCGCATGACCTTGAAAAACTCCGGGGAGCTGAAGAACATGTCAAAATGTTTTAATCCAACCCATTCGCTTGCCATAAAACCTTTGAAGATGCTGTAGTCTTGAAATGCCATCAATATACCGTACATTGGGATGTAACTAAACACGATGATTAGTAACAATGCCGGCAATACCATCATTTGAATGTCCCATTGTTTTGCGAAACGCAGAAACGCATTTTTAGTTTTAGGTTTTGGTTTTTTTAATAGTTCTTCATTAACGGATAGTTGCGCCACTACTCAATCCCCCTTGCTCTAGTTGTTCTACTAGTATTCTATCGCGATCATAAACGCACTAATAGCTATCTGAACAACTAAAAATGATACTTTTCAATCATTGGAGTAAGCGCAATCATTAATAAGTATAAAAAAAGCAGATCGAGAAATCGTCTCGATCTGCTTTACATTTTTTTTCATTTTGCATCGCGCCTTCCGTAGCTGGCAGCAAACTGTTTCATTTTTTTATAGGCCGAAGGATCAAGCTTTTTAAGGGGATGAAATTGCGGATGATTGGAATTCACCTCTAGAACCCATAACTGCTGCTTCTGATCATATGCAAAGTCGATGCCAAGCTCATGCATACCCGAACGTTTATTGCTTAATGTCCGCGATATTCGCAAGGCCACCTTGCTTAGTCTGCTGATCCGCTTATCCGTTGCTTCAATAGAAAGTCCTTGCCTTTTTCCAAGTTTTTTCATCGAATAGATTGCTCCGCCTTGGTAATAGTTCGTTACAATTTTATGGCGAGCCCCTACCTTTACCATAAAACCCGTACAAACCCACTTGCCTTCCGGCTTCCGCTGAACCATCGCTCGAATATCGTAGGGACATCCATTCACGCGATCTAATGAAATTCCTTTTTGAATAATGAGCCTACTCGATTTCATTTTCTTTATTTGCGAATAAGCCTCGGAAACGGAATTATATTTTTTTTGTATTTGCTTTTTCTTAACGATTGAATAAAGCTCATAGCCTGAATTTACCCGTTTCAGCTTAAATATGCCCAAACCGAGCGAGCCAATATCTGGCTTGACATAAACCGTGTCATGACGGTTTAGCATCATCTGCAAGTGCTCACGGCTGAATGATACCGTATGCGGTACATACCGCTTCAATTTTTTATTCGCACATAAGTATTTGCAGACGCGCAGTTTTCCTCTTATATTGCGACTTGCATACTTTTTTTTATACACAAAAGTTCACCTCAGCTTACTTTATGACAGGATGAACAAGTGCAACTGTACGAACGTTTATAGACATCAAATATACTAATCCATTTTTCTTCCAACGGATTGGAACATTTTTCATATGATACACGTTATAATGGAGTTAATATAAGCGAAAGGTGAGCAGCAGAATAAAAACTAGGAATGATAGGAATGGTTGTATCTTGAAAGAACTCGTTTAACCCAAATAGACCCATTAGACACAAAGCTTGAGGTCACATTATTATTTATAAGAGTTATAAATCATGAAAAGCGGGGCAATGAAATGAAAATTTTTCAAAAAGTAGACAATGAGGCACTTTTATACCGTATTATTTTAGCAGCTGTTGTTGTGTTTTTCATTGCAATAGGAACATTCATCACGTTTCAGCAAGGCAGCGATATGTATTTAGGCAATTTCGAAGAATATAATAACGATGATGTAAAATATATACGAAGTGCCGAGACCTTACTTAATGAAGGTACATTTACTTATCACAAAGTAGAAGATTCGACTGTATTTATTATGCCTGCCCTTACGATGGTGTTGGCATTTTGTATGAAGATATTTGGATATTGGAACGGAATTACCGCATTCCGCATTCTTCAAGTACTAATGATGGCAGGAACGATGATTCTTCTTTATCAAGTTTGTCGCCGATTTTTCCATGAACGAATCGGTGTAATAGCAATCCTGCTGTTCGCGCTATATGCTCCTAACTATATGGCAGCAAATTTGATTTTAACGGAAGCCTTTGGGCAATTATTTTTATGGCTGTTTATTTATACCGGAATTGTAGCAGTAGATAAAAAGAAATTGAGTTGGTTCGCCATTGCAGCAGTATGTTTAAGTATCGGGATATATGCAAGGCCAAACTTTGCACTCCTTCCGGTCGTATTTTTAATCTACATGCTAGTTAGAGGATATAAAATAAAAGAGATTATTAAACCAGCTATTGTTGTATCTGCTGTAATATTAATTTGCATTTCCCCTTGGTGGATAAGAAATGCTGTCGTATTTGATAAATTTATTCCGCTCACGCTCTCGTCCGGCAATCCATCTGTATTGGGAGCTATGATCGATTGGAGATATCCAGCTGGTGCAGAAGAGAAATTCAGTGAGGACTTTAAGCGGTTAGGCGAGGCAAAGGATGCCATCGAATCCAATGAAATTCAAGTTGAGCTTGCCAAAAAAATTAGAAATTATGGATTTGAAACGGATCGCAATCGTTATATTAAACATTACACCGTTGATCGGGTAGTCGATATGGTCAAAGTACCTTATTATTGGAAGCCTGTACTTCATATTTCAAAACCCATCGTGGGCGTATATCACTACGTGCTGCTATTGCTCGGAGTAATTGGATTGCTCATGACGGTTATTTTTAAAAGCAAACGCAAAGAACTATCGATATTGATAATAACCATTTTATATTTCATTTTTACTTCGCTGCCATTTATTACGTTTGAACGATACGGTTACTTCATTATGGCGTTTATCACCATATATGCAGCCTATCTCATTCATGAGCTAGTTGAAGCTGTGCGTTCGAAGAAGAGAAGTTCTTTGAGACAACCAAACCATTAAAGGGGGAACCAAACCTTTAGAGGCTTCTACCAGACCTTCAAAGGCTTTTCCAAACCTTATAGGATTACTACCGGACCTTCAAAAGCGTTTCGAACCCTCCCAAACCCTCCCTTCCAAGGGAGGGCCCCAAGGGCTGCGCCCTCTGGACACCCGCAATTGGACTAACGTTAAAGCTAGCCATGCGCTCGTTTACTGCGTTTGCGTTGGAACGCTTTCGTCCCTTTGGGACACGCTTTACTTTGGGTGCATAACCCGCTGATTAGTATTAGAGTCTGATTTGATTGTGTAAGTGGCTTATGCATGTTGTATGTTTGTAATGTGCGTGAACCGATAGTGGAGAGTAAATAAGTGCAAAAGTACACCTGTTTTTAACAAACAAGATTGAAATAATGCAAATACCTCTAATTGAGCAGATTTGAAGAAGAGTTCGTTAAATAAGTGCATTTCTGCGCTTAGATGAAGCTGCTGCAGACGCTGCCTCAAAAGTCTTCGCATAACAGGGGAACATCCCCGTTTCCAAAGGAAAGGACCTCAAATTCCACTGTATAGTGGAGGTTGAGGTCCTTTTTCTCAAAGAAAATAAGTTCTAATTAGTACTCAAAAAATCGCAAAATGACTTTTGAGACAGCCCCTGTTTTTTGGTGGGATGTGAGTGTGTGTTGTGTTTACTCGATTACTCTTTGACCGAACCCATTACCAGACCTTTGACAAAAAACTTTTGGAGGAATGGATATACGATAAGTATCGGGAGAGCGCCGATGAAGATTTGGGCTGATTTTACTGTTTTTTGTGAGATTAGCGCTAAATCAGCTGGGTTCATGCTCATTGAGCTCATATCGCGCTGAATAATGACCGTTTGAAGGAATGTGGCCAGCGGATAACGCTTTGGATCTCCGATATAAAGCAGGCCGTCAAACCATGAATTCCAATGAAAGACCATGCTGAACAAAGCAAGCGTTGCAATAGCCGGCAAAGAAACCGGTAGATAGATGCTGAACAATGTACGAAAATGTCCTGCTCCATCAATGAGCGCTGCTTCCTCCAGCTCCTTGGGTACTCCGCGGAAAAAGTTGAGCATGAGGATCGTTAAGAAGACATTAACCGCTCCTGGAAGGACGAGTACCCAAAAGTTGTCCATAAGGCCAATCTTTTGAATGACCATATAAAACGGGACAAGTCCCCCGTTGAAGAGCATCGTGAATACGAATAGCCATGCATAAATATTTCTGCCGCGGAATGCGGTGTTTTCTTTGGATAATGGATAGGCAGCCAAGAAAGCTAACACCAAGGTCAGCAGCGTTCCAATTACCGTCCTCTGAACGGCGATCCACATCGAGTTTAGAAAGATCGGATTGCTTGTCGTTTTTCGGTAAGCATCCAACGTGAAATCGACCGGCCATAGACCGACGATATTGGCATCCGCTGCCGCCTTTGCACTTAGCGAAACCGCAAGCACATGCAGCAGCGGAATCACACACAGCAGGGCAAGAACGATCAATAGGATCGTATTAAACGTGTTGAAAACGCGATAGGATGGTGATTTATGATACATTCGGCAGGTCCTCCTTTGGCTAGCGTAAACGGTCATCGCGTCCTCAGACGGCTAACTCGTTTCGCGATCTTGCTTATATTTTTTAAAAAATTCTGTAATTGGCTAGTTTGTAAGCAAGGCGATAGGAGATAACGACTAAGACAAAGCTGATCACCGATTTAAACAATCCGATTGCCGTACCAAAGCCCATTTCGCCGCTTAAAATAGCAGTGCGGTATACAAACGTATCAATAATATCGCCCTTCGCGTAAACCAAGGAATTATAAAGGTTGAAAATTTGATCGAAGCCCGCATTCAGCACGTTTCCGAGCGCCAGTGTACCGACTACAATAGCAATCGGAATCATCGACGGAACCGTAATATGAAGCGTCTGCTTCCAGCGGCTTGCGCCATCCACCTCTGCAGCCTCGTAAAGCGATGGGTTAACGTTGGCGAGCGCTGCAAGGAATACGACGGTACCGAAGCCAAACTCTTTCCATACATCAGAGAGGATAACAGTGAAGCGGAACCAGTCGCCATCGCCTAGGAAAAAAATCGGCTCGATTCCGAATATTCCTGTTAGGAGACGGTTCACCAGCCCGCCTTCCGTCGATAGAAGATCTGTAAGAATACCGCCCAAGATAACCCAAGATAAAAAATGCGGCAAATAGACTAGCGTCTGTACAAAACGTTTGACAAGCTGTTTTCTAATTTCATTTAATAGAATAGCGAATACGAATGGAGCAAAAAGATTCAGTACCATTTTGAAAATAGCGATGATTAGCGTGTTCCAGATCACCTGCAGGCTGTCTTGCCTCTCGAACAAATAGCGGAACTGGTCCAGTCCAACCCATTCCGAGCCTGTCAGGCCTAGCCATGGTTTATAATCCTGAAAAGCCATTACAAGTCCACCCATTGGCAAGTATGCGAAGATGATTAGAAAGACGAGGGATGGAAGCACCATAAGATGGAATGGCCATTGCTTTATAAGGTAATAAAACAGCGGTTTTCCTTTTGATTTGACAACAGATACCGAAATGTCATCTGGTTGAATTGTTTGCTGCTGAGACATGTTTTGTTCCTCCCGCTGGATGAAATGTAGAACGCAATCAGCCTGTCACGGCACGTATGCATCGCGTTCCTTATATAAAAATTATATCAGCGACGGAAAAATTGAAGTAGCTAACAAACCCAACATTCATGGCACAAATGCAACCACTTTTGCGATCCAACATGTGAATTTAGCTTGCTCCATAACACAAAAAAATGCGGCCCCTCAGGGACCGCATTTCGTCAAGCTTATTTCGTTAAACCAGCATACCACTCATTAACTTCTTTCGTCATATCGTCGCCGCCGGATGACTTCCAGCTTTTCACGAATTCATCGAAAGCTTCAGCCGGTTTTGCGCCATAAATGATTTCATTAAACGTTTGAGCTTCGATTTTTTTCAAATAGTCCATGCGTGATTTCATTGTTTTGGTAGGAGGTCCTACAAACATATCCTTCTTGGAAATCGCATCTTGCTCCATAACGACAGTTGCCGCAAGTGCCGTTTCTGGCCCGTACTGCGCAACAACTTCCTTCTCGCGATAAGTTTTTGCTTCTTTGCCGTCAGCTAGGTTAAGCAATGCTTTAAACTGTGCATCAGGAATACGCGCACCGTCGCGTACAATGAAATAACGTAGTGGAGCCGTAATGGCACCGCCTGGAACATCATCCAAGTACAGCGGTTTGCCGCTAGCATCAAGAGCGTAATCATAACCTTCAAAAGCGCCTAGCTCGAACGGGCTTCCTTCTTGCGGGTCAGCTAGGTTGTCGAATAGATAGTTCTCGTAAGTGAAGAAAGCTTCTGGATTTTTCATATCTTTATTAATCAGAATAACGCCATTTACAAAGGAAGTGCCGTGACGCATTGCTTTACCGTCTTCACCAGTTGGAATCGCATAAGGCTTCCATACTGCGCCTTCAGCATTTTTTGCTGTATCCAATAGCGGCCAGCCGCTCATCCAGTAAGGTCCAGGAATAATGCCTGCTGTTCCAGCTACAGCTGGTTCAGACGTTTTATTCTCATCCCACAGTGCTGCTTCTTTCGGAATATAACCTTTGTCGCGCCACTCTTTAAGTTTAATAAGACCTTGCTTCATGCCTGCGTTCGTAGAACCGTATTCCAAAGTTCCATCCGCTGCCTCATTCCATTGTGCTGGAAGTGTGCCATATGCGCCAAATACCCATGATGGATCACCCATCCAAGTGTTCATCGACGTTTTAAAGCCAACGCTTAGTGGAACAACTTTTTCTGGCGACAATCCTTGTGGATTATTGTTTTTAAAAGCTTCCATTACCGTTTCCAGCTCAGCAATCGTTTTTGGAGCTTTCAAATTAAGCTTATCCATCCAGTCTTGACGAATCCAGAGCACATAGTCGTTGTTGTAAGCATAATCAAGTAAAGGAATACCGATTCGTTTTCCATCACGCATATAAGCATTCCATACGCTGGTATCAAGATTCATTGCCGCTTTCCATTTCTCGCCGGCATATTTATCAAACAGCTCGCCTGCGTCTTGGAACATGCCGGAGTCAATTAGATCTTGTGCCAGCAGTTTGTCGCCAACGACAGCAACATCCGGCATTTTTTGTCCTGAAGACATCGCAAGGCGCATTTTTGTTGCAAATGCTCCATTTGTATCTGTCACTGACCAAAGGGAATCTACTTTAATACCAAGCGTATCGAGCGCCCATTTTGTTGCCACGTTGTTTTCAATCGTTTCTCCCTCACGGAAGGTTAGCGCAGGGTCTACTCCCCATACCGTGGAAATCGTAACCGGCGGATCGTATTTCTCTTTGTAAGGGTTTTCCTCATTGCCCGCGGAAGTGTTGTCGCTTGGCTTATTCGACGGCTCTGCCTTGCTGCCGCTGTTCGAGCAGCCAATGATGGCTGATACGATTAGAAGCATACAAAGCATGAACGTGAACCGTTTCTTTGTTTTCATATTCATTGTAATCCCCCTCATGATTATGTTCTACATGCTTAATTATAGGCTTAGGGGCAATTTCAGCCTATGACACAAAGCGAACATATCAGCACCTTTTACAACCACTTTACTGTTCGCGAAACTCCTGAGGTGTCATACCATAATATTTTTTGAACGTTTTGCTAAAATATTGCGGATTCTGATAACCAAGCTCACTCGTTATTTCATATATTTTTTTGTTCGTATTTTTCAGCAAATAAAGCGCCCGCTCCATCTTCATTCCGATGATCCATTCACTTAAGCTTTCTCCCGTTTCCGCTTTAAATACTTTCGAGAGATAGACCGGATGAAGAAACACGCGATCAGCAATCGTTTTTACAGTCGTATCTAAGCTGAGGTTGTTCGCAACAATTTCCTGCACCTGCTTAACGATAAAGCTTTTGGAGCTCTCCTCTTTCACTGAAAGCACGCTTTGCAGCTTATGCAATACGCCAATTGACCAATCCTCCAGCCGATCAGGCGATAGTACAACCGTTTGATCCAAAATAAAATCGATACCCAGCTCATTGATTTGGGATACGTATTGGCCCTGTCTATGCGTAATATACATAAAAGCATTGGTAAGCGCTAAGTATACCTCGTATAGATGCTCTCTTGAGAATCTGGTATTTTTCAAATCGGCAAAAACATCTTTAATTTTCTGCTCTACCGCATCCCAGCGCTTCGACTCCAGCAAGGTTATCATCGTAGGCGGCTTATATAAGCTTTCCATCGATTTAACAAAAGTGTTGTCCTTGCCCGAGCGATCCTCCAAATAATGAATAGAGTGCTGTTCTTCATTTGCAATCATGAACATCGCTCCTAGGCCGGAACGATACGCAGTCGTAATCGCACTTGGAAACTCAAACCAATCCGTAACGACAATCGAGATATCTCCTTTGAGATAGTTGCTCACATTTGTACGAAGCTTTTTGGTTGCTTCGGCAAGTATCGTTTTACGCAAATTGCGGCTTTCCATACTAAATTCTGATTTCTCGCCAGCTTCCGTTTTAGGCTGCGCCATAATAAGCAAATATTCATGCGGAGCTTTGCAATGCCATACATGGAAATGCTGAGCAAACGACTCCTCCGCAATATTCCCTACGGCAAACTCCATAAGCGAGGAAGAGCTATAATCCAGATGTGAAAATTGTTTGCCCAGTTGGACGAGCATCATGACGGTTGGACGTTCTATCTCAAGAGAAATTTCGTATTGCGTCAGCTTCTCTTTAATCGTCTTTGGCGAAAGCTGTCTGCCTAATACCAAGTCAACCATAAAATTGGCGCGCAGCACCTTGAAATCAGATTTGCGGTCATACAGCAGCTGCTGATATTTCTCTGCCTGCTCCCATTCATCCTTTAGCGCTTCGATTGCTCCCGATATCGTTTTCACAAATTCATCGTCATTTACCGGCTTTAATATATAATCAAATGCTTGCAGCTGAACGGCCTTTTTAGCGTATTGAAAATCAGAATGCCCTGTAAGCAGAATGCATTTTATGTTAGGCCAGCGCTGGCTGATCTCTTGAACGAGCTCAAGCCCGTTCATTTCCGGCATCGCAATATCGGTAACGACAATATCTATCGAGTTTTCTTCAAGAAGCTCCAACGCTTCAAAGGCAGATGTCGCTTGATACACGCTTTTTATGCCAATCGAGAGCCAGGGAATGGTCTTCTCCAAGCTTCCTGTAACATACGACTCATCATCAATCAATAAAATTTCAATCATTTGAAAACCCCTTTTTTTATCTAGCTTGGTGACCAAGTAATCGTGACTTTTAGACCTCCAAGATTTGAGGATGAGAAGCTAACCCCTGCTGATCCGCGAAATCTTAAGTGCATGCGCTGATGCACATTCCATAGCCCGCAGCCCATTTGCTCATCCATTTGGTTTTGCATTTTGTGCTGAAGAATAAGAATATCCTCCATGCTCATCCCCTTGCCGTCATCCTCTACGACAAGCCGTGCTCCTTCTTCATGCCACTCTCCCGTTATTTGAATAATAGATGCATCCGTCCATGCCTCAATACCATGAATAACTGCATTCTCAACGAGCGGCTGCAGCATCAGCGGCGGAATTTCAAGATGGCGCATATCCGCAGGCAAGCTGATCGAATACTCCAGTCGCGGCATGCGCATTTTTTGAATTTCCAAATAGCTGGTTACAAAATTAATTTCCTCTGACATCGCAACAAGATCGCGTTCCTGCCTTGTCGTATAACGGTAATAGTTGGACAAATGATGCGACATGGCAACGACTGCTTCATTCTTTTCAAGCTTGGCCATACTCGAGATGAACGAGAAGCAATTATAGAAGAAATGCGGATTAATTTGTGATTGCAGCTGTTTCAAACGTGCTTCCCGCACATGAATTTTTTCCAAATATACCGTTTCGAACAGCTCTTGAATTTGAGCGACCATTAAGTTGAAGCGCGTATAAAGAAAACCAAACTCGCTCCTGCCGCGCGGCTTCATTCGAACCGAATAATCACCATTTTTCAGCTTCTGAAACCCAACGATGAGATGCTTAATAGGAACCTGTACCTGCGCATATAAAAGATAAGCAGCGATGCAGCATAACAGCAATAAGCCTGCCAAAGATACATAAAATAATTGATTAGTCTTTTGAATAGGTCGAATGATTTCGGAAATCGGAATATAATCGATCAAATGCCAACCAATCGTTTCTGACTTCACAATATTGACCAAATATTTTTCCCCGCCCAAATCGATCGTACGGCTTTCCAAGTCCTGAAGCGGCTGCTGCTTCAACAAATGGATTACGTTGTTCGTCAGTTCCTTATCTGCCGAGCGATTATAAATAACGCCGACGCCTTCCAAATAATAAAAGGGCTCTCGGCGGCCATCGCTCTTGAACTTGTCCAGCATATCTTTAATGTTCGAGCTGTCGAACTGCACCTCAATGACCAGGTTCGAGCTGCTTGGGTCCAGGTAACTGGAATACGGTGTTACCGCATAACGAGAGAAAACAAATTCATTATTTTCAGCGGCCTTCACTTGCCAGCCGGGCTTTAATCTTTTTTTCAAATCGGCGTCGTCATACAGCACAACGTCATTATCCGAAATATCTCTATGGAGAATCGGTGAATAGATATGAAGGCTGCTTCGCCATTTCGATGAATTTTGCTGAATGGCCAGCTTCGTTTGAATTCTTTTGATCAAAGTAATCATACTCAGACTCAGCTCCGGCATTTCCGTAAAAATATCGCGAAGCGACGAAATATCGGGGTCCTGTATCAATAAGTCAGGCCAAAGGGCCATCGAATCGATGCTTGTATTGACTTGATTCTGAAAGAATAGGAGCTGATTCGTGTTCGACTTGTTAAGCTCCTCGCCAAGAATGTCAGTGCTAGTCTTATTAGAGTAGAAATAGAGCAGCATAATCGGAACCAGCATAATGATGATTAGAGCGACGATTTTAGTAAATAAATTAATTTTAGGCATATTGCTTTGCACCTCTGCTGGATGTCATTTGGGCTGCTGCTTAAAAATCATTTTCTTCCTCTTCACCATACGTGGACATTCCATTCAATTCAACCCGTAAAATCGAAATGTATGTTATGTTTTTACAACTACTTTATCGCACAACATTTCTATTCTTTCAAAAAAAGAACCAGAATATCGGTTTTCACTCCGACATCCCAGTTCTTACGTTACGTTAATTGTTATATTTGTACGCAAGCATGGAGGGCAGCGCGTTTCCTTCAAAATCAAACAGCGTCGTGTTATCAACTACATTAGGAGCGTCCTTCTGCCAGCCTACACCTGGTACATAAATCATGACGGGGTCCCAGTAGAGCACGCCAAGGCATCTTCCCCCATCTACCTGCTTAATGCCGTTCATCAGAGAATACATGAAATCACGTTGACCTTCTGGCGTACTCTCGTACGGCTCGGGCCCATTGTTCTCAAGCTGACCGCGCATGCCAGCCCCCGTAACCGCGCTCCAGTTAAAACCCGCTTCCATGAGCAAAATATCCTTATCAAATCTGGCAACCAGCTTATTGCAAAAGGCCACTAGCTGCTGAACCGATGCCTGTGTCCAGAACGGATAATAGGATGGTCCGATAATGTCATAGGGAACGCTATACCGCTCGCAATTGCCAAAAAACTGCTCGTATTTCTCATCCTCCGTCGCGCCGTCTAAATGAATAACGACCTTGCTCGTTTCAGATACTTCCTTCACCGCTTGATAACCTGCCTTTAGAAGCTCAGCCAGCTGCGGCCAATTCGCAATAGCACCATCGGGATAACACATGCCGCCTTGTATTTCATTGCCAAGCGATACAAACTCAGGAGCTGTGCCTTGTTCGACCAAACGCGTCATAAAGGCTCGTGTATATTGATATAAAGCTTCTCTCAGCTCCGCAAAAGAAAGTCCTTCCCAGTTATGTGGCTTATGCTGAGCCAAACCATTTGTCCAGTAATCACTGTAATGGAAAGAGAATTGAATTTGGAATCCCATGTCCTTCGCTCTTTTTACTAAAGCGAGCGTTCTTTCCTCGTTCTGATAACCTCTAGCGTCCAGCTGATTCGAAGGCCAGTAGTCTTTGTTTCCAGGATCATTATATAGTCGAATCCGAACGATGTTATGCCCGTAAGCTTTCAATATTTCAAGGCCGTCCATCGGTTCATGATTATCTTTATAAATACCGCCATTTTCCTCAATCCGCGGCATCTCGGAGATGTCCCCGCCCTTCAGCAGCTCATAGGACTCATCACTTTTCACAAGTTCAAATGACTTTACCTTACACCAGTCCCCGCCGTTCCCTTCGGTAAAGAGACCAATGGTGCACTTTCCATCCCTTACTTCTATGCCTCGTATAATAACAGGTATCCACTCCGATGATACTGGAAGGCTTGTTATCCGAGTCTCACCAGTTACAGCCTCCGCGAAAATATAGCAGGTTTGTTGCCCTCCGCTGTTTTGCGTCAATGCTGTCAATGTATAATAGCCGTTCTCAAGCTTTTCAATAGCCCTAGACGCCGCTGAGCAATAAGAAGCGGTATGTTGAAGCATGAGATACTCAGTAGACGACGGATGATCCTGCTGGATGCCCTCTGCGACTTGATTGCCGTTAGAAAACAAGCTCCAGTCAGCCCGCTCGTTTGTCTCAAAAGAAAAATGCATCATATACCTCCGATTTCATTCGTAATCGTTCTTTGCTATCGTATCAAACCGATTCCACGCCATACAGGGCATATTCACAACATATTGGTTGCTTTTTAAACCATACGCATAATTAGGCATGTTGAGTGAACGTACAAATGGTTTTTTAATACAAACAGGGCATATCCGTCTAAGGATATACCCTGTTTGTTGTCTAACTATTTAATGGGCAGAATACATCATTTGAAACAATCTTTCTAAAATAACAGCAGCCTGTGCTCTTGTCGCATGGCCTTTCGGTGCAAATACACCCTGCCCGACTCCGCTGACTAAACCGGCTTGCTGCATCTGTTGAATAGCTTCTGCGGCATAATCAGCTATTTGCGCTTGATCAGCAAAAGCTTCGACGTTTGTTAGATTACTCAGCTTTACGTTGACTGCTTTTACAGCACGGTACATCATAACAGCCATTTCCTCACGGCTTATGACATCATGCACACCGAAGCTGCCATCATCTTTGCCCTTCACAATACCGAGCTTTTGAGCGTTTATGATCGCTTCTGCATACCATGCTCCTTCTTTAACATCCGAGAAGCCTGGTCCATCTCCCTTAGCTGCTGTATCCAAAATCCCCATTAACATTTGCAGAAATTGTCCTCTTGTTACGGCATCTGTCGGCTTAAAGGTTTGATCCTCAAATCCGCTTATGATGCCTCTTGCCGCAAGGAACTCGATACTCTGCTGTGCCCATCCGGCCTTAGCTAGATCGGTAAATGAAACAGCCTTATAAACCGCTGCATATTTACTGAAATGCGATGGACTAAAAGTGATTGTCGCCTTCGCAGTATCATATATCGCGTTTTTCACTATTTCCAGCTTACCATCCTCGTTGATGTAAAAAATAACAACGTTATGAGACTCTTCTCCTTGACGCAACGTATACGGAAGTTCGATTATGACCTTGTTCTTATCAAAATGAGGAACTTTCACCCCATCGACGGTAAGATTAAAATCATAAACCGTATGGTCGCCTACAGCCTTCTTCACTTCATTGGATAAGGCTGAAGCATCCACTTTATCAGCTGAAAATTGTACGTTGTTTGATGCTGGGTTGATTACATCCTTGAACAGGTCAGGTGCGAACGAGATCGTTGCAAAGCCAGTTTTGAAAATAACCGCTTGCAGTCCTTCATTTGCTAACTCTGTCATCTGCTTTGCAGCCATATTCGCAATGATGCCTAAAGCTCCCGTTGTCGGCATCGCGGTTACTGTGATTGAATGATCCTTATCATTCTTCAGCCCTTGCCTCAAATCAACATTCACCGCCTGCACTGTTTGTGTAGGCTGCGGTGTCACCGGTGTGGCCGGTGTCGGTGTTGGCTCCACCGGCGTCGTTGGTGTTGGTTCTGGATCCACTGGTGTCGTCGGTGTTGGTTCTGGATCCACTGGTGTCGTCGGTGTTGGTGACGGTCCCGCTTCTGCTGCCAGCACAATCGTTACTCCAGATGTCACCTGCTTATCGGTAACAGCCACCTCAGTTACTGAGCTCGTGATATAGCCTGCTTTACTCACAGCAATAGAATAACCCGATCCTTGCGGTATATCTGACAAGGTGAATTCACCTGCAGCACTCGAAACCGCCGCATATTCTACTCCTTTAATGACAGTTTTTACGGCAGCATCCGCCAGCTTGTTGCCCGCTGCATCCTGCACTTCACCGCTGATCGCACCGGTTCCTTCACCTAGAAAACCTACTGCAACCGCATCAACTAAAGCCCAGTTTCCTGCATTGGCGTTTGCATAGAAGCCAAACGTCAGCTCCCCGCGCTCTACCTTCACAACCATGCTGAATTGTGTCATCGCATTCGTTTTCGGAATATTTAGACGTGCCAGTTCACCGTTCGAGTCCTTGGCGTACATATAATATTCCTTCTGCTCACCGCCATTATAGAACCATGCGGAAACCGTATAATAACCGTTTTTTAGCCCTGTAATCGTCTGATTAGCATCCGATTCATAGGCTCCCGCATGCCAAAGATTTAGTACATAACTTCCATCCTTAGGATTATCTTTCGAAGCAAAGGTTGCATTAGCTGTTCCCGTTATGTTCCATCCTGGAAGCGTGTATTTATCGGCACCCTGCTGCTCAAAACCAGCATTTATTAACGGTATTTTCGCAGCTAAAATGATGTTGCCTGCTTTTGTTGTCTGACGAGTCGTAACATCAACCGCTGAGGCCGAGCCGTTTAAATATCCTTCTTTGCTTGCCGAAACGGAGTAACCATTGCCGCCTAATACATCAGCAAGTACATATTGTCCCGCTGCATTCGTCTTTGCGGTATAGGTTTTCTCACCCTTAACTGCAATGACCGTCGCATCTTCAACAGGCGAGTATGAGCTGTCTAATACGATACCTGTTATCGCCCCAAGATTATTCAATAGCGTCAAATGAACATCACTAGTCGTTTCGCCAACTTTAACCGATATAAGGGATGACTCTGCATTTAAATAACCTGATTTTATAGCAATAACCTTATAGTTGATTCCCGCAGGAATGTTCACTAGTCGATATTCACCAGCTGCATTGGTCAATGCGGAATACACTCTTCCTGCTGCAGCAACGCTAACCTGCGCTTTATCGATTGGTGCTTTGTCACTTCCAATGATTGTACCTGTTATCGTGCCTGAATTTAATGCTAAAGATAAATCAATCGACGAAGTCGTCGACCCAATTGCTACCGAAGCATGGGCAGCTCCCTCGCTAACATATCCTTCTTTAGCAGCCGTCACGGTCACATTTGTAGCAGCAGGCAAATCTGCAAGCGTATACTGGCCTGTGCTATCCGTAACTACGCTGTATACAACGCCATCAATAATCGTACTTACCTTCGCATCAATAACCGCGTTATCGTTTTGATCCTTAACGGTTCCCGTAATAGCGCCGCCGATCAATGCAATATTCTGATTCGACGTGAAAGCTCCCGGTTCCATGAGTTTAACTGAAATATTTCCGCCTTCATAGCCGCTTTTTGCAGCTGTAATCGCATAGACTTGGCCGATTGGCAAATCCGGAATGAAATAGTTCCCAGCTGCATCCGATTTTGTCGTCAACATCGTACCATTTACATCAACAGCTATCGTCGCATGAGCGATGCTCTTGCCAAGCGCGCCTCGCACAACACCCGAAATATGTCCAAGCGTCGACCCTTCCGTATTTTGCTTGTAGGCATCATGAGCGGGCAATGCTTTGCCATCAAAATCAAACAAAGTCGTATTTGACACCACATTCAAATCGGGTTGATCGTCAATTTCTTTAATTGCCCAGCCTACACCCGGCACAGCAATCATAATCGGGTCCCAATATAGATCGCCGATAACTCTGCCATTATCTACACTCTTCAGACCGTTGAATAAATTAATCATAAATTCTTTTTGCCCTTGAGGTGAGCTCGTATCTGCTGGATATGGACCATTATCGTTTAGCTGGCCAATTGTGCCATTTGGCAGCGTAGGATTCCAGTTATATCCAGTCTCCATAATCATAATATCTTTATCATATTTTTTGCTGAAATAATTACAAAACGCAACGATTTGTTCAATCGTGTCATCCGTCCAGAACGGATAATAGGACGGTCCGATAATATCATAAGGGACCTCTCTTGCCTCTATCTCATTAAAAAAGTTTTCATATTTGCTAGTATTGCCTGCGTCATCCAGATGCAGAATGACCTTTGAGGTCGGAGAAGCCTTCTTAACCTCTTCCGCTCCAGCTTTAAGGAATCTTGCTAGATTAGCCCAGCTCCCTCCAGATGCTCTGCCATAAGGGAACAAAATACCCGATTGCATTTCATTGCCTAACGACACGAACTCCGGCGTCGTGCCTTGGTCTACCATTGCTTCCATAACGTCTAGCGTATATGCACGCAAAAGCTCCTCCAGCTTAGTCACCTTTGCAGCATCGTCTGCCAAATCCTTAATCGCCGTTTGCCATGCGTTAGGGATATTATGCGTAGCGCCGTTCGTCCAGTAATCGCTATAGTGGAAAGACAATTGAATTTGCAAACCAGCAGCTTTTGCGCGTTTGGCAAGCTTCAGAATGTCCGCCTTATCCATAATGCCTGCTGGTCGGTAATAGCTGCCGTCGCCATGGCCTTTGCCCGGCTCATTATAGACGCGCAGACGCACGATATCGTGGCCGTTTTCTTTCAACAGCTGAAATAAATCCTTCTCATTCCCTTTGCTGTCGTAAAATTTGCCGCCTTGCGATTCTACATAAGTAAGCTCTGAGACATCGCCGCCTTTGAGAAATTTGTACGGCTGGTTATCCTTCACCAGCTCGACAAAATCAAGCTTCGTCCAGTTGCCTGCTTTTGCATCTGAGAATAAACCGATCGTCGCTGTTCCATTCGTAACCTGTATGCCGCGCAAATACACCTTTGTCCATGTGCTGCCGATCGGTACCGCAGCTCTCGCCTCCGAGGTGCCATGGTCACGGGCGAATATGTAGCTCGCATGCTGACCACCGCCATTTTGCGCCCATGCTGTCAGCGTGTAATACCCGTTCTCTAGTCCCGTCATCGTCTGGGAGGTAGTCACCTTATAATCGTGATCAGAATAATGCGTTAAGCCATAGCTGCTTAAATAGCCCGGTGCTTCCGTATAGGAAGCGTCCATATCGCCTTCCTCTGACCAGGAGCTAATGACCTGAGCTGGTTCTTCCGCTTCGAAGCCCTGATTGCCAATCGCTACGCCAACAGGCTCCAGCTGGGCTTCCTCTTCTTTAACCAGTGAAATCAGATCGACACCAAGCCATTTGTCTGCAGCTCCGTCTGCATAAAAGCCGATCGTAACCTGATTATTTTCAATAACGACTGGTAAACTAATTTTGGTCCACGAGGATGAGCTGACCGGAATATTCACCTTCACCTCTGCTCTTCCCGTGTTTTTCGCGTACATATAGCTTTGTGTAAAGCCGTCGCCTCTTGCAACCCAAGCCGATAACGTATAGGTACCGTTCTCCAGCCCCGTTGCGGTCTGAAACGTATCCGCTGTATAAGCGTTAGCGCTCCAGTAGCTCAGACGCTTCGTGCCGCCATTCGCAGGAGTCCAATCTTTAATAGAGATAGGCGTCTCGCTGCCTTCTGGTCCAAAGCTCGTCTCCCATCCTGTTAAATCCTGCTCAAAGCTCGTATTTTCAAGAGCTCTTGCCGGAGCAGCTTCATCCAAGACGAGCGTAATCAAATCAACGCCCATAAAGTTGTTTGCATTGCCATCCGCATAGAAACCCAATGTCAGCTGGTTGTTTGCAACGACTAATGGCATGCTGATTTGTACCCATGTGCCGCTCTCCGGCACATTTACTTTTACTTCAGCAAGTCCCGTGTCTTTGGCATACATATAGCTCTCATTAAATCCTGCTCCGCGCTCTACCCATGCGGATAACGTGTAGGAACCATTTTTCAAACCAGTAATAGTCTGATGCGTGTTAGCCGTATAAGCTGACGCGCTCCAATAATCCAATCGTTTGGTACCGCCTCCGGTTGGAATCCAGCTTCCCTGAATCGTAATCGGCGTCGTTCCTTCAGCCGGTGTAAACGATGTATTCCACGAAGCAAGATCACTCTCAAAGCTTCCGTTTGGCACAATAATCGGCGTGCCTGCTGCATAAACTACAGGCCTATGAACACCTGTAAACAGACCCAATACGATACAAAACATTACAAAAATACTAATACCCTTTTTACTGCTTCTTCTACTCAATTGGTTCACCCCTTCATCCCTGTTATCGATCCCCTGCGTCAAACACGAACCAAATAAAGCGCTGTCATTTATGGCAATGAAAATCGCTTTATAAGATATTACCTCTTTAACTTTAAAGGATTTGAAGTATACTACAAGCAGTACAAATGCAATATTTATGCAGGTTTGATAGCCTTTTCTATACAAAAAAACAGCATTTCGAGTTTTCTCTCAAAATGCCGTTAGCTGGCCTTTACAAAAAGAAATCCCCAACGCCGAGGCGAAGGGGATTTCCGGTTATTGACCTAATAGTATTTTTGCATAAGGCGAATCGATTGGCATCATAATGACTGGCTCGTTTTTCAACGTCGTTGCATAGCTCTCCAAAGTCCGATAGAAATTGTAGAACTGCGGGTCGCTGCCGTATGCTTTGTTATAAATAACGGCTGCTTCACGCTCGCCCTCAGCGACGATTTTTTTGGCATCAGCCTGCGCTTGCGCTAATAGCTCCGTAGCTGTACGATCCGCTTTGGAAGTAATTTTTCGCGACTCCTCATCACCTTCGGACAAGTAGCGTGCTGCGATCGATTGACGATCCGAAATCATCCGGTTGTATACGCTTTGCTTGTTTTCTTCCGGCAAATCGGTACGTTTAATGCGAACATCGATAACTTCAATACCATAATTATCACGAGTCAACGCCGACACAACATCCTTCGTAATCTCATCGTTAATATTGCCGCGCGCTGTGTTCTCACTAATGATATTATCGTAGTTGACCTCTGATAGCTTACGGCGAACAGAGTTGTACACGGCCTCATCGATCCGCTGTATACCGCCGCTGACCGACTGCACCGTTCTTAAAAACTGTGAAGCATTCGTGATGCGCCATACCGTATAATTGTCTACTACGATCGGCTTCTGATCCTTCGTTAGAATCGTCGTCGGCGTGCTTTCATATGTCATTTGATATTTCGGCAGCGTCGATACGTTCTCAATAAACGGAAGCTTAAATTTAAGGCCCGGCTCTGGCACAGCTCTCATCGCTTCACCAAATCGAAGCACAACCTTATATTCGCCTTCCTTCACGATATACATCGAGCCTGAGCCCAATATGACAACAACCAGCACAACTATAATTGTTAACCATTGGTTTCTTTTCATTGTGCGTCACCTCCTTGCGGAGCTTCTGCGACTGGCGGCGGCGTAGTTACCGGCGGAGTCGTTGTGCTGCCGCTGCCGCTGCCGCTGCGCAGCAATTCATTTAGCGGCAAATAATTTACGGTATCGCTGTTCGAATTCGTAATAAAGATTTTCGCGTTCGGCAATATTTTTTCAAGCGTTTCCAGCACCAAACGACTTTGGGTAACATTCGGATTTTTTTTGTACTCGCCGAATATTGCATTAAACTTGGCAACGTCACCCTCGGCGTTCAGAATCCGAGATTTCTTCTGTCCTTCGGCATTTTCAAGAAGCGCCTGCGCCTCACCGCGCGCTTTCGGAATACGGTCATTCTCGTACTTCGCAGCGTTATTAATTTTTGTGTTTTTCTCCTCGCGAGCATTCGTTACCTCACGGAAGGCCTCAGCCACTTGACCGCTTGGCGGCTCGATATCCTGGAACTTAATGTCAATGATTTGTATGCCGGTTTTGTACTTGGACTGCAGCTCAATCAGCTTCTCCCGAACCTTGTCTTGGATGACTGTCTTACCGTCAGTAATGGCGTAATCAAGCTTCTCCGAGCCGATTACTGCACGAATCGAGGAGCTTGCTGCATTTCGCAGAAACTGCTCCGCATCGGAAATATTGTATAAGTAATCATGAATGTTGCTTATCTTCCATTGTACAACCGCATCCGCGGAAACGATGTTTTCATCACCCGTGATCATCATCGCTTCATCATCATTTGGAATGGCTTCAGAGCCCACTTGACGATAACCGATATGAATCCGCTGTGTCAGCTCCGCTTTTACAATTTTGACATCTTGAATCGGATAAGGCCATTTAAAATGCAAACCTGCTGAAGTTTCATTCGAATACTTGCCAAAGGTTAAAATGGCTGCCCGTTCCTGCTCCTGTACTGTGTAAAAGGAGGTTGTTCCTAAATAAATGACGATAACTGCGGCGACGATACCGAATACGATTTTTTTAACCGTACTTGGCTTTAGCTCTGGCGGCCTTCGACCGCTCATACTGTGATTCTCGCCTAGGTTCTGATTTTGATCTGTAAAGCTCAAAGAAATCTCCCCTTCCAAGCGTCTTTTATATGGCTATAGGGGATAATACGCGAAAACGATGAAAAAGTAACCGATTTTGTCATATTTTTCTTAGCTTTCGTATTAAATAGCTCGTTTCCTGCATTTTACTTGCTATTAATCCATTTTAGTCGCTATTGCGCCTGTACATAGAGAAGCAGCTTAGACTCCGATGGTGCCAGCTCAATACGATGTCCGTCACCCGCTGTCACGGCTTGACCCTCCTGTCCACTCCACAAATCCCGAACGACTATCCCCTTAGAGGAATCTATGCCCATTCTTGCAAATGATGCGTGCAACAAGCTTTCCTTCTCCACTTCGAAATTAAAAGCAGCGACATAAGTCCCTTCCTCTGCACGCAGCATGAACAGATTTTCACTTTTGTTCCCGCTGCTGCACTCAACCGGACGGAAGGTTACACCTCGTTTAGCTAACGCCATAATTTCTGGATTTGTCATCCATTCCTTGGCTCGCCGCGCTGCCTCCTCCATTCGGTAATCATCGCCGAGCAGAAGCGAGGTACCTGCAATCACCGCACTGTTCAAACGGCTTCTCCCTTCATGCTCGCTAATCGCACGCTGGTTGTCGCTTTTGTAGAGAACAACATGATCGGGATCGTTGAAACGGTACAAGCTATCGTTAATCCACCAGCCGTACGTTAACGCGTTAAGCATATATTCGGTATCATTGATCGTTCCGAATGCATCGCAGGATACACGGCGGCTGTGTGCATAGCCATGCGGAAATAACGGAGCAATAGACAAATTAATTAAGAACGGTCTGCCAATTTTCTCAGGATTCAGTGTCTCACGTACACAAGCCATACCTTTGTTGTAAGCCTGTATTCCTGTTCTTATATCGGGGTCATAGAAAACGCCTTCCATTGCGCCATGCGTCAGAAAATCCAGCTTAACATAATCAAAGCCCTGCTCTACAAAGCTCTCCAGCCTTTTTCTAATTCGCTCCAGCGCGACTGGATGCGATGGATCTATCGCAAATGCGCCATCCAGCTTCGGCAGCGGCTGTCCAGCTGTATCCTTGATCAAAATCTCACGGTAAAGCACTGCCCCATCTGTTCCTTCTACTGGCGTATCCGGATCGTTGCCCCAGAAAGCGAATGGCGTATAATAAGTGCCCGGCTTTTGACCGTTCGCCTTTACCCGTCTTAGTGCGTCCTTTAGCTGCTCTTCCGATAAATTGTCCCAGAAGGAGTCGAAGTTGACGTAAAGGCTTCCCTGATCGTCAGCAAAGCTGTTTTGCTGCAAATGTCTGGAGAAGAAATCAGATGTATACGTATACACATCATAATCAAGCTTCCCCATGACGGCTGACCAGCTGTTCCAGCCCATCGGTACGCCGCCTTCCCAAGGAAGTGCTGGTGTCAATACGGCATTCGCCTTGCCATACACTTCAAGCCCATCGCGGTAATCCGAGAACGCACCGACAAAAATCGTCGGAGATACAATGCTTTTACCGCGAATTGTTCCGTGTGCAACCGTATCTCTCGTCTGCATATCAGCGGCTCCGCCATAAACGCGCAGCCTGCCCAGATCCTCAGGGAACGTCCCTTCTACAACTACGCCTGTTTTCCAAATATCATGTGTGACTGATCCAATAACAAATCCGTTTCTGCTTTGCGCACGATAAATGGCGGTTGTCTCATAGCTGTGTACACTGCAAGGAATAGCATGTGAGGCAAAACGAACCCATTTGTCATTATCGAATGGAACGAATAACGCCCTGATTTCCTCGCTGGCACCTGCATCTGCTCCAAATTGTGCAATACTTCCATCATTTAAATATGCGGCTAGCGGCGTGATTTCATTCGTCTCCCATTCGAGCTCGCTTTCCACTTCAAGCTCCATCAACAAATAAGGCAGCTGCTCGTACATACGGAAATGCTGACGCATTGATGGCTTGCCAAGCTCTTCATGCTCAAAGCTCCAGTGCACTCCTTTGCCAAACCCATCCTCAATGGCGTGGGTAGACGTTTCGTTTACAACATGCTTGCTGTAAAAAGTAGAGCGAAGCTGCTCCAAACCATAACGCGCTTCGGCATAAAGGCCAACCAGCGCCGCGCCGCTGCTCCACTTCAGCGATACATGCCCATCCGTCAAATGTACGATTGCCTGAATGACTCCGTTATCAACAACATATTCCTCCATGCGCTGCTCCAGCTCGAATTGCCCAATCTTCATCTCTCATCCGCTCCTCTTTTATAATGGAAGAAGGCCGGCAGCGCCGGCCTCCATCATGCTTGCATTATGTTTATTTCCAAAGCTCAACACGATTTTTGTAATTGGTTGTATAAATCGCTTCAACCTTTGCATCTCCAGCAGCTTTCATGTCACTAAGCATTTTATCAAAAATGCTGTTTGCATCTTCAGGTGACTTCGCCATAATCGCTTTCGTCAGCCCCTGCTTCACAATATCATTAACCTTCTGCTCATTCAGTGCTTCAGGCGTTCCTCCCTGCGGTCCAAGACCATCGAAGAGTACGGAGTCATACACCGAGTCAGACAAGTTTTTGAGTGCCATCTTATCGACAGCGCCGCGTTCGAAGCGGCCCGCTAAGTCATAAGGTGTTCCGTCGGAACCATTGCCGTTTTTGATAAACCAAGTCCATTTGCGAATGCCTGATTCCTTTGTATAGGCATTCCAATCGTCTTTAAAGCTTTGCAGCACTTCTGGACGCGGCGTATGCTTGCCATCCTTCATATCCCAGTGCTGGCCTTCAATTCCCCACATCAGCAAATATTGACCTTCTTCGCTCGCGAGGAAGTTCATAAATTTCATCGTGCGTTCCGGGTTTTTATTTTTCTTCGTAATCGTAATCGCATCCCAGCCAAGTGAGCTGCGTCCGCCGTATGTCGTTTTTGTAGGATCTACGCCATCTGCTACAACCTTGTAAGGGAACAGCTGTGATTCTTCACCACGATCCTTCTTCAGAATCGTGTTTGCTCCTCCAGCATCCCAGTACGCGCCTGTTGAAGCAAACACAGAACCTGTCGCCAATTTTTGTTCCCAAGCTTGCTTTTTGTTAATCGCCCATTCCTTATCGATCAGGCCTGTCCTGTACAAATCATTCATGTACATAATCATTTTGCGGTATTGCGGGTCTTTCACATCAAACTTCAGCTCACCATTCTCATCGTAGAAAGGCAGCATACCGAACATACCTTTGAAAGTGCCTAGTGTACCGCCAAAGTTCTCTCCATCCATCGATAGAGCGATTGTTTCTCTACCGTCCATCGTAGGATATTTCGCTTTAAAATCAAGCAATAGCTGCTTGAATTCAGTTTCCGTGAAAGGCACTCCGCCTTCTGCTTTATCAGGAGCCAGCTCCTTCAAAATATCTTTACGCATATTGAAGCCAAATACGGGCTCATTCTCAAACCCATACCAGTTGGAAAGGTAATAGTTTTTACCGTCTTTATAACGCGTTTTGTTAAGCACATCGCCATACATTTTTGCTACATCCGGGCCGTTTTTTTCAATCAAATCATTTAGTGGAATGATAGCACCCGACTCAATGTATTTGTTAACCAAATCACTGCTTCTCTCAAACATGATGAGATCCGGCAGATCATCACTTGCAAGCATCAGATTCAGCTTCTCCGCTGGATTGCCGGTTGGCTGCTGAATTTCTACTGTAATTCCTGTCCGCTTCGTAATTTCTGCCGCTACCGCGTTGCTGAATTTATCTCCCGTATTTTTATCGAAAAAGGTTATGGTCAGTGGTTCGTTAGACTTGTCATTTCCAGCGCTATTCTCGCCAGCGCTCGAGTTGCCGTTTTCTTTAGCATTATTGGAGCCGCAAGCTGATAATACGGAAATGACAACGATCATGCTTAAAAATAATACGATCCATTTTTTAGTACGCATAGTATAAATCCCCCTCTTAAGTGATTCTATTATAGTACATTTTTATCCCTACTTAAGCCTGATCGGCATCACCTCCAACAAAGTTCCCGCTTCATTAGCTTTTTACTGCACCAAGGGTCATGCCTTTAACAAAATATTTTTGTAAAAATGGATAAACCATTAATATCGGAAGCGTTGCTACCATAGTTGCCGCCATCCGAATCGTATCCGGAGACACGGCCAGTCGTTTCGAAGCATCAGCGAGCTGCTGCGCGTCGCCAACCATGGAGCTGGTTTGATACTGATTCAAGATTTTTACAAGCACGGCCTGAAGCGTCTTAAGATCAGAGTTATACGTGAACACGTAGGAATCGAACCAAGCGTTCCAGTGGCCAATGGCCGTAAACATGCCGATCGTCGCGAGCACTGGTGTCGTTAGCGGCAGTATAATTTTGAAGAAAATTTGCATGTAATTAGCGCCGTCTATTTTTGCTGATTCATCCAGCTCCTGCGGAAGCTGCTGCATGAAGGTTCGAACAATAATCATATAAAAGACGTTCATCATGCCCGGTAAAATAAACACCATAAAGCTGTCAATGAGATGCAAGCTTTTGAGCACCATGTAATAAGGAATGAGTCCGCCGCCAAAATACATCGTGAACACAAAATACAGTGACCAGAACCGATTTCCAACGAGCTCGCGTTTACTTAGCGAATAGGAAAGCATACTAATGACAATAACCGCGAGTGGCGTTCCGATTAGCGTCCGCAGCGCCGTAACTTTAATGGCCGTCCAAATCTCGCTATCGGATAAAATTTGCTTATAGCTGGCTAAGCTGAAGTCTCTTGGCCACAAATACAGATTTCCTCGCAGCGTATCTTCAGCACTATTGAACGAAATGATAAATATGTTCCAGAAAGGATAAAAGGTTACGATAAAAACCGCGATGATGAATAAGTAGACGATCGACATAAACAGAAAATCATTTTTAAATTTTGCCATGAAGTGTTCTCCTTTTCTTGTTTGTCCTAGAACAACGACTGTTCATTCATTTTTTTGGCCATCTTATTGACGCTTAGAACAAGGATAAACGCGACGACCGATTTGAATAATCCAACAGCTGCTCCGTAAGAGAACATTCCGTTTTGCAAACCATATTTGTACGTGTACGTGTCAATAACTTCCGAATATTGGAGCACCGTATTATTTTGCATCAAAAATTGCTGATCAAAACCTGCGTTCAATATTCCGCCTACTGCTAAAATGGCAAGAATGATAATGGTCGGTTTAATAGACGGCAGCGTGATGTGCAGCATTTGCTTTAATCGGCTTGCCCCGTCTACCTTCGCCACCTCGTACAGCTCCGGGTTAATAGCTGAGATAGCGGCCAAATACATAATGGCGTTAAAGCCCATGTCCTTCCATGTGTTGGAGAAAGCGATAATCCACCAGAACAGCGGACCATTTTGCATGAACTGAATCGGCTCATCGATGATTCCAAGCCCCGTCAACAAATTGTTGATGACACCGCTTGAAGAAAGTACCGTGATAATAATATTTGCGGCAATGACCCACGAAATAAAATGAGGCATGTAAGAAACCGTTTGAAACGTCCGTTTGAACCAGCCATTGCGCATTTCATTAATCATTAAGGCAAGAATAATCGGCATTGGGAATCCGAATAACAGAGATAGAAAGCTTTGTGCCAGCGTATTGCGCATTACTCTGACGAAGTCGCCATTCGTAAAGAAGTAGTTAAACCACTCCAGCCCTACAAACTCTGTTGTAAAGAACTGTCCAAAAAATGATCCTCCGCCTGGCGAGTAATTAATGAATGCCATGTATAAGCCAAACATGGGAACGTAAGAAAATATGAGTGTGACGATTAAAGCCGGAAGCATGAGCACAAATAACAGCCGCTGTTCCTTCAATCTGCCCCATACATTTGAATTTCCAATGCTGCGCTTCTTTTGGGGTGGAACAGATTTACTTGATTCCGCTTTCATTATGGATTCCATTTAATAACCTCCTGCCAATCTTGCGTTGCTTAGTGACTTCATTATAGGTCGGCCGCCCTGCCCATTCTATACAAGCATTTACCGATTTGTAACGCAAAACGACACACTTCCACATGCTCCATTGTTGAAATGCGGTATTGCAGATAAACTAAATAAACATTCAAAAACAGATACATGATAAAAGGTGGGAACAAGCGTGTACAGCATTTTGATAGTGGATGATGAAGCCATTGAGCTCGAAACGATGGAGCATTATGTGCCATGGGACAAAATCGGCATTACGGTCGCGGGGACGGCGCGAAATGGCAAGGAAGCGCTTAGCAAGCTGGCTGAATTAAAGCCTGACATTATTTTGACAGATGTCCGCATGCCCATTATGGACGGGCTGGAATTCGGAAGAAGGGCAAAGCAAATCGATAAGAACGTAAAAATCATATTTTTGAGCGGACATAACGAGTTTCAGTATATTAAGGCAGCGCTGAATATTGAGGCGACTGGCTACTTGTTAAAACCGATAGATATGGAGGAGCTGATCGCGTTAATTGAGAAGGTAAAGAAAAAATGCGAGGAGGAACAGTTATCAGATCAGGGCGGAGAATGGCTGCGTGAAAAATGGATGACCCGTATTATACGCGAGCCGCATGAAGAGAAGCGAAAGGATTGGATTCGGAAATGGGAGCTGAGCTCATCTGATTTCAGTGCAAACAGGGAGTTTGCAGCCTTTTATGCAACGATAGATGCGCCGGCAGACTACCCGATTTTGGCGCAGCCAGCAAGCGAAGCCTCTCCCGATAGAGTGGAGCTCATGCGGACTATTGCCCGGCAGTACCTCGATTCCTTTATTGTTGTTGAAAGCGAGCCGCATGCTTTATTCGTTCTCTTTCAATGGCGCAATGAGCAGAGAGCCGCGAAAGCTACAATAGATTTCTGGGAGAAGTTCCGA
This sequence comes from Paenibacillus sp. MCAF9, assembly GCF_052114265.1. Classification (NCBI taxonomy): domain Bacteria; kingdom Bacillati; phylum Bacillota; class Bacilli; order Caryophanales; family Paenibacillaceae; genus Paenibacillus; species Paenibacillus sp. MCAF9. The sequence continues at coordinate 220,405 of NZ_JBFREL010000003.1, forward strand.
GAGGAGCTCTCCCTCTCCTTCGGAACACAAATTACGATAGGATTGTCCGCGCCGCATATCGGGTTTGATCTTATTTGGGATGCCTACTTGCAGGCGCGAGCTTGCAATGAGGAGAAGTTTTTCAGGCTCGGCGGAGCCGTCATAACGCCGGATGATTTATTGCCTACCAAACAAACGGATGATGATGGCGAGCAGCTTGCAGCTCGGCTTGCTTCCGCCTTGCAGTCAGGAGACGCCAAGCAGGTAACCATGCAGTTAGAAGCGCTCTTCTCAACGATTCGCATAGAACGTATCCATCGAAATTTTACTATCCGAGCCATTATTCGACTAATGGCTGCATTAGAGCAGCATTTCTCCATGCTGCTTGCAGGCTCGCTCAAGGACTTGCTGCTTGTGGACCATTGGAAGGAAATTTCGTCGATGAGCTCATCCTCACAGATTCAAGCTTATGTCTTGCACTTCTGCGAAGAAATAAGAAAGGCATTAAGCGAAAGAGATGTTGACCGCAATCAAGCCGTAGCCGACCAAATCGTTAAGCTTATTAGCGAGCGGTATCATTTGCCGCTTACAGTCGAGGAAATCGCCAAGGAGGTCTACTTATCACCCAACTATATTCGAAGCATTTTTAAAGAAAAAATGGGTGAGACGATTCTTGATTATATAACGAAGGTTCGTATGAACCGGGCAGCTGACTTGTTAAAGGACAAATCCCTTAAGGTGCGTGAGGTCGCTCACAGCGTCGGGTATGAGAACGTCTCTTATTTTTGCTCCATCTTCCATAGGCACAAAGGCAGTACACCTAATGAGTTTCGGAAAATGTATCTATAGGCTGGAGTGAGAGCGCATGAAAAAGGTAACAGGCTGGCTGACGAGGCCTTTTAACAATTTGCGGCTAAGAGAAAAGCTGTTTGTCATGTTTTTACTCGGGGCCATTATTCCTTTAGTATTTTTTGTTCTATATTCTTATCAGACGATTAAGAGCGAGCTTTCTGACCAAATGTACACGAACTCCGTTGCGTCTGTTGCTCAAATCAATTCAAATTTAGAAAATAAGCTGGATACGTACACCAAGCTTTCAGCAAATCTTTATTTAAACAATTCGCTGCGCGCTTACTTAACGAATAACTATACAGAGGAGCCCTCTCTGTTTGTTGATGCCTATCAATACATTAATAACACCTTTTCGAATATGCTGACTACAAATCCAGATATTCATTCCATGTCTATTTATATTAATAACGACTCGCTGCCAGCTGACGGCATTTACATTAAACGAATGGATGATGCGTTCAAACGGTCGACTACGTACCGCTCATTGCTTAATAGCTACGGAAATGTTCGGTTTGTAGCAACGCCCCCTGTTGTTGACCAGCCTTCCATGTTTACGCTGACACGCATGCTTAATATTAGCAATCTAGACAATGCCTATGGAATTTTGACCATCAACATTTTGGAATCGGATATTTTCCGTTTGATGGAGAAAGAGACATCAGAGAAAACGATATTAATCGTTAATGATAGCGGCCTTATTATGTCCGCTAAGGACAAAAACATGTTAAATCGTCCGCTTAATCAATTTGTGAAGGAGAAATTTCCGAGCGCTAGAGAAGGAAGATTCGACAGCAGCTTTAATGGAGAGAAAATGCTTGTCGTCTATAATACGACCAAATTCGGTTGGAAAAGCATCTCGCTCGTCCCTTACAGCAGCTTCCTTACCAAGGCGAATAAAACAGCTAAGCGGATTTTAATTTTTGCGTTAATCAGCTTTGGGCTTATGACGCTGTTCATCTACGCCACAGCCAGACAATTTACGAAACGCGTCGATTATTTAGTCGGCATGATCCGGCGCATTGAAAGAGAGGAGTTCGATCTCTTCGACATGAGGCCGCTTGGACGCGATGAAATTGGCCAAATCGGAAATGTGCTGCGGAAGATGGCGCAGCGGCTCAGCAATTTAATTTCCGACGTATACAAGAAAGAAATCGATAAGCGAGAAGCCGAGATGAATGTGCTGCAAGCGCAAATTAATCCGCATTTTTTATACAATACACTCGCCTCCATATCGTCGCTTGCCATTCGAAATTCAGATCAGCGAATGAACAAAATGGTTACAGATCTAGCGAAGTTTTACCGGATCTCGCTCAACAAAGGGAAAAACAAGCTTTCAATCCATGAAGAAATTCAGCTTACCCGCTACTACGTTGCCATTCAGCAGGTGAGATTCGGCGAACTCATTCGCGTGCATTATCAAATCGAGGAATCCGTACTGCCCTGCCCAATCGTAAAGCTAACGCTGCAGCCATTCGTTGAAAACGCGATGAACCATGCCATTTGGGACGACACGCTCGGAATAAACATTATGATAAAGGCTTATCGCGACGGCCATGATATCATTCTCAAAGTTATCGATGACGGCATGGGCATGCATATGCGCGGCCATAGCGGAGAAGAGCTGCCGGTTAGCAGCGACAACTTGTCTGGTTATGGCATTCGCAACGTCGACAATCGAATTAAACTTTTGTACGGCGAATCCTATGGCGTCTCTATTTACAGCAGGCTAGGAATTGGCACGACGGTAACGATAAGAATTCCTGGACGTTAAAATGCTAGACAATAAAAAATCCCTCAAGCAATATTGCTTGAGGAATTTTTCAGTTTCACAGCGCTGCTGGTTTATTTTACGGTAATTTTGTAAAGCTTCGATTGCGCGCCATTCAAGTCCACCTTAAATTGACCTGCTGCCTGACTGGATGCATTCGTCCATAGGTCCGTAATTTTTACTTTGGAGGACGATGAAATGCCAACACGCGCAAAATCTACCGTTTTCGACACAGAGGCATTCGTATAATTAAATACAGCAAGATAGTAATCTTTCCCTTCTTGCATGATGAATGTATCCGCAGCCCCTGTACCTGTGTTGCCCTCTACTGGCTTGAACGCCTGACCTTTAAGTGCAACCTCATTCACTTGCTTGTTAGTGAGCAGCTTCTTCATCAATTCTTGTGCTGCCGGATTGCTGACATCGTCTGAGCTTAGAAATACAGTACCGGAAATAGCCGCTGAATTGACCCGAGACTGCGCAGCATCAGACGAACCGCCTTTCACAAGCGTCATATAATCTGGATCGGTATACGAATAGATCGTTCCATTCTGCCACCAGCCATAGGTAAGGTTGTTTAGCTGATATTCCGTGCGGCTCAGTGAGCCGTCAATATCACATGAGATCCGTCTTGCGTGGGCGTATTGACTCGGAAATACAGGAGCAATAGAGGCGCTGATGAACATTTTTCCGCCAAGCACCTTATTGATATGAGCCATGCCTTGATTGTAAGCCTGAATGCCTGTTTGAACATTAGGGTCAAAATGTTTGCCCTCGAAGGAGCCATGGCTTAGGAAATCGATTTTAATATACTCATATCCGTAATCAAGAAACCGTTTGAAATAATATTCAATCCGCTGCTTAGAGCCGGGATGAGTCGGATCGATCGCGTAGGCGCCGTCTACTTTCGGCAGCGGGCTGCCGCTTTGATCCCGCAAAATAATATCTCCATACGTGTATTTCCCGTCTGTACCCTCTACGGCCTGACTCATGTTATCGCCCCAATAAACAAAAGGGCCATAATAAATGCCGGCTTTTTGCCCGTTTTTGTTAATAACCTTGACTGCTTGCTTCAGCTGCTCCTCGGACAGATTATCCCAATAGGAGTCCAAATTAATATAAACATTGCCTTTGTTCGAGAAGGAATTTTTCTGCAAATTGTTCTTGAAGAAATCAGACACAGCGACTACTTTATCGTAGCTTAAATCACTTTCATATGCGCCCCAGCTGTTCCAGCCCACAGGCACACCCTTTGGCACACCGTGCTTAAATGCAAGCGGCGGAGCAACTGCAGCGTTCGCTTGGCCGAAGCTCTCAAGGCCATGGCGGTAGTCGGAATAGTAACCAACGAGAATTTGCGGTGAAGTAAGCGTCGTTCCCGTTACCTTTCCATGTGGAATCGTATCATGCGTCGAGGTAGGGGAAGAGAAACCGCCGTATACCTTGAGCTTATTTAAACGATTATCAGAACCGCTCCAATAGATTCCTGTTTTCCATTTATCATGTGTGACTGAACCAATAACCAACCCATTTCGGCTAGTATTATCATAAATAGCTGTCAATTCTGAGCTGACATAATTATTGTTGTTCAGACTTGTATTCATCGTCCGCGCTTGATATCTAGACCACGCGTCATTATCGAACGGAGCGACCAGCACCCTATTATCCGAGTAGCTTCCAATATCGATTCCACCCTTGGCATTAAGGACAAGAGGAGCCATATCATTTGTGCTGAGTATGTCTTTACCCGTTACTTGTTGACTAATTAGAAAATAAGGCAAACGCTCATAGATTTGATAAATTTGCTTCATCGTCGGCAGACCGGACTCACGATTCTCAATCGTTACCCGAATGCCTTTGCCATGACCGTCATTTATTTTCTCGATTTTTTTCATAGAGAACAAATGCTCAGCGTAGTTTTTGCTGTCGAGCTGCTTGTCCAATTGGATGCTGCTATACACCCCTTTGGCGATCGTCTTGTTGTTCCATTCAAACGCTGAAAGTCCAGACTCTGTGTTATAAATGATTTTGTAGACACCGTTTGATAAAGTGACGCCTGACTTATGCTGCTCCACTTTAATCGAGCCAAATTTGCTGGAATCGATTTGCTTGCCAATATTGCCGATCCCATCCACATCACCCGGATTTTCACCCGGTGCCTGCGAGCTGATGATCTCGATTTTATCAATATCCGGCGACCATCCGCCGTCATCATCAAATAAAATGGTATTGCTGCCCGCTTGCAGCTGTACCTCAATACTGAACACGCCAACCGTATCCCAGTTCGCAGTCGCAGGCGGGGAATAGGTCTCTTTCTCGTTATTGTTCACACGAATGGAAAATGAACGAGGATCGCCGGAAATATAGCTCACCTTTAAGGTATAGATCCCCTCTGCTTTTGCAGCAACCTTTTGGAAAAGCAGCGTTGATCCGCCCCAAATGTCGCCTATCTTTTTTCCACCGGAGCATTCCGTTTCCGCTTTGCAGGATTTTACAGCAGAATTTCCGGCTAGCTTATTGTCCAGTCCTTCCGCTTCATACACTTGCCCGCTTCCAGCTGGCGGTTCATTCGGATCTGTACCCGGGCCAGCATTCAGCAATTTCAGCTCGATCTTGTCAATATCCGGCGCGTATCCGCCTTCATCATCGAAACGAATGACGTTCTCGCCTTGATGAAGCTCCAGCTGGATCTCGTAAGTTCCTCGCGTGCTCCAATCTGCCGTTTTCGGCAAATCATAATGATCGGTTCCGCCTCCGTTCACACTGACGGCTAACGATCTCGGATCGCCCGATATATAATGCACCGTCATCGTATAGATCCCTTTAGTATCCACATTCACAGCGTTGAACTGCAAAGCAGAGCCTCCCCACAGACTGCCTACCAGCTTATTGCCTGAGCAGCCCACCGCAAGCTCGCAGTCCTTAACCTCTGCTTTACCGCTAAGCTGATTAATGGCTGCCTCAGCCTCATAGGATTGGCTGTTTACAGCAGCAACCGGCGTCTGAGCCTCAGCAACTGTCGTATTCGTACCGACTGCCGTTTGGAATAACACAAGCAATGCAAAAATAATGGACCAACCTTTCTTGAATTTAAATCGACTCAACATTATTTCCTCCTCTTACTCGTTTAATATAAAGCGCTTTCTTTTTAAGTTTAAGGGTGAATCCCATGTTGAACTATCCAAGAATGTTATGATTCATACTGCAAACCCACTGACTTTAGAGAAATAAAATATCGGATTGCAAAAAAAATATCCCAAAAGCAGAATACACTGCTCCTGAGACATTTTTTGCAATCACTATATTTATTTGCTCGCTTTAAGCATTTCCCCAATGGCTCCAATACTGCCAAGTGTATCGATTGCCCGTGTTGGAATGAACACTTTATTCGCAGCTCCCTGAGCGATATCGGATAATGCCTCGAGCGAGCGGTATGTCAGCACATTCTCATCTAGTCCCGCAGAGCGTATAAGCTCAATTCGGTTTTTCTCAGCTTCAGCGATGGATTGAATCGCCTTCGCTTCGCCAAGCGCTTCCAGCTCCTGCGCATGGCGCTGACCCTCCGCTTGACGGATTCTAGCTTCCTTATCGCCTTCAGCCTTCAATATTTTGCTTTGCTTGTCACCCTCTGCCCGCAAGATCATATCCTGCTTCGCCGCCTCTGCATCAAGCACCATTGCTCGTTTGCTTCTCTCCGCCTTCATTTGCTTATCCATTGCATCTTGGATGTCCGCTGGAGGCTGAATATCAATAACCTCTACGCGCTCGATGCGCACGCCCCACTTCTCTGTCGCTTCATCAAGGGCGATCCGAATGTCGGTTGATATTTTCTCGCGGCCTGATAATGTTTCATCAAGCTCCATTTTACCAATAATTTGCCTCATCGTAGCTGTGCTTATATTTCGCACCCCGTATACATAATCAGATATGCCATATGTAGCCTGTTCTGGGCCGGTCACTTGATAAAAAATAATCGTATCGATTTTGACCTGTACGTTATCCTTCGTTATGACCGTTTGCGGCGGAACGTTCGCCTGCTGTATACGCAAATCATGATACGTTCGTACATGATCAATAATCGGAATTAGAATATTAACCCCCGGCGTAAGCAGCCGATTAAACTTTCCTAGACGCTCGACAACGCCTATCCTTTGCTGCGGTACGATTTTGATCGATAATGATACAAACACTACAACGATAACCAATAAAATAATAGCAATAATATAACCCATATCTAGTTAGCCTCCCCATTTCTCAACTTGAAGCACTGCACTGCCGCGACTGACAACCCTAACTGTATCACCCTTCAATAACCGTTCATTCGATGCTGCACTCCACGTTTCATTTCCCACCTTGACGATACCGGGTACATCTGCCGCAATATCCTCAAGCACAATTCCTTGTTTTCCGACGAGCTCGTCCACGGCATCCTTAAAACCTTTCGAGGAATGGAAACGACGAGTAATTGGACCAGTGAAGATAGTCAAGATAAGGACAATGATACACCCAGCCACCAGCTCCACGACAAATGAGCCCGGCCAAAACCAATCAATGACAGCGGCGACTATGGCACCAATCGCAAGCCAAAGCAAATAAAATGTAAGCGTCAGCATTTCCACGACGATCAGTATGCCAGCGAGAATAAGATATATCACCCACAATTCCATCCTTTCACCTCCCCTTCTTCATTAATGTATTCGTATATGACCAACGTATGATAAGAAAACACTTGTCAAACCCCGCTTCACTATGTAGAATCAACAAGGGTCAAAAATAGACAACCTATTATATTGAAGGAGCTTATTCTCATGAAAAAAGCAATTGGGGTTCATGAAAGACCGCCTGCCCTGCAAAGCGCACTGCTAAGCTTGCAGCATTTATTTGCTATGTTCGGCTCTACCGTGCTCGTACCGAATATACTCGGTGTTGATCCGGCAATTTGTTTGCTTATGAACGGTATCGGAACACTTCTTTATCTCTGGATATGCAACAATAAGATTCCAGCATATCTCGGTTCCAGCTTTGCATTTCTCGCACCAGCAGGCGCCGTAATCGGCGATCAAGTGGGCGGAGGCAGCTATGCCGCTGCATTAGGCGGATTTATTATTTCAGGCGTTATCTTTACGATTGTCGCTCTCATCATTCAAGCAGCAGGCACCGGCTGGATCAATGTCGTATTTCCTCCAGCAGCGATGGGTGCAATCGTCGCGATTATCGGTTTAGAGCTCATTCCAGTTGCTGCTCGGATGGCAGGCTGGATTATTCCGACTGATGCCGATCCTGCCGTCGTATGGAGCCCGGATCCAAAGATCGTAATCCTCTCTACCGTCACCCTTGCCGTAACGGTGCTAGGTTCTGTCTTATTCCGCGGATTCATGCGCATTATTCCGATTCTGATCGGTATTACTACAGGTTATGTACTTGCTCATTTCATGGGCTTCACTGATTTCAGCAAGCTCGCTGAGAATAGCTTTGTTCAATTGCCGCATTTCACTTTCCCTGAGTTCCACTGGTCGGCGATTATTGCGATTGCACCTGCGTCGCTTGTCGTCATTGCCGAGCATATTGGGCATTTGGTTGTTACAGGCAATATCGTAGACAAAGATCTATCGAAGGACCCAGGTCTGCACCGCTCCATGCTGGGCAACGGTATTTCCACCATTCTATCGGGTTTTGTAGGCTCTACGCCGAACACGACCTACGGTGAAAATATTGGTGTTCTAGCGATCACAAAGGTTTACTCCACCTTTGTCATTGGCGGCGCGGCTGTCATTGCGATCGTCCTTTCCTTCTCTGGTAAATTCTCTGCACTTATTTCCGGTATTCCAACGCCAGTTATGGGCGGTGTGTCCTTGCTGCTGTTCGGTGTTATCGCTGCTTCCGGCTTCCGGATGCTCGTTGAGTCCAAAGTGGATTACAGCAAACCGACCAACCTGTTTTTGACAACCGTCGTTCTTGTGACTGGACTTAGCGGTGTAAAGCTTACAATCGGTGACTTCTCGCTTACTGGGATGGCGCTTGCAACCGTAGTAGCTATTATACTTAGTCTATTGTTCAAAGTATTTGACGTACTTAAGCTATCCAACGACCATGAATCATCAGGTCACTAAACAGTAAAGACGGGGCCTCCCAGGAGGCTCCTTTTTATTTATGATTCTATTATTTTCTTGAATTTATTTCTGCTAGAACCTCATTTCCACCAAAAATTCCCCAAGCTGCTCTTCGGATATCACTCTTATGCCGCTTCTTCTAAGCAGGGCGGTCGTGACCCCATTCCCAGTCCTCTTATTGCCTTTAAACTCTCCATTATAAATCATCGCGCTGCCGCAAGAAGGGCTGTATTCCTTAAGTACAACAACTTCCGCATTTACTTCCTTCGCTTTTTTGAGCGTAATGTGTGCACCATCCACATACATCGCCGTTACGTCCCTGCCCGATTTCTCTATTACTCTAGCTGTACCGTTTAACACATCATCGCCGTCGCCGCCAACAATTTCGGCTGACTCTCTTGGAGTAGAGAAACCGCCCAGCAATTCAGGACATACAGCAATGGCTTTCTTTTGCTGCACCAATTGTTGAATGATTTCATTTACACTATGCGTTGCATTATATCTTACCTCATACCCAGCCAAACAAGAGCTTACTAGGATCATAAACTGCACCTCTTTAAGAAAAATCATGATGTTCATTCATCTATTACTTTTATTGTACCATAGAAGCTGAGCAAGCTAATGTTAAGGAATAGTTACGATCCGAAAAAAAGTGCCTGCTTGCTTCCTTAATAGCATCAAGGTACATTTAACTCATATACAAATAGCCGAGCATTTGAACGATATAAAAAAATTAAAGGAGCTGCTTTCCTTCCCTACTCATGCTAACCTTGAACAGCTTGCTCAACTCCTTGCAGATGGAACGATCAAAGCAGAGATCAACACTGTCTATTCTCTAGCAGATGTAAAACAAGCGCATAGACAATGCGAGGGAAAACGAGGGCGAGGCAGAATATTGCTAGAGTTATATACTATAAAATAAAATGACCAAAGAGCCCTAGGACACATCCTTTGGGCTCTTTTTTTGGGCGCGCCTAAATCTTTGAAGCAAACCGCTGCCGCTCTACATAACATAGGAGAAAAGGAGTGAGTCCCCCATGCCCGACTACCGTATTATCATCGATCTTTCCGATCGTCAGCTCTATCTGCTGGACGGCGACGTCGTCACTCAAGCTTTTCCCGTTGGCATCGGCAAAATGGTAACTCAAACGCCTACAGGTGAATTTACGATTATTAATAAGCAGCCCAATCCCGGCGGACCGTTCGGCGCCTTTTGGATGGGGCTCTCGAAGCCGCATTATGGCATCCATGGCACCAACGATCCTTCTTCCATCGGACATATCGTCTCACACGGCTGCATCCGAATGTTTAACGATGATGTACTCGCCTTGTCCAAAATAGTGCCTATTGGCACGCGTGTTACCATTCGCCCTTAGCCTAGAACTAAATTAGGGCGTTTAGCCGGGCCCTCAGGGAAGTCGCTTCTTGTTGCTATGAGCCATCACCTGATTGCCGTACGCATAGGACTTGTTATTGTTAACCGCAATCATGCGTGGTGCATTAAAATCTTGAATTTGTTCGATCTCATTCATCAGATCCTGAGAAAAAGCAGCTAATCCGCATTCTCTAGGCAAGCTCGTTCCCAAAAATGCTATATTCGGCTTGTTTAAAACTTTTTCAAATGAATTTTTCCCTTATTTTAAAAATATTTACAAATTAAAATAAAAAAAAAGAAATAAAGATGTCTTTATTTCCGAGATTAAACGATATGCTTTTGGTTTTTAGCTATCCCAGTATTACCACTTAACAGCTTCAGTTGCTGCCGTCTCTTGCAATTCCGCTCCTATCTGCTGTTCAAACCTTAGCACGACCATATTTTCTTGTCAATCGAGCCGGATTTGCACGGATTTGACAAGTAGAGAACTTGTGATAAAATTAACATATGACAAGAAAATATGGTCGTTAGCGGGCTGATTAGACATTCTATTGCTAATCAGTCTTTTTTATTGTCGGTTTGACAGTACCCCATTCGATTAGGAGGCAACAAATGATGAGCAATACTATCCAGTTAAACGAACGGGTCGATTTAAGCAAATCCAAGATTAATCTATTAAGAAAGCAAGGACAGGTACCAGCTATTGTATACGGCAAGGATGTCGGCAGCATTTCTGTTATCGTCGCTGAGAAAGAAATATTATCAGTCATAAAGCACAACCCGCGCGCCATTTTAAATGCAGCTATTCCGGAAAAAGGGAATAAGCCAGTATTAATTCAAAATATACAAAGAGATCCGTTGAGCAATAAAATTGTTCACGTTGATTTCTATCAATTGAATATGAATGTGAGTTTGGATTCGAAAGTAACGATTCACTTCTCCGGAGAACCAGTAGGTGTCAAAGAAGGCGGAATGCTTCAAGTTGAGATGTACGAAGTAGAGGTTCGCTGCATGCCAGACAATCTGCTCAGCGCATTCGAGGTAGATATAAGCGGCCTTAAAATAGGAGATCATCTACTAGTTTCTGACCTCTCCTTCCATGAAGGTATCGAAGTTTTGTCCGATCCTGGTGATATGTTAGTTAAAATCTCGCAGGCACAAGCCGAAGAAATAGTCGCTTCTGCATAATTATCATATAAATAGTAAAGGGAACCCTATACAAAATGTACAGGGTTCCCTTTTATTTATCCGGATCTCTATCTTTATCGTCATGAACGACTACAATAAACTGTCCAGGACTGACATCAAAATATTTGCATAACCTCCATAACAGATCCCGCGGATACTGAACCATCTCATCCTTATACATCTTCCGAACAGAATCAAAATGATAGTCAATATCTTTGGCAAGCTGCCTAATCGATAGGTTTGGATCTTTAGCTCTCATGATTTCTTTTAAATTGCTATGAACCCCCGACATTTGTACACCCCCACTTCGATAAATATATAACGGCCTAACTATATAATCAACCATTCCAACCTCTAGTATTCCCATTTCTTCAATATGACGATATGTAAGGTTTCTTTTTTGTTAGAACACACAAAAAAACGGCTCTATCTCTAGAGCCGTACGATTTATATACTTTGGTGCGGTAGACAGGATTTGAACCTGCACGTCCATGGGACACTACCCCCTCAAGATAGCGTGTCTGCCGTTCCACCACTACCGCACATTGTAAATTGTACGATCCTTCCCTCACATCTTCTTGATCAAGAAAATGGTGAGCCATGAAGGACTCGAACCTTCGACACCCTGATTAAAAGTCAGGTGCTCTACCAACTGAGCTAATGGCTCTCGTGTGATTGCAACGAGCTCCATAGAGCTGGTACACTTTGAGGATTTATGGTGACCCGTAGGGGACTCGAACCCCTGTTACCTCCGTGAAAGGGAGGTGTCTTAACCACTTGACCAACGGGCCGTCTGGAACTAAGAGAACAAATATGCTTGAGACAACAAAAATGATTATATCAGCTTATCATCAGAAGTTCAAGCATTTTTTTCTCAAGTTTTTTAAAATATAATTTTAGCCTTACGATTCAATCGTTTCAGCCTTAAATACATTGTCTAACTTGTCTTCAGGCGTAAGTCTTTTCTTAAGCGGCACCTTAACGTCTCTTCCCAATTCTTTGAAGAAGGTTTCAACGTCACATTCGATTTTGTCCACAAATACTGATAATTTGCCTCTTTCGATAATCGCTTCATTGCCTTCTGCTGGTACAGTTACTTCGATTGAGTATTTTTTCATTAAGGTATTGCTGTACCGTGCGAAAATCTCAAGCAATTCCTCGTTGTTAAATTTGCTAATCGCTGCTTGTCCCTTGTTCGTAAAGTTTAAGTTTATTTTCATGTTTACAGCTCCTCATCTCTAATGATGCATCTGTTTTCACGGCTCGAGCAACTTATAACGAAAAAACCACTCTCTAGTCAGATTTATGATCTGAATATAAAGTGGCATCATCTATCAGAAAAGTGCATGCAAAATGACACCTTCTAAGTTCACCTATATACATCGGCAAAGAGTAAGTTATGGTGCGGTAGACAGGATTTGAACCTGCACGTCCATGGGACACTACCCCCTCAAGATAGCGTGTCTGCCGTTCCACCACTACCGCACATTTATAAGTCGAACGTTCATCGCTCGCATCTTCTTAATCAAGAAAATGGTGAGCCATGAAGGACTCGAACCTTCGACACCCTGATTAAAAGTCAGGTGCTCTACCAACTGAGCTAATGGCTCTCGCTGTAATTGTAAACGAGCTCCGAAGAGCTAGTACATTTTTTTGTGTGAATAATTGGTGACCCGTAGGGGACTCGAACCCCTGTTACCTCCGTGAAAGGGAGGTGTCTTAACCACTTGACCAACGGGCCATACAGAACACTTCAAATGAAATTTCCACGATGCTGCAACCACTGTGGCAAATAAAAAAGACCGGATGAACGGTCTTCCCGTTGCAAACACTTGTGAGAAAAATGTGGCGGAGAGAGAGGGATTCGAACCCTCGCACCACTTACGCAGTCTAACCCCTTAGCAGAGGGTCCCCTTGAGCCACTTGGGTATCTCTCCAAATCTGGCTCCCCGAACAGGACTCGAACCTGTGACAACTCGATTAACAGTCGAGTGCTCTACCAACTGAGCTATCAGGGAAAAGTAAAAGTGACAAGTAATAATATATCATGTACTACTTTGATTGTCAATCACTTTTAACACTAATTTTCCGCGACATTTTCCACAAGCGTATTTAGCCGGATCAATCTTCCTTTTGCGCAGATACTCCATCCCGCATTTGGTACAAACAAGCTTGTACCGAAATGGCTGCTGCTTACGCTGCGCGCGTTCAGGCAAGGACTGACAATAGCGTGAGCCGCCTACTTGAGCAAGCAGCTGTTTAAATTCAATATCGCGATGCTGGTATCCCCGCTTCAATATATGCAAGTGATAATGGCAAAGCTCATGCTTAATAATTTTCTCGGTTTCTTCATGCCCGAAAGCCGAAAGCTGATGAGGACTGATCTCAATATTATGGGACCTTGTAAAGTAGCGTCCTCCTGTTGCTTTAAGTCGGCTGTTGAATGTAGCTTGATGTAAAAACGGACGATTAAAAAAGGTTATCGAAATATGCTCAACCCATTGCTGAAGCGCCTCATTATTCATTCATTATTCTCCCCCAACTACTTGAATTTTAAAGCTGGCATAGGCTACACTGTCAAGTAGGAATTATTAAATGTGCAGAAAATTTACAGTATATGTACGGTAACAAACTAAAGGGGAGATCAATAATTATTATGGCAACTATGCGCTACGTCCTATTGAAACAAAATGACATCATCTTTTTCGTGGAAATGCCTGAATCGCACGCTTATCAGCTAAGCGCGCTTAACCTCCGGCTTCATAAAGAAATTGACAAGCTAACGGCAGAGCATGTTCCAGTATTGCCTTATGCTGTAGCAGAGAGCAACGATGTTGAGCTTCATGATACTTCCATTAAAATCATCTCAGGCCTGGATTACATCAACAGCCTTGAGAAGGATTTTGCCAGCGTACAAGAGAAGTCCTATCCGCTTATTTCGCTTCTAACAGAAATTCGCGCCCTGCAAGCTCAGCTTGAACAGTGGTACGAAGAGTATGAAGAAGAACAGAGTATATAGGTAGGACCTGCACGGACACACGCCCTTCCCCATATTGTAATATTACAACAAGTTAGGCCTGGGGAAGGAGAACGATAGGTATGCCACAGTGGCTGTGCAATCAAATGATGCGTGCATTTCAAAAGAAAGACCGCAGACAAATTAAGCTGCTTAATGACTGCTGGTATTTTTACCGCAACAAACAAGGTTCAAAGGAAGATGGCACCGGAACCGAATTCACCGAATTTCAGTAATGAATCACTGCCCAACCACATAACCGTATACGGCTGCTGCCATACTTTTAAGGGATTAGCTCGTTTAAACGGTGAATCAAAGCAGAATGCAATGGCGAACTCCTAATTACTTATCGTTAGAATAACAAAAGCGACCCCCATTATCTGAGGGTCGCTTTTTTTGTTATTGTTTGGTTATCGATATATTAAAATTTGTTAAAAAATGTAACATCATCAACCGATAGACGAGTCGTTTCACGGCCTTCTACTGCTGCTTTGCCGATTGGAAGCATCAATGTCGGCAAATAACGATCCGAAATATTAAACAGTTCCATCACTTGATCACGGTTATATCCGCCCATAGGAACGGAATCATACCCTTTAGCACGAGCTGTCAGCATAAGCTGCATCGCCACTAGGCCTGTGTCAAATACAACGATTTCTTTCAAGCGCTCTGCTGGCAAAGCTGAGTACATTTTCGTAGAATTCTCAATAAAGTTGTTGCCCACTTCTTCAGTCATGAAACCTGCTTCAATCGCAGATCCATAAATTTTTTCGGACAACGTGTACATTTCCAAATCAGCTAGAACAATAACAATCGCTGATGCAGCAGCTACCTGCTTTTGGTTAAATGCGATGGGAAGCAGCTTTTGCTTCAGTTCAGGATCAGTTACAACGAGAAAACGCCAAGGCTGCATATTCGATGAAGATGGCGCTTTGATCGCAGTTGCAAGAATATCTCTGATTTCTTCCTCAGAAATTACTGCACTGCTGTCGTATTCACGTACAGAACGACGGCTATTTAAAACATCAAAGAAAGTTGCATTCAATTGTTCATTCGTTTGAGTTTCTTGTGAATTGCTTTGAGTTGTTGTCATATGGTTCCCTCCAAAGGAAAATTTTTATCTGTGCAAGATTCTACTCAGTTAATCTCGCGAATATACTGTGCTTCGCAGGGCACAGTTAATGAAAGATGAACTGTATCATTTATATACACAGTATAGGTCGTTCCGATACTTTTGTCAATCGACTAACTTTAGTAAATTTAATTACTTTTTAAGAAGAATTAGGCAATGTTTTTTGAGCAAGCTGCGCTATTGTAAACTGCTGCAGTGTTTCGATCGTATTTTGTTCAATCTCATTTGCAATATCCATGAATGCTGATTTCATATTCAATCCAGCATCATTCAGGCTGATTGTATCCAGCATGCCGCTGCAGAGAGGTTCTCCTACTTTGAGAGCAATGTACACCTCAGCGAGCGATATCGCCTCTGGAGGGCGTTTCAGCCTATAACCTCCATCGCGGCCTTCTCTTGTTTCAATCAATTGCCCAGCAGCCAGCTTAGCCAGTACTTTCCGCAATTGTGTTGCTTCCGAGTTCAAGCAGCCGGCAATAGCCGCACTTGGATAACATTCTGATTTGTGCGATAAAATGACGAGTGCCTGCAAAGCGAGTCCAAACCATTTTGAATGGGTCGAGCCGCTTGCCTTTTCTGTCTTCATAGTCATCTCACTCCTTTTGTAGGGTAGTAGGCGATGCCCATGCACTTGTTAAATTATAAAGGGCTTGCCTCCTAACAGGCAAGCCCTTTATATATGGAAACCGTTAGTTAGGCTTGCGCATTGTCAAGCTTACTCGGCCTTTTTTCGAATCGACACTAAGCACCCATACTGTAACCGTATCACCGACAGATACAACATCCATCGGACGTTTAACGAATTTATCGCTGAGCTGCGAAATATGAACGAGCCCATCATTTTTGATGCCGATATCGACAAACGCACCAAAATCGATGACATTGCGCACTGTCCCGTGAAGTTCCATGCCTGGAGCCAGATCCTCGATATTGAGTACATCCGTATGGAAAATCGGAGGAGGAAGCTCTTCACGCGGGTCGCGACCCGGACGAAGCAAGCTATCCATGATGTCCCGCAAAGTAGGTACGCCCACGCCAAGCGTTGGCGCGATACGATCTGCGTCTAGCTCCGCAAGCTTCGTTCTTAGCTCCTCTGAGCCTAACTGCTTAAGGCTAAGGCCCATCTCACTAAACAGCTTGTCTACAACCTCATAAGATTCGGGATGAATCGGCGTGCTGTCTAGAGGATTGACTGGTTCGGCAATTCTCAAGAAACCAATACATTGCTCATAAGATTTTGCGCCAAGACGCGGTACCTTCTGCAGCTGGTTTCGTTTAATGAAGCGTCCGTTTTCGTCACGGTATTTCACGATATTTTTAGCGATGGTAGCATTAATGCCCGCCACATAGGATAACAAGGACGCTGATGCTGTGTTCACATCGACGCCAACATGGTTAACCGCTGATTCAACTACACCGCCAAGCGTCTCATCAAGGCGCTTCTGACTAACGTCATGCTGATATTGTCCAACTCCGATTGCTTTAGGCTCGATTTTGACGAGCTCTGCAAGCGGGTCCTGCAATCTGCGGGCAATCGACACTGCGCTGCGCTCAGCGACGTCTAGCGCCGGAAACTCCTCCTGAGCGAGCTTAGAGGCCGAATAAACGCTTGCGCCTGCTTCGTTGACAATTATGTACTTAAGCTCAGCGCCGCCCGCTCCGGCCGCTTTGCGCTTGCCTATTAAGTCAGCAATAAATTGCTCCGTCTCACGCGAGGCTGTTCCATTGCCTATGACGATCAATTCTACTTTGTATTTATCAATTAAACCATTGATAAGCTTCTCAGCTTCAGCCACTTTGTTGTTCGGAGGAGTTGGATAGGATACCGCGACCTCCAGCAGCTTGCCAATATCATCAATGACTGCTAGTTTGCACCCGGTACGGAAAGCCGGATCAATTCCGAGCACGATATTGCCGCGAACGGGCGGCTGAAGCAGCAGATTGCGCAAATTTTCAGAGAAAATGGAAATGGCATGCTCCTCTGCCTTTTCAGTCAGCTCGCCACGAACCTCACGCTCAATGGATGGCGAGATAAGACGCTTATACGAGTCTTCAATGACCGATACAAGCACATCGCGTACAGATTGCGCAGTCCCGTTTCTAAGCAGCTTTCTCTGGATATGCTCATGAATGCGTTCCGTAGGAACATCAAAGGCAACACGCAGCACATCCTCGCGTTCAGCACGATTAATCGCAAGAACACGATGTGGAGGAAGCTTCCGAACCGGCTCCTGATAGCTGTAATACATTTCGTATACCGTTTCCTCAGCAGCATTTTTTGCTTCTGTCTTGATTAGCGCTTGATCAAATGTGAATTTGCGAACCCAAGCGCGAATAGATGCATCATCGGCAATATTTTCGGCAATGATGTCCGAAGCTCCATTTAAAGCATCCTGAGCGGTCGGCACACCTTTTTCCTCGTTCACATAACGGGCAGCTTCAACAAGCGGATCACCGCTGCGCGGCTGTGACCACAGCCATTCTGACAGCGGCTCCAGCCCTCTTTCCTTCGCGACGCTCGCACGAGTCTTCCGCTTTTGCCGATATGGCCGGTATAGATCTTCTATCTCTTGCAGCTTAACCGATTGGGTTATCGAAGCGCGCAGCTCTTCAGTCAACTTACCTTGCTCATCAATTAGACGAATGACCTCGCGTTTGCGCTCTTCCAGGTTCCGCATATATTGCAGCTTCTCTTCGATTGCTCTTAGATCATTCTCATCCAGCTCACCCGTCATCTCTTTGCGATAACGCGCGATAAATGGAATGGTGTTGCCCTCATCGAGCAAGCCAACTGCAGATTTCACTTTTGTTACCGGGATCGATAACTGTGTAGCTATTCCAGTAATGATTCGCTGACTTTCGGCAGCTTTCTGTTCCACTGTCAATTTCAATTTTCCCGTATTTTCTTCTACATCATCTGTAAAATGCTGTACCTTTGTATCCGCCAAACGTCATGCCCCTTCCTCATGCTTCATGCACCCGTATATGGGTTGTTCGCCATTTCAAAACCAATCGTCGTACGTCCGCCATGTCCTGGATATACAATGACTTCTGGGTTTAGTTTGTACAGCTTCAAGCGAATGGAGTCATATAAATCACGTTCACGTCCGCCCGGCAGGTCCGTTCGGCCAACTGACATTTTGAAGAGCACATCGCCTGAAAACAGATGGTTACCATGCAGGAAGCTTACGCTGCCGGGAGAATGCCCCGGTGTATGCATGACTCGGAATGATAATCCAAGCAGCGATAAGGTTTGACCTTCCGCGAGCGCATATTCAGCGGGGTCCGTTGAGAGCGGAGGCGTTACATCCTGCCATCTCATTGAACCATTTTTACGCGGATCCGTAAGCCAGTCTGCCTCCAAGTCATGGATGTACACAGGACAGTCAGCTAGCTTTCGCACTTCATCCACGCCGCCCATATGATCGAAATGAGCGTGAGTCAATAAAATTGCTTCCACCCTTACACCTTTAAGGCGCTCGATCAGCTTGCGCGGATTCATTCCTGGATCAATCACGATGCCGCGTTCCTGCCCCTCTTCACCACTTACCGTTGCAGGCTCCTTCACCGTGATGAGATAAGCATTCGTTTGCAGGGGACCTAATGTAAAAGTTTCAATCTTCATATTCTCACTCATATTCGTTTAAAATGACTCCAACAAAGTGCGGAGCTCTTTCACAATAACGGATTGATATTCAGTTCCTTCTCCATATCGACGGCCAATTTCCTGTCTTGTAATCGCCAGCTTCTCTTGATAGTCGGCTGCTTCACGATCTGGATTTTCTTTTTTGAACGCGAGCATAGCTTCCTGAACATGAGTAGGACGCGGTCCCCACTTGCCTAGCACTGCTCCGCCTGTATCCGCAACAATAACGACAGGTACAGAACGGCCGCCAAGCGTCAAAAATTGATCCATCGTGTCGAGATGCTCTTCCATAATGAGCACGTCAATCGGCACGCCGCTGTTCTCTAGCGCTTTGAATACAACAGGAATGTTGCGTACAACATCGCCACACCAAT
Organism: Paenibacillus sp. MCAF9; assembly: GCF_052114265.1. Lineage (NCBI taxonomy): Bacteria > Bacillati > Bacillota > Bacilli > Caryophanales > Paenibacillaceae > Paenibacillus > Paenibacillus sp. MCAF9. The sequence goes on from NZ_JBFREL010000003.1 coordinate 239,845, forward strand.
CAGCCATCAGGATCAATACACGAAGATCGTCACGATTGTTAAGCGAATCAAAATATTCCTTGTCGCTCTCATCGGTCCAAGCGAATTTTTCCGACCAATCCAAAAACTGCTCTTTATTTTTGGTCATGCCGTCAATAAATTGTTGCGGGCTAATCCCTTTGCCCAGTTTATCTGCAATGCTTTGGCTCATATGAATCCCTCTTTCGTCTATTTAATGGTTGCTTATCAGAAAAAATGCAAGGTTGACTGTTCTATTATACCGATTTGCGGCGTGAGCGTACAAATTTGAAAAGGACATAAATAATAAGGAGTGCAATTGCGATAAGAATAGCAGGCTGTACATAAGGCGCAGCTTTCTCATCGATTTTATCCCAGTTCTCGCCAAGCGATTTGCCCAGATAAATAAACAATATAGACCACGGCAGAGATGCAAGTGCAGTCAGCAATGTAAATAATCCAAAATTCATCCTTGCCATACCGGCTGGAATTGAAATAACCTGTCTCATTACCGGCACAAAACGTGCAGTAAACACGATGCCTACGCCATACTTGTTAAACCAATTTTCAGAAATATCTACATGTTTTTGTTTGATCTTTATATATTTACCGTATTTCTCGACGATTGGCCGTCCGCCATATCTGCCAATCCAATATAAAATCCAGTTTTGTCCAATTGCACCTAACGTACCAAACAACACTGCCCCCCAGAAGGAAATATCTCCTTTGTATACGAGATAACCTCCAAAGCCGAGCACAATCTCACTTGGTATAACTTCAATCAATAGTCCGATCAAAATACCAAAGTACCCTAGACTCTCTACCCATTGCAATACATTGTCCAATACTTCATGAATAAAATCCATTTCTGTTCTCAATCCGCCTTCCTGCATAAAATATGGCTCTCGCTTGCTTTTACTGCGCTGAAGCTATTCTAACATACGATACAGACAACCTTCCACTTTTGTCATGTGCTGACAAGCCCCTGCATAGACTAGCCTTAAATGATACGAATGGATGAGGTGAGCGTTTCATGTCAAAGGTCTTTATTGTAAGTAAACGACAAATTCAACTGTTTATTGTAGTTGCAGTCCTTATCGTATTCACCGGCGTTTACTTAAGCTGGGACAGATCAAAAGAGGTAGATGGACAACCGTCAGAGCCGCGAATTTTCCAGATTGTTACGGTTGAATACAAGTCACAAACCGCTGACGGCAAAGAGCATGAAATGTATCGCTGGGATCCGGGTCAAATTGTTGTCCAAAAGGATGAACTAACTGAGCTGCATATTAGCGGTGTAAGCGGGGCAAGCCATCCCTTTGTCATTGAAGGCCTTGACATAAAGGGAGAAGTACTAAAAGGCAAAACGACGGTTGTAAGATTCACTGCCAAAAAAGAGGGGACTTATCCTATTTTATGCTTGACCCATACTGATATGCGCCACGGCGGACCAATGGTTGGTTATATCACAGTAGATTAGCAGGCAAACAGCTGTAACGAGTGACCTCCTTCTCCCCGGGCGCATACATATGGGGTAGAGAGGAGTCGGTCTATAATGAAAGCTAACGCGCCAAAACATACAGCCGGCTTACCGACTGCGCGTAAAATTCGCAGAGCCTGCAGCAACGAGCTATACCGCACCGTGAAGCGCATGAAAGTTTGGGTGTCCAAAGAGAAAATGGAGCAAGCTGAAAAACTTTATTTTAAAAAGGTTATTGTCAACCTGATCTGGGTTCACGAAAATAAAGATAATCGGAAGATCCAATGCGACTGGTGGGAAGAGAATGTCAGCGCTGAAATTGCCGAGTTATGGGAAGTCGATCGCAACCAGCTTTGTATCGCGTTTAGAGAAGCTTTTGGCGGTTAAGATGGTTATTGGATAAACAAAAAAGAGGCTTTCCCCTTTATTATTGGGATTGCCTCTTTTTCTGTGCAGCTGCTTGTTGCTTAGCTTGTAACGATTAACCTTCTTCCTTCAATCGGTCACAGGATACCGTCTTTGTGTTCACAGGATTGTTGCCGACCATAACGGTTGCCATCCCATTCGCCTCGTCGACATTTTCAATCCAGACCGAATCCTCATCCAGATGAACTTTAACTGTCTGTTCAGATTCGTATATTTGCTTCGCGCGTGCTACGTCCATACTGCCTACCCCTCCTTTTTTATAAATGCATTGAACAATTGCTATCTGGATTCACGTTCCATCGTATCTGTTGTTGATTCGTCAATAAGGCCGTTTTGCAGCGTTACATTGCCGCCGCCCAATCCTTCATTAACCATCCTGTCGATATCCATAAAATAATCCTCTCGACCCTCATGCTTCGGATCTGCCGCCTCTTGTTTTTGCTCGTCGTTAGTATCTGTCATAGTTATACCCTCCCATTTGTTTTGGCGAATACGTATACCGTGTAGGCCTGATTTCGCATTCGCGGCGGTAATAACATGGTTTATCCACCTTCGAAAAATATGCCCGAAAACGCAGTCAAGCATGCATCGTTCACAATAGAGGCGATAACATGCGCAGTAATGCTTCTGCTGCCTTTTGTCGATTCGGTCGATTCTTAAAGGTCTTTTGGTCTAATTCTCGGCTATGCTTTAAATCCTCCATAAAATCCGTTTCCAGCTTCTTAATCGTCCCTTCGTCAAAAAGCACTGCGTTCAGTTCAAAATTACTTAGCAAGCTGCGCATATCAACATTTGCTGTTCCAACTGTGGCCAGCATGTGATCTACAATCATCACCTTCGAGTGAATAAATCCTTTCTCATAACGATAAACCTTCGCTCCCGCATCCAGCATCTCTTGCATATAGGATAGCGTGGCAAGCAGCACAAGCTTGGAGTCCGCAATGCCCGGTATAATCAACCTCACATCTACCCCGCTGAGTGCAGCAGTTCTGAGACCCATAAGCAGGCTGGAATCTGGTATAAAATAAGGTGTCGTTATATATATCCTAGTCAAAGCCGCTGTGATCGCTGCAAACATGACCTCGTCAATCTTATGAGCATGCTGTCCCGGTTTACTTGAGACCATCAGCACCCTTTCATTTCCTAGGCAATGATGCGGCGTCATATACGCTTTACCATCCAGCTCTTCTTTTGCCGCGAAAGCCCAGTCGTTCATGAACAGCTCCTGCAGGTAATATACGGAGTCCCCTTTCAGACGCAAATGAGTATCCCGCCAGAAGCCCAGCTTCGGATCCTTTCCTAAGTATTCATCACCGATATTGATACCTCCGATAAAACCTACGGTCCCATCTACTACAACGATTTTGCGATGATTGCGATAATTTAATTTTCTGTCAAAAAAGGCGATGCGCGGCGGTAAAAAGCAGCTTGTCCGAACTCCCGCAAGGTGAAGCTCTTCGATATATTTATCACTTAAATGCAGGCTTCCTATCCCATCATATACGATTCGGACCTCGACTCCTTCTCTCGCCTTACTCGTTAACACCTGCAAAAAACGTTTTCCAATTTCATCATCTCTAATCATGTAATAATCCATATGTATATGATGGGTCGCTCGCCTCAGCTCTCTCAATATCTCCTCGTATGTGTCATCACCGTTATTCAGAACGAATGCTTCATTATTACGGGTAATTGGAAACGGAGCTAAGCCAGTAAGCATGGCAAACAGTTTCTTTTGTGTCTCAACCTGCTCATTTTCCATATCCGCTGCCTCTGTAACCTGCTGGGATAATTGATTCGCATAGCGTATAGTCTCCTGCTTAAATCGTTCCATACGCCTGCGTCTGACAAAATCTTTCCCAAGCATGATATAGGCTATAAAGCCTATGAACGGGAACATAAATGTAATGAAAAGCCATGCAGTCAACTGTACCTGACGACGATGCTCCATCACAAAAACCACTGCGAGCTGAATAATATATACGATTAATATTGCCGACAGCCAAATGAACCCCATAGTTAAAATAACACCTCGTTTTCTCCTTACCGTGCAGAATCTTACATGTCCCTCTAGTTTGAACGCATGCTTACATACCTATTCTTATAAAATCTTATAAGATGAAAAAAAGCCCGCCGATTAATTGCTAATCGGACGAGCTTTAGAATTTGAAGTATTGCAGATTAATGATTAAATCTGATAATTGGATTATTGCTTCATTGTCACGCCAGCATTATTATTTTCGATATGAGTAAGGATAAGGCGGTGCATACTAAGCCTTCTAGTTACAAACTGCGGTAAAAGGCGATAATTCATGCCTAGCTTATAGCCGATCAGCTTAGCTGCGGATTCAGCGATCAGCTTGGGAATCAGATGCCATTTGCCGGTTCGATTGAGCTCATTCAGCTGCAGCTTAACGAGCTTTGAGCCTGCTTTGCCAACCGCGCTGTAAGGCGTGATCCATGTATTGCATCGCATAGAAATTCCATTATCGAAGTAACGCTTGAATTGCTGCTTTATCGAATAGTCATGTGAATGGAACACTAGAGCCTCTGCGGAATAAGCAACCTTATGACCAGTTAAGATGCATTTGGCAGCCATAAACAAGTCCTCATTAAAGATGACAGGCTCCTGAAACCGTCCCATCGTCTCAAACGTCTCACGCCAAATCGCTGAGCATACGTTGGAGCAAAAAAATGTTTTAATCCCAAGTTCCTCAATATCCTCATAAGCTTTCAATTGCGACTGTGCCGGATAGTTATGTTCCCTTGCCAGTCGTTCCAGCACATTAGCTTCTGGTCTCGGCAGCTGCCTTGCATAGGCATACGCAACATTATTCCCAGATAGAAGTGGGCTGGTCAGCTCTTCAATGAGCTTATCGTTGCAAGGGAGAGCGTCCTGCGTCATAAAAAGCAAAATATCGCCGCGCGCTTGCATCGCTGCAACGTTGCGAGTGCCGCCGTGATCGAAGTCTCGGCGTTCAACGCGCATCACTTGGGCACCTGCCTTGAGTGCTCGCTCCTGCGTTCCATCGTCCGAGCAGGAATCCATAATGATGATTTCATATGGAGGAAGCGACTGATACTTCAATCGCTCTAATAGCTCTTCCAGCTCTGGCCCTGCATTTAATGTAGGAATAATAATCGATACTCGGCATGCTGAATTGCTGTTAGTAAGCATTTTTGTTAATCAAGCCCTTCAGTACCGTTTTGAAAATAATTTTGATATCAAAGAAAAAAGTCCAGTTTTCAATATAAAAAATATCAAACATAATACGGTCTTGTATGGAAGTGTCGCCTCTTAAGCCATTGGTCTGTGCCCAGCCTGTTATCCCTGGTCTAATCTGATGCTTAACCATATATTTTGGAATTTCCTCTTTGAACTGATTCACGAAATAGGGACGTTCTGGCCGCGGACCAACCACGCTCATATGGCCGAGCAGAACGTTAAAAAACTGCGGCAGCTCATCCAGACTCGTGCGACGAAGGAAGCTGCCAAACTTGGTGCGCCTTGGATCGTTCTCTACCGTCCACTGTGTATCGGATACTTTATCCGTTGATACACGCATAGAGCGGAATTTAAACATATGGAACGTTTTGCGATCGAGTCCCATCCGCTCCTGCTTAAACAATACCGGTCCAGGCGATGTCAGCTTAAGCCCTATGATAGCGAACAACATGATTGGAGACGTTATAAGAATTGCAACTAATGAGAAGGCGATATCAAACCAGCGCTTTAATATTCGATTGCTCAGCTCATCGAGTGGAATATCCCTTACATTAATAAGCGGGATGCCTGCAAAATTATCAAAAAATGGCCTAGCCGGCAGCAGATCAAAGAAATCAGGAATGATTAACGTCTTCACGCCCGTTCGTTCACACATTTCAATAATTTCCGCATATTTCGCATGCGCTTCAAGCGGCAGTGCAATGATGACCTCATCAATAGGCATCATATCCAGCTTTTGCTTCAAAGCGTCAAGCCTTCCGATAATCGGCTTCATATACTGATGCTCAGGCGCATGCTCATCTTGATAATCATCCAAAAAACCGACTACCTCATATCCAAGATCCGGGTGCTGCTGCAGATTCGTGTAGAAACTGCGTCCCACTGAACCAGCCCCAACGATAAGCACAAAACGTTTATTAAAGCCTTTGCGACGAAACGAAGCGAGGACCGATTTGACCCAATATCGGTATGACGCAATGGCGATAAAATTCATGAAAAAGAAAATGGCTAGAAATTCACGAGAGATATGTACTTCACGGGTAAAGAAGAACAAGCTAAGTAAACCTAAAAAGCTAATCGTTTGAATCTGTAAAATACGAAGCACTTCGTAGGAATAATTTTTGCGTCGTTTGGGCGAATAAAACTGAAAGTAAAAACCGATCAGCACTGCTGAAAAGGAATAAATCGTTCCCCATAGTAAATAAGTAGAGAACGCTACCGAGTTAAAGCTTGGCAGCAGACCGCTATAAAATTTAAGCCAATACGCGGCCATAAAGACGACCAATGTGCAGGATAAATCCGCCAGCATATATAATTGCGTCAAAAACCGTTGGTTTTGCCTTAGCATTCGCCGTGTTCACCCGCATTCTCTCAAATTTCGACTCTATCTGCATTGTACCAAAAATAGGATAAGAGGAGAACCCCATATTTTCCCATTTAAAATTAATTTAATGTTTAGTATGTCGTTTATGAACTGCCTTTTCCTGAATCCATTTACGTTTTTGAAGCATGCTCGGAAGCGATTTGAAAATAGTTGACCAACAGCGTAACAATCCAGGCTCACGTAAAACAATATAACCAAGCTTCACCGCTTCCGTTGCTAGGATCAACGGCCCTATTAATAGAGAGTGCCAACCGATAGGTTCATTTTTTATAAGGGTGAAAAAACGGTTCTGATAGGAATGCTGACGAACAAACAGCGGAACGCTGCTCCTGCTTCCCTTTTTCCAGCCTCGATGGTGTACTGCGTTTGCTTCAGGTATGTAATATGAGGTCCAGCCAAGCTTCTGTGCTCGCCATGCTACATCTACGTCTTCCTTATAGGCAAAAAAGCGTTCATCAAAAAATTCGCCATCATATTCGATATCACGAATCATAGCCTTTCGATATATCGCTGCTGCACCAGATACGCCAAATACGGCTCTTGTTGTACTCCAGTCCGCTGCTTGGTCGCCTGCGGCTAGATCATATGCATTTCGAGTTCGTTTCATTCCAAGTCCTGCACTATCCATTACTTCAATATTAGACGCAAAAACAAGCCGTCCGGTTGCACTTCCAACCGCCGGCTTTTGTTCCATAAAACCAATAATTTCTTTTAAATAATTCGGGTCTAGCGTAACATCCGGATTTAACACAAGAACATAATCGGAGGATGTCTCACGTATAGCCTGGTTTTGGCCGCCGGCAAACCCATTATTGATTGTGTTCGCTATGAAATGGACATACTCTGCGAAAGGTTTCACTTGATTAGCTGTTCCATCGGTTGACGCATTGTCAATGACGACAATGCGTTCTACAGGGAAGCTTTGTTTTAAAACAGCTTGCAAGCAGTTTTGAATGTCTTTCGCACTGTTATACGTTACTATACAAACGCTTACTGTTGGCATTACATATATCACTCACTGTCTTTGAGATAGTGGTTAAGCGCTTCTCTCCACGGCCGCAGCAAGTTAAGCCCATTACTGCGGATAGCAGTATGATCCATAACTGAATATGCAGGTCTTGGAGCTGGCCTTGGGAAGTCAGCTGTCGTACAAGGCTCAACAAGAATAGTCGTGCTGCTGTCTTCAAATATAGCATTTGCGAACTCAAACCAAGAGCAAACTCCGCTATTGGATGCATGATAAATACCATAATAATCAGTTTGTACCAGCTCAAGCAAAAAGGCTGCAAGATCATAGGTGTAGGTAGGCGATCCGATTTGATCTGCAACTACTTTAAGCTTATCTCGCTCACCAGCCATTTTTAGCATCGTCTTCACAAAGTTATTGCCGTACTTCCCGTACACCCATGAGGTCCGAACAATATAGAAGCGATCATGTAGTGTCTGAACGGCTTGTTCGCCAGCATATTTCGATTTACCATATACCGTTTGAGGATTAATCTGATCATATTCATTGTAAGGGACAGTGCTGTTCCCATCAAAAACATAATCAGTGCTTATATAACAAAGCTTTGCACCGATCTCACGAGCAGCTACCGCAACATTGCGTGTTGCAGCTGCATTCACACGAAAAGCCTCGTCCGGCTCGGACTCGGCTTTATCTACAGCAGTATAGGCGGCGCAGTGTATGACAACATCAGGACGATGCAGTGCAAATAAATTCCGGCAGGCTGGGAGACTCGTAATATCAAGCTCACTTCGGCTTAATCCAATAATTTCAGCTGTCTCCGTCGTCCATTGCGACAATTCTCGGCCAAGCTGCCCATTCGCACCAGTAACTACGATTTTTAAAGTAGCCATATTATTCTTTCGCCTCCAGGCGATCCTTGTACTGGGTGTCATAATATTGTTGATAAGAGCCGGATGCAACCTGCTCCATCCACTCTGTATTGCTAAGGTACCAACGAATCGTTTCCTTGATTCCGTCTTCATAGTTAAATTTCGGCTGCCAGCCTAATTCATTACGAATCTTGTCAGCATCAATTGCATATCTGCGATCATGGCCAAGACGATCCTTCACGTAGGAGATCAGCGACTCAGGCTTGCCAAGCTCTTCAAGAATCGTGCGAACAACCTGCAGATTGTTCCGCTCGTTACGTCCACCAACATTGTATACTTCACCATTAACACCTTTATGCAGTACAAGATCTATTGCGCTGCAGTGATCCTCAACATAAAGCCAATCACGGACATTAAGGCCATCCCCGTATACAGGAAGCGGCTTATCTTGAAGCGCATTCTGAATCATTAATGGAATAAGCTTCTCAGGGAACTGATATGGACCATAGTTATTAGAGCAGCGTGTTATGTTAACGTTTAGCCCAAATGTCTCATGATAAGCTCTGACAAGCAGATCCGCCCCAGCTTTGCTCGCCGAATATGGACTGTTTGGCGCAATCGGCGTATCTTCCGTGAAAAGTCCCGTCTCACCCAAAGTTCCGTACACTTCATCCGTAGAAACTTGAACGAATTTAGTTACGTTATATTGCTTTGTAAGATCAAGCAGCGTCTGAGTACCAAGAATGTTTGTCTGTACGAAAATCTCTGGATGCAAAATGCTGCGATCCACATGAGATTCTGCTGCAAAGTTAATAACAGCGTCGATGCCTAGTTGGAATAACGGCTCCAATTCTGAACGTTTAGCAATATCTGCTTTCACGAATGAATAGTTTGAATGCTGCTCAATCGATCGCAGGTTTTCAAGATTGCCTGCATATGTGAGTGCATCAACATTAATGATTTCGTAATTTGGATAGTTCTTAATCATATACAATACAAAATTGCTGCCTATAAAGCCGGCACCGCCGGTAACTAGTAATTTCACGAGTCTAACTCACCCTTCATATACAAAGTTGATTTCCGCATCGGCAAGCACCGGATGCTTGCCATCCTTATCCGATAAAATCGGAGTAGATGTCGGCCAGTCGATTGCTAGTACCGGATCATTCCAGGCGATGCCACGGTCGTGTTCAGGGGAGTAGAGGTCATCAACTTTGTATTGAACTTCACAATTGTGAGTTAAAGTGCAAAAACCATGAGCGAATCCTTGTGGAACCAAAAGCTGAAGCTTATTATCTGCAGATAATTCAAAACCTTGCCATTTTCCAAAAGTAGGTGAGCCCTGTCTTATATCAATGACAACATCATAAATCTTACCTGCCGAAACTCTAACAAGCTTTGTTTGTGCCTTAGGTCCAAGCTGATAATGCATACCTCTTAGAACATGCAATTTTACTGAAAGGGAATGATTATCTTGTATAAAATCATGATTAAGCCCAAGCTCAGCAAATGTTCTAGCATTATAACTCTCCATGAAAAATCCGCGATGATCACCAAAAACTTCGGGTTCTAGCAATTTCACTCCAGGAAGATTAGTCTCTCTTACTATCAATATCAATCACCGCCTATTACAATTTGAATCTTCCAAATTCCTCACCGTAAATGAGGTCCTTTGAAAGTTCATTCGCCTTGCTATATGATGCATGAGTCCCTGCGTCCGTCCACCAGTTACTTAATACATCATATGACAGCTCATTGGAAGTGATATAGGCATTGTTAACATCAGTAATCTCTAATTCTCCCCGGCTCGAAGGTTTTAAGGAACGAATAATATCAAATACACGATTGTCATACATATAAATTCCAGTTACGGCATAATTACTTTTAGGACTCTTGGGTTTCTCCTCAATCGATACAATCTTTTCTCCTGCAAGCTCTGGCACACCATACCGCTGTGGATCTGGTACCTCTTGAATGAGAATTTTTGCCCCAGACTGCTGTTCTTCAAAACTTTCAACAAATGAAACGATTGAATTACTAAAAACATTATCTCCAAGAATGACAACCATGAGTTCGTTGTTGACAAATCGTTCTGCCATACCTAACGCCTGTGCTATCCCACCTGCTTCATCTTGAACCTTGTAAGTAAATGAAAGACCAAACTCTTTACCACTCCCTAAAAGATTCACAACATCACCCATATGTTCTTTCCCTGTTACTATAAGTATGTCTTCAATAGCTGCTTCTTTCAACTTAGCTATTGCGTGGAAGATCATAGGGTAACGTCCCACTGGAAGTAAGTGCTTGTTTGTTACTTTCGTCAAGGGAAATAGGCGTGAACCAGTTCCACCTGCTAGAATGATTCCTTTCATACTATAATCTCCAATCAGAAAATACTCTTATGTATTCAATCCATAAATAAGCAATAAAATAACAGTTTTTTTATCTTTTTTAAAATACATATTTATGCAGAATAATATATTTTCTTTACTTCTAGTTCAACTTCTTCCTCATTGATATGATTAGGATATTTATCAAAATTAATTCTTTCCTTCTCTATCACATGCGGCCTTTTCAAAACCTGTGTATGAATTGAACCTATATACTCGCCTATGATTCCAATGAAAAACAACTGTACTGAGCTAAATAAAAATAGTCCGATAACAAGGGGAGCAGTTCCTACAGAGAATGAATTCCAAAATAAAAGCTTTGCTAAAAAATAAATAATTGCAACTATAAAACTGAACGCAGACATTAAGAAACCAACCATGGCAGCCATTCTTAATGGTATTTTAGAATGATTAGTAATGCCAAGCATAGCCATATCGTATAATGTATAAAAATTATTTGCTGTTACTCCTCTTTTTCTAGAAGGCTGTATATATTCTATCTTGTAGCTTTCAAATCCAATGTCTGAAATTAATCCTCTGAAATAAGGATATGGATCATCTATTCCACGTAATATTTCAATAACTTTAGCATCATATAAACCAAAACCAGTGTTATTCTTCGTTAATTCAATTTCAGATACTCTATTTATAAAATTGTAGTACATTTTCCGAATAGCAAACATAAGTGCAGATTCTTCACTTTGTGCCTTTACACCAAGTACAACTTTATATCCTTCTTCCCACTTTTGAATAAAGTCCTTTATCATTGTTGGTGGGTCTTGAAGATCTGCAACAAGTAAGATTGACGCATCGCCTCTTGACTGTAGAAGTGCATGATAAGGGGATCTAATATGCCCAAAATTCCTTGCATTCGCAATTACTTTTACATTGCTATCTTGTTGGGCCATTTGTTTTAAAATTTTCAATGTATTATCTTTTGATGCATTATCAATAAATATATGCTCGTACACATATCCACTTAATGTATCAAATACACTCTTTACCTGAGCGTATACTTCTTCAACATTAGCTTCCTCATTGTAGCAAGGCGTCACTATACTAATAAACTTCAAATTTATCACCCGTTAGTGTATATTATTTTACTTGCTTCTTCCATAATACTTTCTAAGGAAGTTGAGGAAGGATAATAATCTATTTCTTCAGCTAGCTTATTTTCAGAAAAGTAAATTGATTTTTGACCGGTAGAATTGTTTTCAATAGAAGTTTCAATTATTCTATATTGCATAGAAAATTCATTATGAAAAAACTCTATCAGCTCAAATTTAGAAACTGGCGCAAGACTATACACATCGTAAGCGGTATTAACAATTGATTTTGCAATACATAAATTTATTAGGTTGCAGAAGTCTTTTGGAGAAACATAATCTCGTATAATATCATTTAATCCAGTATCAAATATTTTATTTTGCCTAATTGAATTAATCATTTCTGTGATCAAAAATTTCGAATTGAGATTAATGAATCTACTAAAAAAACTAAAAACTCTCAGATCGACAATATTGAAATTCTCTAACGATCTATGCTTCGCCTCTGCATTTAATTTAGCGACACCATAGTAATTTTGTTGTTTTAAATTATTTACTTGTATGTTTACCTTAGTATTGTAACCTGCTGGTTCACTAAATTCTGTTCCATAAGCTGCCCCGCTACTTAAATTAATATATAATGTCTGTCTTGATTTATTATTCAGATAGTCTATCACTAAATTGTCGTAGTACTCGGTTATATGGAATATTTGATGATAATCTTCTTTCAATTTTCCAGGATCACCTATTCCAATACAATTAATAACAACATCATAATAGTGATATCCAAATTCATTCAAGGAAAAACATTTAATTAGTGGATTGCGATCTTGTGAGATATCAGTTATGTATGATTTCATATTTTCAAATGACCTTGCATAAAGCAGCAAATTATATTGATTATTTGCAGCCAATTCAAAAATTATATTTTTTGCAATGTGACTTGTTGCACCTAATATAGCTATAGACTTATTTTGCAATTCAGTTAAGTTATCAGCCATTATTTTGGAACTTCCATTTCTTCTACAAGATCAATTAACATAATATCCTTTAATTCTTTGCGTTCTAAATGTGGTGACATGTCTTCAATTGGTCTATTTACTACTAATTTAGGATTAACAGCAGTATCCTGAATCAGAGTTACATTGACGAAAGATGGTCCCTCGCTTTCCAATACTTGCTTAAGAACATCCGTCACTTCTCTACTATTTGTAATATTGTAAGCAGGCACATCATAAGCCATAGCGATATCATTTAATCTAGGAGCAGTATAAACAGTGGATTGCTTCCGTCCTTCAAAATAGAGATCCTGGAACTGTCTTACCATTCCTAAACAATTATTATTCATAACAAATATTTTGATAGGTAAACCATATCTTACAATTGTATCAAGCTCTTGAATATTCAATTGAATTCCACCATCGCCAGCAATGACAATTGCACGTTGGCCAGTGGATAATGCAGCTCCTATAGCTGCTGGCAACGCAAAACCCATTGCTCCCATTCCACCTGAATTAAGCAGTCGCTGATTTTCTTTTATTTTAAAGGATTGTGAGGCCCACATTTGATGTTGACCTACATCAAGACATATTACATCGCCTTCATTAGATAAAACTGATAATTCCTCAATAAACTCATTGGGATCTATTTGTCCTGGATTCACTTTTCCTCTAGTAGGGTATTTTTTTCTATAATTATTAATTACTTGATACCAATCCTGAAGATCTAAAGAATAGTTATTTTCAATTTTTTCATTAAGCTTTACAAGAAAATCTTTCACATTTGAATGAATTGCAACATCTACCGCCACTTTTGCATTTAGTTCTAGAGCATCAATATCTACATGAATTTTTATTGCAGCTCTCCCAAAAGTATCTGGTCTTGTTCCTGTTTGTCGCGTATCTAATCTAGACCCTAATATGATGAGTAAATCGCAATTCGCTAACGTTAGGTTGCTATAACGATTTCCATAAGAACCTATTAAGCCAAAAAATGATTCATGCGTATGCGGAATGGAGTCTAGTCCCATTAAGGAGGATACAACAGGAATACCTGTCTTATTGATAAATTGTCTTAAAGAGTCTTGAGCACCCGCTATTCTTATTCCACCACCTACCAATACAACTGGTCTCTTTGATTGGCTTATAAGTGAAAGCACATTATTTAATTGATTATCATCTACAACAGCTGTTTGTTGTTCCTTTATCATTTCAAAATATTCTTGACTATCATAAAAACTTTCTAAATGATCTGGCTCAATATTATCTCTTTGAAGATTCATTGGAATATCCAGAAGAACGGGTCCTGGCCGTCCTGTCTGAGCAATAAATACAGCTTTTTCAAGATGAAATCTAATTTTTTTGGGATCAATAACCATTTCTGAGTATTTAGTTAAAGAATCTACCACACTAACAATATCCGTTTCTTGAAATCCTATCTGTCTCACGGGCTTATCAAATTTATATTCGTATGTATTTACTTGACCAGTAATAAACAGACAAGGAACGGAATCAAAATAACAACTGCCGATCCCTGTTACAAGATTTAATGCTCCAGGGCCACTTGTGGCCATTGCAACACCTAATTTCCCATTCAGTCGCGCGTATGCTTCTGCAGCAAATGCACCTGCTTGTTCATGACGGACAGAGATACATTCCATATCATCTCTCTTTGCTACAGAATCTAGTAAATGAGCAATCGCACCACCTATAAATTCAAATACATGTGAAACACCCTGTTGTTTAACAAAATCAATTACATAATCTGAAAGCTTCATAGTACAACTCCAATCTACAAGTTAATTATTCAGATTACATTACTTTGATTGCACGTACTCAACAATTTGTTTAATTGAAAAATCATACATATCCTTTTGGTCTCTATATGCGAGTGTCCACTCTATTATTTTATCTATTGTATAATCAAGTGACCATCTTGGCTTCCACTCTAATTGTGAATGTGCTTTAGAACAATCTAATTTTAAATAATGTGCTTCATGGTGATTATTAGCGGTATCTAAAATAAAAGAAGTATCTCCTCCCCATTTATCACACATCCGCTCAACAATCCAACTTACAGGCTTAGCATCTGAATCATTTGGACCAAAGTTCCATGATTCTGCGTAAGTTGTACCTTCTTCATAAAGTCTTTGCGCTAACTTCATATAACCACTAAGTGGCTCTAATACATGCTGCCACGGTCTAATTGCAGATGGATTTCTTATAACTATATCTTTTTCTGCTAATAAGGAGTTAATACAATCAGGAATAAGACGATCTTTAGCCCAATCCCCACCTCCAATTACATTACCTGCTCTAGCTGATGCTATAGCAACCCCATGATCAGCAAATCTATTTTTGTTAAAAAAAGAGTCTCTATACGAAGCGGTTACTAATTCTGAGCAAGCTTTGCTATTAGAATAAGGATCGTATCCTCCTAATACATCAACTTCTCTATATCCCCATTGCCATTCCTTATTTTCATAACATTTATCAGTTGTAACATTTACAACAGCTTTGACATTCCCTGTTAGTCGGACAGCTTCTAATAAATTAACTGTTCCCATTACATTGACGGAATAAGTCTCGACTGGTTCTTCATATGAATATCTCACTAATGGTTGAGCAGCCATATGAATGACTATTTCAGGACTTGAGCTAACCATTGCTTTATGTAGTGACTGAAAATCTCTTATATCACCAATGATTGATGCATGAATTTTTGTTTCAATTTTGCATTCATTGAACAAAGAGGGTTCAGTAGGAGCTAAAAGTGAATAACCAGTCACTTCTGCTCCCAAATGCTGTAACCACATCGCTAGCCAGCTTCCTTTAAAACCAGTGTGACCAGTTATAAATACTCGTTTCCCGTTCCAAAATGTACTCATCATTCCCAAACTTTCCACGGAGCATCACCTGTATTCCATAAGTCTTCTAGATGATTCTTATCTCGTAACGTGTCCATTGGCTGCCAAAAACCATTATGTTTATAAGAGTAAAGTTCACCATTTCTGGCCAATTGCTCTAATGGTTCTTTCTCCAGTATTGTCTCGTCATTCTCGATATAATCAAAAACCTCAGGTTGCATTACAAAGAAACCTGCATTTATCCAAGAACCATCACCTTTAGGCTTCTCTTGAAAGCCTTTGACCTCATTACCTTCTTCTAATTCAAGCGCACCAAATCTTCCGCTAGGCTGAACAGATGTTACTGTTGCTAATCTTCCATGCGACTTGTGAAAATATAAAAGCTCATTAATATTAACATTAGAAACACCATCTCCATATGTAAGCATAAAAGGTTCATTATTCACATATCTTGCGATCCTTTTCACTCGTCCACCAGTCATCGTGTTTATGCCCGTATTGACCAAAGTAACTTTCCATGGTTCAGCCGAATGGTGATGAATAACTGCTTGATTATCACCAGTAAAATCAAAAGTCACATCCGATTCATGTAAAAAATAATGAGCAAAGTATTCCTTTATATAAAACCCTTTATACCCTAAACAAATAATAAAATCATTAAATCCAAATGATGAGTATGTTTTCATGATGTGCCATAGAATAGGTCTTTCCCCAATTTCTATCATCGGTTTAGGTCTAAGATGCGATTCTTCGCTTATTCTAGTACCAAAACCTCCTGCAAGTATAACTATTTTCATATTTGCCTCCAAAATAATTAATGTTTAAGATATTTATTATTTTTCAGTAACGAAAGCATGAATTTTCTCAATTACATAATCAATCATCTCATCTGTTAAACCAGGATAAACACCAACTAAGAAAGTGTCAGCCAAAATTTTATCTGTATTTGTTAAATCACCATGAATCCGGTAATTCACCCCATCAAATGCAGGTTGTCTCGTTAAGTTCCCAGCAAACAACATTCTAGTTTGTATTTTATTCGCTTCTAAATAATTAACGATCTCATTTTTAGTAAAATGAACATTATCTTTTAATGTTAGTATAAATCCAAACCAACTCGGATCGGCATTTTCTGTAGCCTTCGGAAGAATAAAATATTGTTCCAAGTATTGTAATCCTGCAAGAAGACGATTGAAATTTTTAATCCGTGCTTCAGTAAAGGAAGGTACTTTCTTAAGTTGTTCTACCCCAACTGCAGCTTGCATTTCAGTAACACGCAAATTATAACCAATGTGAGAATATGTATATTTATGGTCGTAACCTTCAGGTAATGTACCTAGTTGCCAACCAAATCTCTTTTTACAAGTATCATCGCAACCAGAAGGACACCAACAGTCCCTTCCCCAATCTCTAAAGGACTCTATTATCATTTTTAATTTTGCATCATTTGTGTAAACCGCTCCGCCTTCGCCCATTGTCATGTGATGAGGCGGATAAAAACTAGAAGTAGCTATATGACCAAACGTTCCTGTGAGTTTGCCATTGTATTTTGAACCTAGAGCGTCACAATTATCTTCAATAACCCATAAGTTATATTTTTTTGCGACTTCCATAACCTTATCTAATTGAAAAGGATTTCCCATCGTATGTGCAATCATAATTGCTTTTGTCTTAGGAGTAATAGCTTCTTCAATTCTATCTGCCATAATATTATATGTACCTAAATCAACATCAATAAATACGGGAATAGCACCATTTTGCACGATTGGCGTTACGGTAGTTGGAAATCCTGCAGCCACTGTTATGACCTCATCGCCAGGCATAATTCTTCTGTCACCAAGCTTTGGCGATGTGAGTGTTGAAAATGCAAGTAAGTTTGCTGATGACCCGGAATTGGTTAAAAGTGCATAACGAACCCCTATAAATGCAGCAAATTCCTTTTCAAATTGCTTATTATATCTACCCGCTGTCAACCAAAAATCCAATGAGGAATCAACTAGGCTTTTCATTTCAAGTTCATTATAAACACGACCACCGTAATTTAATGGCGATTTTTCAGGTTCAAATTGTTGCTTCTTTTCATGAAACAAATGATAGAACTGGCCAACTTTTGATAATATTTCTAGACGCATTACTTTTTCAAATACAGCAGTGGGCAATTCTTCAATTATGGTAAGTTCTTCTTTCATATAAATACTTTGATTCCTTACATCACAAAGGTATAACTCTTGATATTTTTCACTAAATATCTTAATTTCGTATTTCTCATCATTCAATATTGCATCACTTAATTCAATTACATAATATTTATCATTCACAAAATTTATAGTAACAGCTTTCTTTCCTTCTTTCGTATGCACAAGACTTCCGTTAAATATCACTTCTATTCACTCTCCATTATTTTTACTTTAAAACTCCAATATTTTTGACCAACGAAGCTAATCGCTGTTGTAATAACCATTGAGAATAACTGTGATATGACAGGATTTTGTTTGAAAATCTCAACCAATAAAACCAATAACGCAGAATTGATTATAAAGGTTAATAGATAAGTTAAGCCAAACTTTAATACCATACTGAATGAATGATAGCGGATATTAAAAGTCCAACTTTTATTCCATAGATAACTATTAGTGACGCCAATAATATGAGATATTACCAATGAAACCAAATAATTAAAATGAAAAACCTCTAAAGAAAGATAAAATACAGAAAAACCAACAATAGTGTTTAATATTCCCACAACAATAAACTTCATAGTTTGATTCATCATAAATTTTCTTTCGAATCCTCTCCCTATACTATGAATAATTTCATTAAAATACCAATCTTATTTTATTTTTTTGATAATTTTATTGTAATATCCTCTTTCCAATAAAGAATATTTAGATTATTTACTTTATAAACTTCATCAGGTTTTCCAAATGTAGAGGTGGCTGTCTCCAAATTAATATTTCCCCAATTTGTATCATCAAAGATGAGGAAATGCGACTCTTCATCATACCAAGTAGACTTCGATAACCAATTATAAGGAGTCATACTTTCATTAAAAATAACAGGCCTTACCTTTACATCTCCCTTACTTTCCATTGTTATAATAGAGGAGTGCCAATATGCCCCATAGCCGTTTTTAGCGCCGATGTCAGACAAAAGATCTGCTACCTCTATATAAACAGAATTATTTTTAGAAAAATCAATCTTTTGCAATGAAAACAAAGAATAACAAATCATTATACTTAGCACAATTTTACTTAGCCCATTCCTTAGGAGCCTACTAGGAATATACATTCCCACATACAATGCAATATATATATAACTTGGAACTAAATATCTTGTCGTCCATATATCGACAGGCATGTTGCTCAAAAAGTATTCTAGTGTATTAATAGCAATTGCACACAAGAGAAACATCTCAAATGTTGTATATTCAGTAACCTTGAATTGTCTTATACTTTTAAATATTATCCACCCCACAAAAAACAGAACAGATAAACTTATCATAAGAATAAACGTTGAAATAGGGGATACAAATTCCCCAAAAAAGTTTGCTTGGTACAATTCTAAATATCCTTGAACTAATAAAGAAATATTCTTTTTTATTTCTGTTATTTCTAAAAATCTAACATGCCCAATTGAAGGTATATTAAAGTTAATGGCAATTAAAACTAGTTTTGAAGAAATATATGCTGCAACTATCGTTACAAATGAATATAATTCACTTCGATTAACTATGAGTTTGTATAAACAAACTAGGCAAAATGGCAATACAAAAAACCAAGTTGCAAAAGGATCAGCAATTAACGTTAATGTTACCAAAAAATACAATAATCCATATTTCAAATACGCATTTTTAGCACTTTCCCAAATAAACAATGCAGTTATTATATATAATAATGAACTAACATGTAATGGGCCTGTAAAAATCATACTTGATAAAAAAAAGCTTGGAACACCAATTAGTGTAAAAGTATAAAAGGCACTCAGATAAGAAATCCCTTTTTGTCGTTTCAAACTAAAGAGAACACATACTGCTACTAGCAATGTGTAAAATAAGGCGGAAACAATATAAATTACATTCGATGAGAATCCAAACAATTTTATAGCTATTGCATAAAATAAGAGATCAGTTGTTATATATGCCCCTGTAGACAAAAACCAATCTCTCAGTAATATATTTCCATTTGCTATTTCCTGAGCCTGTAATAAAATTGAGGCAGCATCAGAATTCATATTCATTTTCAATGCTATTCCGTAATAATATATAAACAGAATAATAGTAAATAGTAATAACCCTATCCACTTATATCCTAAATGTATATTTTTCTTTTTAATAATATTTTTGTACATTTTAAGCTAATATCCTCCTTATAAAACTTTATATAACATTAATATGAGTATTTTAATTTCACTCAGATACTTAGGGTGTTTGAATTAATACACTTTTTAATTCTATAGCCTCGAGTATACGGAGTTAACATTCCTAAATGAAAGAGTAATCACCTTAATAGTAGAATAGCTTCCAATGCAAATTGAACTATTTTCACTTTAGAAGAGCTAATGTGTCTGATAATTTATATATTTCTTTTTCATCAATATTAGCCCCAAGGTTACTTCTAATATACTCAACGACTTTATGTAGCATAATTTCAGTTATAACAGATGGCTGGGCATCATTTATAAATTCTTTATACCTTTCTGCTATCATTTTAATGTCTAATTCATTAACCGCATATGCTCTAGCATTAGTTCCTATTGATAGTATTAATTCAGGGTTGTAAACCAACTCTTTTAACTTTTCAGTAATCATTTCAATCTCATCTAACTCTGTAAGCATTTCAGGTGATTTTAACTTTACACAACATTCATCTGGAACTTCAGAAAAACTACCCAAATCATTTACTATTGAACACTTACCTTTAGAAAGTATTCTCATAAGACTACCAGAAGTCTCACCATTATATGGGTACCTTAAATTCAAGCAAATATCAGTAATATCAATATAATCTTCAAATTCATCTAAATTTGTATAACCTGTGATATTCACCTTATTTGAAAGATTATTGTCTTGAATATATCGTTCTACCTCATTTTTAATACTCGGAGAAGGTTTCCCAACTAAATACAGTATAGTTTGATCATTAAACTCTGAAATATTCTTGTATGCTTTCAAAATTGGTAAAATACGTTTGGTTTCATGTATATGTCCAAATGCTGAAATAACAATTTTATTCTCATCAATTGATAACCTTCTACGAATATCATCAGTATTATCAATATCTTTGATACGAGCATAGTGCGGTATTTTTTTAACATTCCTCTTTATATCTTTTTGTAATAATAGTTTTTTTGCATAATCACTATGTACGATGATTTTATTTGCATAGTTTGTTACTGCACCGTTGCATGGAAATTCAAACTCTTTTAAAGAAATATTTCCAGAAACAAGCTCACTAATATAATCATCTACTATTTTCCTATCAAAATCTTCATATAAGAATTGTTTATATTGTTCGATACCACTATTTTTTGAAGCTAAAAAGTGCAATATTCCATGTAAATTATAATCGTGTAATACAACTGTTCCTGGATATTGTTTTAGATAATCTATCATGAAAATATGATATTCACTATTCCCCACTTGATAAATTATATCATCATACTGATTACTTCTTTCTTTAAAATAACTGTGTTCATATACCGAAACATCTTCTGGTAGTCCACCATCATGTAAATAGTTTGTATCGATAAAAACATCTATAATAAAATAATTGGAGAGTTCACATATTATATCTACACTATAATCTGATATACCAGACTTCACAGGTGGTAGTGGTGTGAAGAATGCAATTTTTTTCTTTTCTCCTGTCTTTGTCTTCTCACTTTTTAAAGTTTTAAAAACATCCAACGTACTTTGAGAAACCTTGTCCCAAGTGAATTTTTTAATTCTTTCATATCCCATTTTTTTCAAATGTTCTAAATCAGTATTTTCTAATATTTCTATTAAGCCTCTAGTAATATCCTTTACTTTAAAAGGGTCTACTAGAACAGCTGCCCCTATAGCTATTTCTCCTAGACTTGAGTTGTTTGATGTCAGTACTGGAGTACCACAAGCCATTGCTTCAACTACAGGTAAACCGAATCCTTCGTATTGCGAAGGAAATGCCACAATATGAGCAAGATTATAAAGTTGGATGAGATGTTCTAAAGGGATAAAATTAGTTAGTATTACTCTATCTCTAATATTGTGTTTAGCCGCGATATCATAATAACGCTCTTCTGATGCCTTGCTTAGCTTACAAGCAACAACAAGTTGATATTGAATAATTAAATGATTTGGCATTTTTGAAAATGCGACTATCAAATCACCTATATTTTTACGATCATCATCCCCACCAGTGCACATAATGAATTGATCTTTAATATCATATTTCCCCATCAATTCACTAGCACTCTCAGAAGGTATTTCAATACTCGTATAACATTCATCCGTACCAGCATATATAACACTAATTTTATTAGAATCAATATTTAAATGTTTAATGACATCGTCTTTTGCACTTTGTGATATGGCTAATAAGTTATCCATCTTTTGAATATTATTTATTTGTGACATGTATTCATCATGCATACCTTTGTTGTTTAGATACTTTTCTTTATATATATAAGGTATGATGTCATATAAAGTTGCTACTGTCTTAACTCCATCAAACCAATCCATATCATAGGAAATACTTCCATCAAATATTGATGTAAAATAAAATACCTCTATATCATATGTGCTAATAAACTTCTTAACTACTCCACCTAAAATATCTTTAAATTGCTCACGTTTCCCTAAAAAACCATCATCGCCTAAATAGATATAAATCTCTGTAACGTTATTGGAATAATTTAGTATTTCCTTTAAATTTGTATCCTCATAGAAGTTCAAAAGGAAATAATTATTAACCTTATCTAAATCAAACATTTTTTTTAATTGACTTGTACTATAATTACCTATTCCTCTGTTCTTTGAGCCAGGTCCTAAAATAGCTAAAACATCAATTGCTATATTCATTTTGATTTTCCCTTTCTCTAAGAAATCTTCCATCTATGAAGATTGAGTTGATTCCTGTAAATGCATACTCATCATAGCCTTTGCTTTCTAAGAAATCTTTTATATCCGTTTTTTTTGTTTTGTAATTTAGTTTAATATCATAACTGATCATTTCTGTTACTATTATTAAAGGTCGCTTTTCTTTATAATCTATAGATTCCAATATCTCCATATCCTTACCTTCAATGTCTATTGATAATATTGTAGGGGCCTTACCAAGATATTTCTCTACAATTGTTGAATATGAAATAGTTTCAACAACTTTTTTATCTATAATTTTTAAATCAGGATTTTTCTCACAGAATGACGTAGCCGCTTCAAAATCAGGAGTACTCATTCCATCCCCATTTAGAATATAAAATTCAATATTTTTATCAGTCTCTATATCCACACATTTATTTAATATAATATCTCTATGTCGATAAAAGCTTAATTCAGGTATGAGGTTAGAATTAGCTTCAACTAAAATTCCTTTAGCACCTTTGCTATAAAAATAATAAGTATTGCTTAATTCTTTGGCATGGTTTGCACCTAAATCAATATAATCAACGGATTCAACAGGAATTCCTAACACATGAATAATATAAGCTAGAATACTATCTTCACCCGATTGTGAATGAGTTTTTTTATCAAAGAATAGATCATTACTTTTCTTAAACAAATCGATCTCATCCAGTTTTTCAAATATACTTCTAGTATTCTCACTTAATTGTTCTTGTACTTTTTGTTTCTTTTCAAGAAATCTTACTTCTTCTGTTAATTTAATAATTAGGGAAGTTTGTTCTTCTTGTCTTTGCATTAACTGAGCTACTACATCGCTGTGTTGCTTTTGCTTCTGCACTAAATGAGCTACTGCATCATGCTCTTTATCGTGCTTCTCAATTAGCTGAGCAACTATATTGTCAAAGTGTTCATGTTTTTTCATTGTCTTCTCTTGATTCTCTTCATAACTTCCCTCTATCTTATTTGTCTTTAACGTAAGCTCACTTACTATTTCAGTCATTCTACCTATTGCAGGTGTAACCGCACTATTAAACTTCGTCTGTTGAAATGCAATCGGTTCCACATACCACTTAAGTAGCTTCCTTACAACTTTCTTAGCAAAAATAATTAGTGGACCAATAACTTTTCTATGAGAATGCAAATATCTATAAGCATAGTTTTCTCGTGTTTGAAGCATACTATTTATATAGCCTCGAATTTCTAATAGGAACAGATTCGTATCAAGAGATGTTTCTTGGTGTTTTTCTATCTGTTGTTCATTAATATTCAAACCTTTTAATAATTTTTCAAATATGATCTCTTGTTCGATATTTCGAAATAACTTTTTCAATTGGAAACACCTCATTTTCACATTTAACAATCTTTGAATTAATTCACTTCCCAGTTATGATTTATAGAAAAAAGTCCAACTGCTTTATCATTTGACACAACTGAAAAGTCCATGTAAAATTTGATGAAATCTAACGCTATATGATTATCATCAACAATAGCAACATTGAGCTTGTAGTTACCTGTTAGTAAATTAAAATCATGTATATAAAATTTAACTGTTCCATTTTGATTTAAAGATTGAATCTTTAATTTATCGAGTTGAGTATTGTTTCCATATACGAGTACTTTATCTGATGTATAAATTCCCACACCAAATATATATTCTTTCTGTGGTTTTATAATTTTATAGTCGATTTCAATAGTTATTAATTCACCGGCGGCAACGATATTCGTGTTTTCTCTCAATTGGTTTAATATTCTTGCCTCTGTAATAATAACTTCCTTCGATCCCCATCTAGTCTCATCTGTGAAACTCGAAACATCATTATCATCTTGAGACGACTCAACTTTAGTAGCTGAATCGTTAGATTCTGATTCTTTACGGTACTCTTCTTGCCGTTGATTAATATATTGTTTATTCATACGTTGCGTATAAAGATTTACTACTCTATCTGCTTCACCATGTTCTATAACACAACCTTCATTTAACCAATAAACTCTATCGCAAATTTTTTCAATTGTTCCTAAATCATGTGTAACAATAACAATTGTTGCTCCATCTCTTTTAAATCCTTCTATTTTTTCATAACATTTCTTTTGGAAATTAGCATCTCCTACAGAAAGTATTTCGTCGATTAACAGTATTTCCGGTTCCACATTTATAGCAACTGAAAATGCTAGTCGCATGTACATACCTGACGAATAGGTTCTTACAGGGTTTTCAATAAACTCTCCTAATTCAGAAAACTCAATAATTTCATCGATTTTTTCGTTAATCTCTTTTCTCGATAAACCAAATATTGAAGCATTAATATATATATTTTCTCTTCCTGTAAAATCCGGATGAAAACCTGCTCCTAGTTCGATAAGACTTGATATTCTTCCATTAACTTTGATTTCCCCACTATCCGGGTATAGTATTTTTGTAATAAGTTTAAGTAAAGTGCTTTTCCCACAACCATTGTGTCCAATTAATCCAATAGTTTCGCCTCTTTGAATGTCCAGGCTCACATCGTTCAGAGCATAGAAATTGCTATACTCATTACTTCTTAACTTTAATATTTTTTCTTTTATTGTTAGTGGCTTATCACGATATATTTTAAAGGCTTTGCTCACATTTTTTATAGATATTACAGTCTGATTATCCATATTACAGGTCCTCCGCAAAGGTTTTTTCACTTGCCTTAAAAACAAGAAGCCCTATTATTATTAATACTATTCCAACTATAAGTGCATATAATAATGAACTCCAATCAGGTTGTTTACCATCTAATAGAATATTTCTAAATGAATTTATGATAGGCACCATCGGGTTCAATTCTATTATATTAGCGACTTTATCGGGAAAAATAGTAATTGGAAATACAATAGGTGTTAAATAAAACCAAACAAATGTTATAACACCAACTATATGTTCTAAGTCTCTAAATTTAACATAAAGTGCTGATAAATTTATTGCTAATCCCAATATAAATATTATCTCAATCAGTAAAACGACAGGAAGCCATAAGACATTAAACGTCAAATGAACACCTGTCACCAAAAGAGCTGCAAATACAATAATCAAACCGTAAATGTAGTTCATTAAATTTGTACATACAACTGACAATGGAAGTATTAATCTCGGAAAAAAAACCTTCTTTACTAAACTTCCACCGCTAACAATACTAACTGTAGAGACCTGAACAGACGTAACAAAAAAAATCCAAGGTAACAATGCAACAAATAAGAACATTGGGTAATTCTCTTGTTCAATACGTAATAAATATGGGAATACAATTGAATATACAATTAGTTGTAGTAATGGATTAACAAATGTCCATAAAAACCCAAGAAATGATCCTTTATATCGTGAACGCAAATCTCTTCTTACAATACTAAACAGCATCTGTCTAAAGTCGTAAATTTCTTTAAAGTTATTCAACATAATCTTTCAATGCCACCGTTCTATAAAATCTTATGTTTGTTTCTTTTTCCAATATTGATAGATATCATAGAGGCTAGTTTCTAATTGAATTCTTGGTATCCAACCTGTTTCTTTTGTTATTTTTTGGTTAGATCCGTAGTATTCTGGAACATCGTTTGGTCTTAACTTCTTCTCGTCAATGATTATTTCAATAAACTTAGAGGACATATTAACTAATTGATCAAGAATAGCTCTGATTGAAGTACAAGCTCCAGAGCAAACATTATATATTTGCCCTGAGACTCCTTTCTCAAATAATAAGCGATATGCTTCTACTATGTCCCTTACATCAGTGAAGTCACGTTTGCTACTAAGATCTCCAACATATAGTATTGGATCTGCTTTACCCAGTTCTATATCAACCACTTGTTTTGCAAAGTCACTGGTAACAAAGCCGAGCATTTGGCCCGGCCCTATATGATTAAATGCTCTTGCATGTATGATCTTTAGACCAAAATGTTCACTATAATAATGCGCTAATGTACTAACAGAATACTTCGAAAGGCCATATGGGTTTATTGGGTTTGCAGATGTTTCTTCAGTAATTGGCAATAGAGATACCATTCCATATTCTTCTGAGGAACCAATAGAAACAACCTTAACAGTATCTATTAAAGATGAATGTTTAATTGCCTCAAACAAACCAATTGTATCCATTAAATTAGATTGAAAGGTTTCCTCAACACGATCCCAAGAATATCTAACTGAACTTTGCCCCGATAGATGAAATATAACATCAGGCTTGATATCCTCTAATGTTCGCCGAAGTTTTTCATGATCAGAAAAATCTATTTCAATAATATGTAAGCCTTCAATTGAAATTGTCGATTCCTTTCTGGTGCCGCCCCATACTATATACCCATTAGCTAATAAATTCAATGCTAGATAATACCCTACGAAACCACTCACTCCTGTAATTAAAGCTCTCATAGATACACTCCTTAAATACGATTAGCGAGAGAAATCTTTTTCATATCACTATCAACCATCATCTTCACTAATTGATCAAATGAAACTTCCAATTTCCAGCCCAGCTGTTGTTTTGCTTTTGTGCAATCCCCTAGTAATAAATCAACCTCTGCTGGACGTACGAATCTAGGATCAATAACAACATAATCTCTCCAATTAAGATCAGCATGACTAAAAGCGATTTCTACAAGCTCTTCTACCGTATGAGTTTCACCTGTAGATATTACGAAATCATCCGGTTTATCTTGTTGCAGCATCAGCCACATAGCCTTAACGTAATCACCTGCGAAGCCCCAGTCCCGTTTCGAATCGAGATTTCCCATCCGAAGTTCTGTTTGTAACCCCAGTTTAATTCGCGCTACGGCATCTGTTACTTTTCTAGTTACAAACTCGACGCCGCGACGAGGAGATTCATGATTAAACAAAATCCCTGAACAAGCAAACATATCAAAACTTTCTCTATAATTTACAGTTATCCAGTGCCCATAGACTTTAGCAACGCCATAAGGACTGCGCGGGTAAAAAGGTGTCGTTTCAACTTGAGGTGTTTCTACAACTTTACCAAACATCTCACTGCTGGATGCTTGATAAAATCTAGCTTCAGGCTTAGTCAATCGTACAGCCTCAAGCATATTTGTTACTCCAATTCCTGTAACTTGTCCTGTTAAAACAGGTTGATCCCAAGACGTGCCAACAAACGATTGTGCTGCTAGGTTATATACCTCATCCGGATTAGAAATTCGAACGGCATTTATAAGTGAACCTTGATCAAGCAAATCCCCATCTATAAACTCAATTTCATTTTTTATATGTTCAATATTCTCTAGAATTGGAACACTCGTTCTTCTACGTAGTCCATATACTTTGTATCCCTTTTCTAGTAATAGCTCTGCCAAATAAGATCCATCTTGTCCAGTAATACCTGTAATTAGTGCATTTTTAGTCATTGTGATTCATTCTCCTTATATATGTTTATAGATATTGTTCCAGCTTTTGCATCCTTAATTCCTTAAGCAGCAGCTTTACTTCCTGCGCTTTATCTTTAGTACAAATTAAGGTTACATCTTCTGTATCAACAATAATTAAATCCTCGATTCCTAAGGTTGCTATTAACTTACCATTGCTTTCTATAATGCAACGTTTAGTATCTATATTTAATATATTTCCTTTAATCACATTTCCATCTTCATCCAAATCATCAATTCTTTCTAGCGCTGTCCAACTGCCAACATCATCCCAACCAAATAAGCATGGAATCACGAATATGTCGTCCGCCTTTTCCATAATGCCGTAATCTATCGATTGATCTGGCATTTTGACGAATTCCATTGCAATTATATCATTTTGATTTGTTTTTCCAAAAGCATACTTCATCGTTTCTAAAATATCGTGCATTTCAGGCATAAGCTCTTTTATGTATTTTCTAATCACTGTTGTTTTCCATACAAAAATACCGCTATTCCAATAGAAATTCCCAGCCTCTAAATATACTTGGGCTGTTTCTAAGTTAGGTTTTTCTACAAATTTATTAACTTTAAAAACACTAACTCCGTTTAATGGATTATCCATACCGGTGCTTTCTATGTAACCATAACCCGTTTCTGGATAGGTTGGTTCAATACCCAAAGTTACTAGGTTCCCATTTTCATTTGCAACTTCTACAGCCGTCTTGAGAATTTCGATAAATCCCTTATCATTCTGAATAATGTGATCAGAAGGCATAACAATCATCGTGCTATCAGGATAACGATCTTCAATAATCAAAGAAGCAAGCCCAATACAAGGAGCTGTATTTCTGCCTACTGGTTCAATAATGATATTTTCGTGAGGTAGATGAGGTATTTGTGCTTTCAATAGCTCTGCATAAAGCTCATTGGTAACAATAAAAATCTTGTCTATAGAAATTAGTAGTTCCAATCTCTCTATTGATTGTTGAATCATAGACTTATTGCCTGATATGTTTAAAAATTGCTTCGGCAGGTTAGTTCGACTCTTTGGCCAAAAACGCTCGCCTTTGCCCCCTGCCATAATTACACAAGTAATTGTCATATTAACCTCCATTATTCCATTTCATTATGTATTCCAAGCGTTTCGTCATGAGTTGTCCTACTTGCTCTGGCGAAAAATCTGTTTTTATCGTATGCTCGCCTTCTTTAGCAATCTCATCACGATAATCTGGTTCATTAACTAGTTTCTTCATATAATAACTCGCATGATCAACGTCTGGCTCTGCCCAATACTGATACGCTTCATATGGCCCAAAAGTGCTGCCAAGCTTTACTAGTTCATATTTCACTGGACATGAGTTACTATCATTCATAAAATCTGTATTAGATGACCAATTCGTTCCAATGACTGGTTTTCTCAGAAACATAGCTTCTGCTAAACCAAGACCAAAACCTTCACTTCGATGAAGGGATATGAAACTATCTGATACATTGATTAATGCATTTATATCATTTCTTGATAGTACCTCTTTTATTAAGTAAATATTTGTATAGTCATCGATTAATTTTTCTAATAACTTCATTTCATTAGATTCAGCATTACTAATGTTCACTTTAACAATTAGTCCCACATTAATATCATCCTTACCAAAAGCTCTTTTAAAAGCTTCGATTGACGCTTGTGGATTTTTACGTTCCTGATAGCTTTTTACATCATACATGGTTAAAAATAAAAATGTATCTTCAGGAAGATTATAATAACTTCTGTTTCTGTATTGTTCTATTTTCACTTCAATACTGTGGGGAATACGAATAACGGGAACTGGACTTTTAATTGAAATCGCTTCTGCAACAAATGTAGAAGGTGCCCAAACTTCATCTACTAGGCCAAAACTTTCTGTCCATTGATCAGGGAAATCAGGTAATTCCCAGTGCCAATAACCAATATTGTATTTATTATTGAATATTCGATTCCCATAGTGAGCATAAATTTCCATCATTTGCTCAGCATTAATATGAAATACGTTTATATCATATTTGGGATCTTCAATTTCCTTATGTACCCAAGATGTATCTGACATCCTGGCGCTATTAGTTCCTTTGAAATTTATAATTCCAAACTCCAAATTACCTGCTGTCAGTGATTTAGCCGCGATTCTGCATGATTCTCCAATTCCCATTTCTGCTCTAGCATATCCAATTAAATTAATTCCCTTTTTTCCAATGTGAATTTTTATAGATTTATTCTTTTGCTCAATTGGAAAAGCTGATTTTAATAATGCTTTCTTTACTTGCCTCATAATATGCGCAGGTACAATTATTCCAGCAACTTTTTTAGTTGGCACTGCCATTTTATATAATATTTTTGAAATTAACCTTTTCATAAAGACACCACCGCAAATTTCATTAACATCTTTGTAATCTCATAATGCATATTTGTATTCCCATCATATAGAACAGTGGTTCTTTCAAAAATGTTGCTTAATATGTAAGATTGCACAAAGAAAATGTCTATATACCCCTGCTATCTTACCAAAATTCCTCCCACATTAACACCTTATTCTACCTTTACACCGAATAAATTGTAGAATTTTTCCGATTTCATCTCTATTTCGACAAAACCTCATATTCTACAAATTTGTAAACTACATACAAATCGCATCTCCTAATATAGTAATCTACTCCCCCATTTGTTAAAATACAAATAAAGCTAAATGTTTCATATCTACATAACGATGGATGAGGAGTACATACGAATGAGTGCACGGAACAAATCAAAAAGGAATACGAACACTTTAAATGCTGATTTTGCGCTTTTGAGGTGGATTGGGGCGATTGGAATCGCTCTATTTCTAGTCATCTTCCCCTATGAGAGAGCATTGTTTAACGGTTACGAATTAAGCTTTGAAGGCCCTATTTATGGAGCACTCATCTTCGGTTATGTGATGCTTGCCTTTACTGCATTTTATGTGTATCGCAACTCACAGATGAACAGTTATCGCGGAATTTTGTCGATTGCCGTCATGCTGCTTCCATTCATTTATTGGTTGTCATCATTACAGGCGGTTTCAACCTATTACGCGAAGTTTATGACTCTCGTATTTTTCCTACTTGCTGCTTTATTCATAGGCGCTCTGTATTTTGCAGAAAATAAGCTTACGCGCAAAACGATCGAATATGCGGTTATGCTCTCCTCCTATTTAATTGTACTATTTGGTTTACTCAACCTTTTTGGTCAAATCTATTATAAGGATGCGCTATGGCTTGCACATGACGGCTACCGGCTTTCATCGGTATTCCAATACTCAAACTCATACGCCGGCTTCCTAGTCGCTTTATTTCTAGTTAGTTTGTATTATGCCGTTCACTGCGTGCGTCCATCTGCAAGAATCATTCATGCTGCCATGCTTGTACCGATTTGGATTTCATTCATGCTCACCTATTCACGCGGTGCAATTGTTATTATTCCAGTTATGCTGCTTATTGTGCTGCCTTTCTTACGCTTAACGAAGCAAATTACATACATCGTGTTTATGGGCGTATCTGTAGTGGTTTCCATGGCTGTCCTTGGAAAACTAACAACGATTGCTGATAAAATAGCTGCACTAGTTCAACCAACTGAAACGAAAGCACCAAGTACAATTTCCTTGTTCAGCTCACTGCCTATGCAGGGCTGGGGATTACTTGTGCTCGGCCTACTCATTGTTACTGGCCTTATTATGCTTTACCATGCCAAAGCTGCTAATTTCCTAGAAACAAAGCTTACCAAGCTTTCTTCGTACAAATGGTCATTTGCGGCTGTGCCTGTCATTACAATCGTGCTTACTGCTGTAGCAGCGGTCAGCCTTCTTGGCAGCAGTGCTATTCGCGGCTTGCTTCCTGACAAAATTGCTGCACGCTTTGAAAATATTAACCTCCAACAGCACAGCGTTTTGGAACGTTTAACCTTTTACAAAGACGGTCTTCGTGTAGCTGAGGATTACCCTCTGCTTGGAGGCGGCGGCGGCGCTTGGCAAGCCATGTTTGAGCAATATCAGAATAACCCTTATTGGAGCAGACAAGCACATAGCTTCTTTGTACAAGTTCTTGTGGAGAGCGGTTGGCTTGGTCTACTAGCAATCGTCGGACTGCTCGTGTTTGTATATTTTTTATACATCCGATCCTTTATTCGTTATCCCGAGCTTAGAGGCAGCCATTTTGTCTTTTTCATTTTTTCTTTGGCGCTGCTAGTCCACAGTGTGATCGATTTTGATATGAGCTATATTTATATTATCTCTCTCGTCTTTATTTCTCTCGGTTGTATGCTTGCTCCATATAGCCACAAGCTAATAATCGAACGCATGAATGGCAAGCTTAATAAATCTTGGACAAAAATCGCATATCCAGCGGTTATGGCGTTATTGTCTATATTCCTTCTCGTCATTGCCATTCGTGAAACTAACGCAACTAGCAACTATAATAAAGCTATCGACTTGGCAGTTGGGCAGCAAACTTCTTTAGAACAACTTCTGCCTATTCTTGATCGTGCAATTAAGTCTTCACCAACACAGCCTTATTATAAGCTAACGAAAGCTGACTGGCTGGAGCAGGCTTATAAGCAAACGAACACCGCTACATTCCTTGATCAGGCACTTAGTACAGTTAAGGAAGGCAGAAAATATGATCCTTATAATCGAAGCCTTCTAATGTCGGAATATCGTTTTCTGCAAGAAAAAGGACTTTTTGAAGAGTCGCTCGCAACGATTAATGAAGGTGTCAAAAAATTCCCTTGGGACATCAATCTATATGAAGCTGCGATAACCTCATACGCCAAAGCAAATCAAACTGCACTGACGGGCAAGGATGAAGCTAAAGCAAAAGAATATGCTCAGCAAGTTGTCGATCTCTCTAACGAAGTTAAAAGAAGAATCGGTCAGCTAGCTTCACTTCCAGCCGAGCAGCAGCAAGGACGTACATTTGCAATGACACCAGGTATAGAGGAAGCAGTAGCCCAAATCGAGCTTGCTTTGGCACAATAAAGTGTTGTGATGATCTCGTATTACAAAGACTGCCCGCTTGCACAATTCATGTGCGACGGGCAGTCTTTCTCGTTTCATACAAGTTTCACGCAAGTTTCTTGTATGTTTCACACAAGTTTTATGGCATGTTTTACTTCGTTTAAGAATAAATAGCAATAGAACGTTCTGATCGTTTATAGCCAATCTTAAGTAGGAAGGAGAAGTCTATTGAAACGAGTCCAGAAGCCAAAATGGTCATTTGTCGTGCTGCGCGGCGCTGACAAAACCGTTAAACAGTTTCACGTTTCAAAGCGATCGGTCTTTGCCGCTCCAACGGCGGTAGTAATAGCGGTTACGGGCTGTATTGCGGGGCTTCAAATAAAGTCGGCCTATGAAATGAACCAATTGGAAGAACAGATGTCACAACAAGACGAACGATTTGCCCAAACCGTTTCCGATAAAAACGAAGCTATTGTCTCGCTGCAGCAAGAGATAATCGGATTGTCCGAGCAAGCAAATGAAATGAAAGAGAAAATCGATGATCTACAGCAGCTCGAATTAAAGCTGAAGCAATTTATCGCAAACTATGGCAGTAAACTTGAAACCTCTACCTATCTGACGCCGATAGACAAAAGTGAGACAACTGTAAAAATTCTTTCCAATACTTCCTCAACAGGAAAACGGAGCATTAACGATTCGAAGCAAAGCAAACAGTTTATTTTGCTCGCACAGGAAACAGGACTTCATCTCGCCGATTTGCAGCGGATGGTAGAGACGATGGAGGATTCATTAACGTTGACGCTGCAGCTCGCACAAGCGACGCGAGTCTCCGTTGATGCTTATCCTTCCGGCTGGCCGACACGCTCCAAAATGCTGACCTCTGGATTTGGTTATCGAAGAGATCCTTTTACTGGACGAACGGCTTTCCACGCTGGACTAGACATCACTGGCAAGCTAGGAGATCCCATATTTAGCGCAGCAGACGGCACAGTATCGGACACAGGCTTCAATAATTCGCTGGGCAAATATATCGTCATTGATCATCTCGGAGGCCTGCAAAGCGCCTATATGCACTTAAAGGAAATCGAAGCAAAAGAAGGGGACACCGTCGTTCGAGGCGAAAAGATCGGTTTGCTCGGATCGAGCGGCAGAAGCACTGGTCCGCATTTGCATTTTCAAATCATGCAGAAAAACGAACCTGTTAACCCTTTGCCATTTTTGTCATTAATAAAGGAGGATTAATGTTTATGTTCAAGGACCATAAGCGGCTGGCAGCCACTGATACATTAATTGGCCAAGGCACGATAAGCGAGGGCCGGCTAATTTGTGAAGCAAGTCTTCGCATTGAAGGGGAGCACCGAGGCGATATCGAATGCAAAGCTGACGTCATCATTGGAGAATGCGGTCTTGCTCGCTCGAATATTACGGCGCGTGATATTACTATTGCAGGAAAGGTGTTCGGAGATATCGTCACCAAGGGTAGGCTAATCATTACTTCCTCCGGTACTTTAACGGGGGCAATTACAACCCAAACACTTATCATTCAAGATGGCGGCAAGCTGAATGGCAACTGCCACATGGAGCAAACAGCTGACAGCAAAAATCGTGTGCCAGCAGAATCCGATCCACCACACATCATCGGTAAAGAAACGGTAATTAAAGAATCCAAAGAGAAATCTCGCCAAGCAGGATAATACAGCAAAAAAGCCGTTCTACACGTGCATGTCTTCCGAAGAAGCAGCATGTATAGAAACGGCTTTTTAAATTCATCTAAAGTCTAAGCTGCAACATCGCGTTTCTTAAAGGTATACYATGTAATGGCGATGAAAAGAGCATAATAAACACCGAGAACCACAAGCGAAAAGCCTAAGGTCATGCCCTCTCTCATCGGATTTCCATCCAAGTATTGCGTTAGATTCAAATGAATAAACAATAGATAATCGATCCATTTGTAATCGAGCATTGCAACTAAACCAATAAAGCTGTTAACGCCAAGAAGGAGAAACAAAGCCATACCAATTGCTAAACCGCTGCTGCGGAATACAGTAGAGAGCATGAACGCAAGCGTTACGGTAACAACAAGCGAAATTAACGTCAAGCCATAATACTTAAGCATGTAGGAAACCGGATTCGTACCTTCTGCTCCAACGAAGGTTGGCTTTATATCCGGCGACGCATTAATGCCGAAGCAAATCCAGTTCACAAATATCGTCACAGCAAACAGTACAATAGCAAGCAAAAGAGCGAATATCATAATCGAAATATATTTTGACAACAATATTTTTGAGCGTGACCAAGGTCTTATTAGGAGAAGCTTGATGGTACCGCTCGTAAATTCCTCTGCAACGCCGCCAGCAGCGATTACTACGGTAAAGATCGTAACGAGCAGAAACAAAATGGAGGATTCCATAAAAGCAACATCCCACATCGAGGCATCTCTTCCACCAAATATTACCCATAAAATAGAAATAGCCAGTACTAACAAAATCAATATGCCGGTCATCACCCATGTGCGAGGACGACGGTAAATTTTCATGTTCTCATTTTGAATAAGCGGCAAAAAATTACCCAATTCGTTCCCCTCCTGTCACTTCTAAAAATTGGTCTTCAAGTGTCTTAACCTGTATGCGAATGCCATAAACCTTGATTCCAGCATGAACGAGAGAAGCATTAATGGAAGCTGTGTTTTCCTTATCCGTTTCAACCGCTATGGCATCTTTGCCTTCAAGGACCGCAGTAAAGCCAGATGTGAACAGCACATCCATCGCTGCCTGCTGACTGTCCACTTCAATAACAACACGGTTATGTACTTTAGCTGCATGCTCGCCCTTAATGGTTCGCACGTCTATGAGCTTGCCATTTTGAATGATCGCGACACGATCACACATAAGCTCCATTTCAGATAATAAGTGGCTCGATACAAATACAGCAATACCTTCTTCTTTGGAAAGCATGCGCAAATAGTCACGTAGCTCTCTTATCCCTGCCGGATCCAAGCCATTTGTAGGTTCATCCAAAATAAGCAGCTGAGGTTTATGCAATATAGCCTGTGCTACGCCAAGCCGCTGCCGCATGCCGAGCGAATAGGTTTTCACCTTATCCCGAATTCGCCCTTCAAGACCAACAAGCTTAACAACCTCATGAACACGATGCTCTGTGATGCCTGGAATCATTCGTGCATAATGAATTAAATTATCATAGCCGCTCAAGTATTTGTACATTTCAGGATTCTCAACAATCGCTCCAACATGGCGAATTGCCTTTTCGTATTCCTTTGTAATGCTATGTCCTCCAATAGTGATTTCACCATCTGTGAGCGACATTAAGCCAACCATCATTCGAATCGTAGTGGTTTTACCCGAGCCGTTGGGACCAAGGAAACCAAATACTTCCCCAAGCGGGATATCAAGCGTTAAGCGATCAATAATCGTTCTGCCGCCGATTTTTTTGGTTACATTTTTTAATTTAACAATAGGCTGATCCATATTTGTGCTCCTCCTTCAAAAATCCAAATCCTATTCATTATAAACGATTAAGGAAACAATTGGTAGTTTACAAAAAAATACACCTCCACTCTACAGTTAAACTGTAGGGCAGAGGCTCTCATTATCATTTGTGCGATAGGGCTGTATAACATGTTCGGCAACTTTCGCATCTGCACGAAGGAACATTTTATAGTCATAGTTACTGGTCTTACCCGGCGATCCTACTATAGCATCCAGCCTATCCTGCTCCACGCTGCATGTTAAGCAATAACCCATTGGATGTACCACTCGGAAAAATCCTGTTCGAAACAAAATATCTGCTTCAGGACTTAAAAGCATCTCCCCGCAACTAACACAATAAAAACGGTCCTTTGAACATATCATTCGATAGATCGCTCCCTCTCTCTTTCGTAATGATTGTATCAACCTCAACATTAAAAACGGCATTAAGCGTTAAATGGCAGAAGTTCTATCATAACGTCGATTGCAATCCATCCAAACATGCTTTAACAGCATATTATACACTATTTAATTGACTAGTGATTTCATCCCATGTCGTTCCAAGCCTTATAATGTCATCCTCATTAATCTGTTTGCCTGTTTGAACCTCAATTAGCTCAACGTCCGTTATTGCCCGCAGGCTGTGCCTCGTTCTCTCCGGAATCGATACGGTATCGCCTGGCTCAACGTGACGGTACAGATCATCCAGAATCAGCACTCCCTCTCCTGAGATAATGGTCCACGCTTCTCTTCGCTTAAAATGCATTTGATAGCTTATATTTTGGCCAGCTGCAACAAAAACCCGTTTTGTAACACAATGAGTTCCTGATGACAAGACAACGGAATCAACAATCTTGGAATGCCCCCACCTGCGCTCCTCATACTTTGGACGCTCATTCATGAGCTTAAGCTTCGCATCGAGCTCAGTACTCGCATTTTTGCTAGTAACCAAGATGCCGTCGGGACTTGCCGCAACAATCACATTCGTAAGCCCAATAATGGAGATAGGAATGTCCAGCTCATTGATGAGCTGGGATTGCTCGCTGTCATCCGATATTTCGCCCATGCCTAGTCGTTCAAAGGCCAGCTCCTCGGATAATGTTTTCCATGTGCCAAGATCTTTCCACTCACCGTCGTAGCAAATAACTGAACGAGAGGTTTCTTTTTGCGATACTTCAATTTCGAAACTTGATTTAGGAATTTTCGTATACTGTTTATATAGTTCATCATAATGGATAGGCAGCCTGCGATTCATGAGCAAAGTTATCATATAATCAAGCTTGAAAGCGTAAATACCGCTATTCCATAACGCTCCGCCTTTTATTAATTGATTAGCTTCAGCCTCATACGGTTTCTCTTTGAATGTGTGTACCCTACGTTCATAGCTGTCATCCTCATTGCTGTGCCGATTGGCTTCTGGAACGATATATCCATATTGCTCTGACGGATAACTTGGCTTAGTCCCAACCATAAGCAGCTCAGATTTGCTTTCTCTGATCAGCTTTGGAAGTCCTCTTATACATGAGAAAAAATCACAGCTTACATAAGCATCAACGGGTATGACAATGACCGTTTCATTTAAAGATACGCCCGCGATTGAATACAAATAAGCAGCGGATAGCGCTATCGCAGGAAACGTGTCGCGCTGCTCAGGCTCAATGATAAGCGGTGCTTTTGCACCTACCTGTCTTTGTAAAATCTCCACCTGCTCACGGCAAGTCGAAATGCGAGTATGCTCCTGCAAATCCGACTCTTCCAACTGGCGCCATATACGCTGCAGCATTGATTCCATGCCGCCGTTTGGACTCTCCAGTACAGTTAAATATTGTTTAGCTCGACTACTATTCGACAAAGGCCATAATCTCTTCCCAGACCCGCCTGATAACAAAATAATTTTCAAAGCATGTCCCCCTTCTACGTTGTTATTGAATGCTACTTCCTATCAGATCGTTAACTACTGTAATACAGCCGTTTTGTATTCAATAATCTGCTGTATAAATAATGAATTTTTTTCTGCTGTGGCTGACTTTCTAATATTTCTTGGTTCATGACACCAATAATAAGAGAGCGAAGCGTATTCGAGCATTCAAATAACACGCCATGAGCGAATTGATTATCTTGTTTCAAATTCCAAACGATCCGACCGCGAATCATAATCTGTACATTCGAAATCGTCATTCGAAATTCAACAAGATAATTGGATTGAATCGGTAATTGCAAGCCGGATAAGAAGCATAAACCATTTTGGCTTAAATTAAGTAGAAGTACTGTAGTCGTAGATGGCGTCAACAATTGTCCATCTTTACTAATTAGCCGCAGCTCTGCCTTAACGCCCTCTGTGAAGCGTAGCCTAATGTGGTTGCGCGAGGCATCATTTGAATTCGTCGCCATGCTTAATTCCTCCATCATACCTAATAGCAATAACAATCCTTGTTACAGCTCAAATACTGGACTCCATTTCTATTAATGCCTATTCCTCTAGCAAGAAATCTATTTCAAGTACAGTGACGGCTGCGTCCTAAGCCGCCTCTCCGCTATCCATCTCTACTTTATCTCTTAACCTCTGACCAACTACATATAAATTACTAATAATGATAGATATATTAACATCATTATACCCGAGTCCGCGGATGGAATATGTCGGTTAATGGGCGCGGCTTTCTTCTAATTTGGTGGCATTTTGTCGAAAAACAAAAGGGACTGTCGTCTGAAGTAATGAAGCTACTTCAGGGACAGTCCCTTGACTCGTAAATACGATTTATAAAATAAGTCTGAATTACTTGCCGCCTGCGCGTGCAAGCTCTTTCTTGTTCGCTTCGAACGCTGCAAGAAGTGCTGCTTCGCCCACTAAGCCTGTATCTTCAACCTTGCGGATCTGTTCAAGCATACGCTTGTAGTCCTTAGGAATAACTTTAACGAATTTCGAAAGCGATGCTTCCCAATCATTCAATAGACGGGTACCAATCGCACTCTCTGTATACTTAACATGTGATTCAATCAAACCACGAAGCTCAGCAACATCTACAGAGTCTTCTAGGCGCTCCAGCAATACCATCTCCAGATTGCAATGATTGTAGAAATCGCCTTTCTCATCGTAGATATACGCGACTCCGCCAGACATACCTGCCGCAAAGTTACGACCTGTGAGGCCAAGAATAACGACGCGTCCGCCTGTCATATACTCACAGCCATGATCGCCGACACCTTCTACAACTACATTTGCGCCGCTGTTCCGAACAGCGAAGCGTTCGCCAGCTGCACCGCGGATATAGGCTTGACCGCTAGTAGCACCATACAGCGCTGTGTTACCGATAATAACATTGTCCTCAGCCACAAAAGTTGCCTTTGGT
This sequence comes from Paenibacillus sp. MCAF9, assembly GCF_052114265.1. NCBI lineage: Bacteria > Bacillati > Bacillota > Bacilli > Caryophanales > Paenibacillaceae > Paenibacillus > Paenibacillus sp. MCAF9. The sequence goes on from NZ_JBFREL010000003.1 coordinate 279,802, forward strand.
GACGGTGCTACAATGATTTTACCGCCGGATAGCCCTTTTCCTACATAGTCATTCGAATCGCCTTCGATTGACAACGTGATTCCTTTTGGCACGAATGCACCAAAGCTTTGGCCAGCCGTTCCGACAAAATGGTAAGAAATCGTATCTTCCGGCAAACCTGCTGCACCGTATTTACGCGTAACTTCACTGCCAAGAATCGTACCAACAACACGGTTCGTGTTCAAAATTGGGAATGTTCCGCGCACGCGCTCGCCATTCTCTATCGCAGCCTTTGCAAGTGGAACGAGCTTCTGCATATCAAGCGACAATTCAAGACCATGGTTTTGCTCTTGAACATTGTAGCGAACTGCATCCTGTGGTAGATCAGCTTCGTACAGCAAGCCAGAGAGATCAATACCTTTTGCTTTGTAATGCTCAAGCAGCTGCTTCGTTTCTAAAATATCGACGCGTCCAACCATTTCTTGAATGGTACGGAAACCGAGCTCTGCCATAATTTCACGCAGCTCTTCAGCAATGAAGCGCAGGTAGTTAACAACATGGCTAGGATCGCCCATAAATTTTTTGCGAAGCTCAGGATTTTGTGTTGCAACGCCTACTGGACAAGTATCCAATTGGCATACACGCATCATGATGCAGCCTAGCACGATAAGCGGAGCCGTCGAGAAGCCATATTCTTCTGCTCCAAGCAGTACAGCAATCGCAACGTCACGGCCATTCATCATTTTGCCATCTGTCTCAAGAACGACACGGTCACGCAATTTGTTTAGCATTAGCGTTTGATGTGTTTCTGCAAGACCAAGCTCCCACGGCAAACCTGCGTGACGAATCGAGCCCATTGGAGAAGCTCCAGTTCCGCCATCATAACCGCTGACCATAATAACATCTGCGCGGCCCTTCGCAACGCCAGTCGCAATCGTACCAACGCCGACACCAGATACCAGCTTTACATTGATTCTTGCGCGTGGATTAGCATTTTTCAAGTCATGTACAAGCTCTGCCAAATCCTCAATAGAATAAATATCGTGATGCGGCGGCGGCGAGATCAGTCCTACGCCAGGCGTGGAACCACGAACCTCGGCTACCCAAGGATATACTTTAAGGCCAGGCAATTGACCGCCTTCACCAGGCTTAGCGCCTTGAGCCATTTTAATTTGAATCTCATCTGCATTAACCAAGTAGTTGCTCGTTACGCCAAAACGTCCCGATGCTACTTGTTTAATTGCGCTCCGTCTGGAGTCGCCATTCGCATCTGGTATAAAGCGTGCTGGATCTTCTCCACCTTCGCCCGTATTCGATTTGCCGCCTAGACGGTTCATCGCAATAGCCAGACTCTCATGAGCTTCTTTACTGATTGAACCAAATGACATCGCACCTGTTTTGAAGCGTTTTACGATGGATTCAAGCGATTCAACTTCCTCAAGCGGAACGGCTTGACGGCCTTCCTTAAACTTGAGCAAAGAACGAAGCGTAAGATGTTTTTTGTCCTCTCCCTGTACAAGCGCAGAGAACTTTTTGTATAGCTTGTAGTCATTCGCACGAGAAGCCATTTGCAGCGTATGAATCGTTTGCGGCGTGAACAAATGGTCTTCGCCATCTTTACGCCACTGGTAATCGCCGCCGGAGTCAAGCTCTTTCTCTCCGCCTTCTTGCTCAGCGAAAGCGCGGTTATGGTGCTTCAACGTCTCTTCGGCAATAACATCTAGACCGATGCCGCCGATGCGGGACGGTGTCCATGTGAAGTACTCGTTGATCACATCTTCTTTCAAGCCGAGCGCTTCAAAAATTTGAGCGCCACGGTAAGATTGAATAGTCGAGATACCCATTTTGGACAATATTTTAATAACGCCTTTAGTGGCTGCTTTAATATAATTTTTCACTGCTTTATCATGCGATACGCCGCGAAGCAAACCTTGCTTAATCATGTCGTCAAGCGATTCAAATGCAAGATAAGGGTTAACTGCGCTTACGCCGTAACCAAGCAGCAATGCATAGTGATGCACTTCACGAGGTTCGCCGGATTCCAGCAAAATAGCAACCTTTGTCCGTGTACCTTGGCGAATAAGATGATGATGCAGTGCCGCTACTGCCAGCAAAGCTGGAATTGCAGCATTTTCCTTGTCGATGCCACGATCGGATAGAATAAGCAGATTATGTCCCTTCGCAATAACACGATCAGCCGCTTCACACATTTGTGTAAGCGCAGCGCGCAAGCCCGTCTCACCCTCATTTGCAGGGAAGAAGATCGGGAGTGTAATGGAACGGAAGCCAGGACGGCGCACATGGCGCAGCTTGGCGAATTGCTCATTAGACAAAATAGGCGTATCCAATTTGATGTGTCGGCAGCTCTCTGGCTCTGGATTAAGCAGATTGCGTTCTGGACCAATCGTTGTACCTGTCGCAGTAATAATCTCCTCACGAATCGCATCAATAGGCGGATTCGTAACTTGTGCAAACAACTGCTTGAAGTAATTGTACAAACGCTGCGGACGCTCTGACAACACCGCCAGCGGTGCATCATAACCCATTGAAGCGATAGGCTCCATGCCGCTGCCAGCCATCGGCTCAAGCACTTTGCGAATGTCCTCAAAAGTATATCCGAACGCTTGCTGTCTCATTTGAACAGTAGCATGGTTTGGTTCTGGCAGCTCAGGAGCTTCCGGCAAATCTTCCAAATCAACAAGATGCTCATTCAGCCATTCGCGATATGGATGCTCGGTCTCGATTTCCGCTTTCACTTCTTCATCAGAAATGATGCGGCCTTGCTCTGTATCTACAAGCAGCATGCGTCCTGGACGCAAGCGGTCTTTGTACAAAATATCCTCTGGCGGAATCTCAACGGTTCCAGACTCGGAGCCGAGAATAATATGATCGTCCTTCGTTACGTAATAACGAGCTGGACGAAGACCATTGCGGTCAAGCACCGCACCAATTTTTACGCCGTCAGTAAAACCAAGCGCAGCTGGACCATCCCATGGCTCCATCAATGTGCTGTGGTATTCATAAAATGCTTTGCGCTCGTCGCTCATGCTCTCATGATTGGACCAAGGCTCTGGCACCATCATCATTGCGGCATGTGCCATTGAACGGCCGGACAAGAATAGGAACTCCAGCGTGTTGTCGAACATTGCTGTATCCGATCCATCCGGGTTAATAACAGGTTTGATTTTCTCGATATCATCACCGAACAATTCAGAGGCAAACAAGGTTTGACGGGCATGCATCCAGTTCACATTGCCGCGAAGGGTATTAATTTCTCCGTTATGAATCATATAATGGAAAGGATGAGCGCGTTCCCAGCTTGGGAATGTATTCGTACTAAAACGGGAATGTACAAGCGCCATTGCCGAAACAACGGATTCATCGTTCAGCTCGGTATAGAACGAACGCACCTGCTCTGTCGTAAGCATTCCTTTATATACGATTTTTCTGGAGGATAGGCTAGAGAAGTAAAACATATTGCCGCCTTCTTTGCCGGCATAACGAATCGCAAGCTCAGCGCGCTTACGAATAACATATAATTTGCGTTCAAATGCCATATTGTCCTTCAGGCTGTCGTTCATGCCGATAAACAATTGACGAACATAAGGCTTAACAGCTAATGCGGATTCACCCAGTTTCTTATCATCCGTTGGAACCGTACGCCAACCGATAACCGATTGGTTTTCCTCTTGAACGATCGTTTCCACTTCACGCTCAATTGCACGGCGAGCTTCTTCATCCTGCGGCATAAAAATCATACCTACGGCATAGTGTCCTTCGGCGGGAAGTACAATTTCTTGCTTCTTTAGTTCAGCCGCAAAAAATGTATGAGGAATTTGAAGTAAAATACCTGCTCCATCTCCCGTATTCGGTTCGCTGCCTTGACCGCCGCGATGCTCCATATTCTCGAGCAGCATCAGCGCTTGGCGAATGACCTTGTGTGACTTGATTCCCTTGATGTTGGCCACAAAGCCCATGCCGCATGCGTCTTTCTCAAACTGCGGATCATAGAGCCCCTGCTTCGGCGGCAATCCCAAAATATGTTCTTTCATTGTGAGCAACCTTTCTATGAGAAGATTTTTGGGCAAGCGTGAACGTGTTGAAATTAAGCACCGATGAATACGCATTACGCTTCATTTTTGGCTTGTTTTATCATAGAATGGTAGTCAGCGAGGCACACCGGCCTGCTCCTTGACATTCCTAAGCTAAACAGAAACGTCTCTTATAGAGCGTTAACGTTTAATTGACCACACCCGGCCTTTACCGCGTCATAGCGATTATCCTGTTATTTTATCATTAGGCCCAAGCGGAATCAATTTAATATTTTCATAATAGTTTGCACTATTTTACTACTAATTCAATTATCGAACACTGTTTAGTTACCCGTTAGCTTCGATTCTCTGCGGAGTATCATCATAGCATACCCTGCAGTTTTTATTTCCTTTTATTTTAACAGAGGAGTGTGTACTTATTGTATAGCAAGTTTAGGAAAGCAGCGTTTCGCGCTGCATCGTCAGTATTGATAACTATCGTGCTTACAACCGGTATTTTCTCTCCACTAAGTATAAGCACTGCCGGGAATAACGCTCCTACTGCTCATGCTGCCTCTGTAGTTGACAAAAAGAAAGATGATCACACTTACCGCATCGTCGCGGTTGGTGATTCATTAACTGCCGGCTACGAATATGGCTTTACCGAACAATCCATTCCATATGGCTTCGTAGAGCATGTATACGAACAAGCTCTATTCCATGGACTTCGTGCAGAGTACATCAATTATGGGGTGCTAGGGCTCCGAACATCAGGATTAAAGCGATGGATTCAAGCTGTTGTGAGCGGTGCCAGCGTAAAAAGCTCTGATATTCAGAGCGGACTGCCCGATCCACGCGCAGAGCGAATATTTGCTGAAACATCGCTGCTCCGCTCTGCCTTAAGTGAAGCTGATCTAATCGTAATGACAATAGGCGGCAACGACTTGTATGCTGTTCTCGACAAGCTAAATAAGGGTGCCGATCATGCCGAGACGATAGCTGTGCTGGACAAGGCTTTGGACACTTACGAGACGGAGCTTGAGCCAGCTCTAAGATTGCTGCTTTCTCAGCAGCCAAATGCCCAAATCATTATCGCAGATCAATATCTGCCAATACCTCCTCCATTAAAGGTTGGATCGCTCATCTTTCCTCTTTACCCTGAGGCTGACCGGTTGTTTCTGAAGGATAGCATCAAGCAGCTCCGGGAACGTTTAAATCAGATAATCGAACGGCTTGTGAAAGAAGGATTTAATGTTAAAATCGCAAAAGTCTCATCTTCCTTCATAGATAATGAGCTAAGCTTTACTTCAATTGCAAAAGGGGACATACATCCTAGCAGGGCGGGTTATGCTGCAATGGGGAAATCCTTTTCGAAGGCCATTTGGGGAGATTATCGTATCGTTAAGCCAAGAGCAAAGGATAGCGAGGCTGCTCTTGCTATTGTCGTTAATGGAAAAGAAATGATTAGCGCAAATAAACCAATGGTTGTTCAAAATCGCACCTTCGTACCTCTACGGAGCATTGCAGACGCATTTGGCGCTGCCACCAAATGGAACGCCGCTGCGCAGACGGCAACTATAAAAGTTGCCGATAGAGCGGTGGATATAACGGTAGGACAATCCTCTTTCCGTGAAAACGGTACAGTTAAAGCACTAAATGCACCGCCTGCTTTCATCCATACCGTTGGCAAAGCAAGCACGTTATATGTTCCGCTTGCCGCTTTATCAGAAGGATTGCAATTCCAAGTGATTTATCGCGATACTCTAAAAACCGTCTTCATTAATAAATAATATAAGGCTATTTATATTCCTTTAAGAGCTGCTGCATTTGCTCCAAGCCTTTAGCCGCCCAGCGCTGCAGTCGATCCAGTGAAGCAATTTCGGCTTCTGCGGCAGCTCTTAAAGAATCGTTATACTCTGGAATAAGGCCTGTATGCCGCTTTACGTCACGCAGCAAAACATTTGTTTTTTCTGTAAAGCTTAGTGCACGACGCTCATGAAACATCGGCACGTCTGGATTATAAGGATTATGCAGGTCACCTTGCTCAGGATGCTTTAACACAGCTAATACCTTGACGAGAGCACGAGGCCCGTTAATTTCAACAAGCTCGCCTAGATAATGACCGGACCGGATTTCAGCTCTAACGTTATCCCCTATTTTCAAACTATCGTCAACCTGGTTATTACGTTCCATATTGAACCATCCTCACTTTATTATGTTATATTTGCTTGTAAAATATATGTAAATATAGTTGTCTACTTATTTACATATAATAATAATGTGTACATCTTCATTCTAGGATAATTTATCCACCACATTATTCGCAACCCTAGCGGATAAAACTTGTGTTAGTCGCACTTGCATCGTAATATGGAATTAGAAAAGTAGGTGGAATGAATGCGTAAGAAAAGAGTGCTTCTGCTCTCTGAAGGCTTTGGCTCTGGTCATACCCAAGCTGCCTATGCGCTCGCTGTCGGACTCAAGCAATTAAGTCCGGGGATTCAGACCCGCGTCATCGAGTTAGGAAATTTCCTTAATCCGGTGCTTGGTCCGTGGATTATATCTGCATATCGCAAAACGGTAAGCAAACAACCAAAGATGGTCGGTCTTATGTACCGCAGCAACTATAAGAAGTCGCTTAACCGCTTTACACAGCTTGCGCTTCATCGTGTGTTTTATACCCAAACGTCACAGGTCATATCCCAGCTGAAGCCAGAACTAATCGTATGCACCCATCCTGTACCGAATGCTGTCGTTGCTCGGCTCAAACGTCTAGGATTAGACATACGGTTATATACGCTTATTACAGACTATGATGCACATGGGTCATGGGTAAACCAAGAAGTCAATAAATACCTCGTTTCAAGCGAGCTTGTGAAAGAGCGGCTCATGGAAAAAGGGGTTACAACAGACCGAATTGAAGTAACAGGAATCCCTGTTCACCCCAACTTCTGGCATACATACGAGAAAGAAGAGATTAGAGAGCAATTTGATTTAAAAAACATGCCGACCGTACTCATAATGGGCGGCGGATGGGGAATTTTATACGAGGACAATGCCCTTGAATATATGACCAAATGGCGCGAAAGCACACAGCTCATTTACTGCGTTGGCTCAAACGAGAAGATGAAGGAAAAAATGCTTGCCGATCCCCTTTTTCAGCATCCGAACATTCGTATACTTGGCTTCACTCGCGAGGTGAACAAGCTGATGGATGTCTCCGATCTTCTAATTACGAAGCCTGGCGGCATGACCTGCACAGAAGGAATGAGCAAAGGAATTCCAATGCTGTTTTATGAGCCGATTCCTGGACAAGAAGAAGAGAACTGCGAATATTTCATCAATAACGGATTTGGAGAAATGCTCGATTCGAACGATACTGTCGATAAGTGGTTCAAGCTTATCCATGAGCCCTACGCTTCAGGCCAGTTTAGAGACAGCCTGCTTACCAAACGCAATCAACAATACGACCCCACGAGTTGTCCGAACGCCGTCCTGCGACTGATGCAGTGACGGTTTTCTTTTTAAAATAAGAATGAAGCATAAATTGTATGCCCTTATCCAAATAGTATAACTGATGAAGGGAGCTGTTTATTATGAGTTCGAAGATGACAGACGGAAAAACGATTATTTTGAGGTTGGAAATTGATACGAATCTTGCGCAGTTTGGCCGAGCAGCTACAGCAATCGAACAAGCCAAAGGCGATATTATCGCCATAGATGTCATACATACGGACAAAAACAAAAGCTTGCGCGATTTAACTGTGAAAATATCGGAGCACGGCGCAGCAGAACGGCTTACGACAGCGCTGAAATCTTTAGAAGGCATTCGGCTCGTTCATATATCCGACCGTACCTTCTTGCTTCATCTTGGAGGGAAAATTTCAATTCAGCCGAAAACGCCGATCCAAAACCGCGATGACTTGTCCCGTGTCTATACGCCGGATGTGGCTAGAGTATGCCAAGCGATCGCTGAAGAACCATCCAAAGCTTATACGCTTACCATAAAAAGAAATATGGTTGCCGTCGTTTCCGACGGGAGCGCGGTGCTTGGTCTCGGCAATATCGGTCCGTATGCAGCTATGCCAGTCATGGAAGGCAAAGCGATGCTGTTCAAGCAATTTGCCGATGTCGATGCGTTCCCGATCTGCCTCGATACGCAGGATACCGAAACCATCATTGCAACGATCAAAAACATTGCGCCTGCCTTTGGCGGCATCAACTTGGAGGATATTTCCTCCCCTCGCTGCTTTGAAATTGAACAAAGGTTAAAGCAGGAGCTTGATATCCCTGTCTTTCATGATGATCAGCATGGTACTGCGGTCGTATTATACGCAGGGCTGCTAAATGCGCTGAAGCTGACAAATCGCAGCCTCCAAGAGGCTCGCATCGTTATTTGCGGAATCGGGGCAGCAGGAACCGCTTGTACAAAAATGCTGATCGCCGGAGGAGCAAAACATATTATCGGTGTGGATCGGGCTGGGATATTGTCCGCTGACTGTGTTTATGACAACCCGATGTGGCAGTGGTATGCTAATCATACGAATCAAGAGCGAATCACAGGCGGTTTAGCTGAAGCGCTAAACGGCGCTGATGTTTTTATAGGCGTTTCGGCCGGCGGCATATTGACGCGAGAGCATATTACGACGATGGCAAAAGATCCAATCGTTTTCGCAATGGCGAATCCAGAGCCCGAAATACGCCCTGAACTAGCTGAGGATATCGTCGCTGTTTTTGCTACGGGGAGATCGGATTATCCTAATCAGATTAACAATGTCCTCTGCTTTCCGGGAATTTTCCGTGGAGCGCTCGATAGCCGCGCTGCTACGATTAATGAAGAAATGAAGCTTGCGGCAGCGGAAGCCATTGCCTCCGTTATAAGCGATGAAGAACTGAGCCCTATGTATATCGTTCCTAGCGTATTCAACACGAGAGTCGTTGAGGAAGTACGGCGACGCGTCATACAGGCTGCACAGCAAAGCGGTGTCTCTCGCCGTCAAATTCGGGAGTAGCTGCAGCTCTATTTTTTGTAGTAATCTTCGCTCGTTTACGGCTCCCGTAACGGGCTTTTTTTTATTTCTAACAACGTAAATGTCTCTAAATCATCAATAATCATAAGAATTGTAAATGCTTGGGGGAATATTCTGAAAAAGACGTTGAAACCTGTAAGCAGGTTATCACGTATTCGTTCTTAAGCACTTGGTCTAGAGGAACTAGAGAAGCGGAGATGAAACACATGACAAGTATCATCTTCTTAAGCGAAAAAATTATGCTATAATTAAAATATCAAGCGCTAAAGCGCTTTTTCAACAAGCTGCAGCATATGTTAGCATAAGTGGAATTTACACACGGTATATTTCGTAAAAGCAGGCTTTATGTGCAGGTTAGTTGATGGAAAGGGAGCCTGGTAATGTTTCAAGCCGTAGTCGATTTTTTAAAGGATTTCGGTCCACTCGGATTGTTTATTCATTCGTTTCTAGACGCAGTTATATTTCCCATTCCTGCTTTTTTTCTTCAAGTCTCATTAAGCATACTCAATCCATCTACAGCATTATGGCTGGCCACTGTGGGCTATATCGCCTGCCTCCTAGGTACACCTGTCGGGTATTATTTGGGAAAGATTATGGGCAAATCCGTTCTATATAAATTTCTAAAAAAAGAATGGATCGATGCCGCTACGGATAAGTTTCAGAAAAATGGCGAAGCAGCCATTCTTATCGGCTCTTTCACACCTATTCCATTCAAAGTATTTACAATATTGTCTGGTTGCTTAAATTTCCCTCTTTGGAGATTAATCGGTTACGCAGCAATTGGCCGGGGCTTAAAGTTCTATATTGTTGGATCATTATTTTATTTCTACGGACGCGCTGCGGAAAGCATGGTTAAGGATGTTTCCTTGTATATTTTTTTAGGAGCCGTGCCTATTCTCATTGTTTATCTTTTACTTCGCAAGAGACGTAACAAGAAGAAAGCGCTCAAGGACAAAGAAGCTGAAGCAGTCCAGAACGAACAAATTAAACATAACGATAATGCGAAAATTCAAATAGATTCATAAGCAATTTCATACAGATGTAAAAAAGCCAGTTAGGATTAAATCCTAACTGGCTTTTTTGAGGTTACAACGCGCTTCCACCAAACAGAATACGATACTCCCAATGGGTACCTTCAATACTGCTGACGGTAACGCCGCCCCCCTCTTTCGAATACGTATGCAATACTTTGCCGTCTCCCAAATAAATACCGTCATGAGTAATCGTAGCTTTAGATTTATCAATGCCATTATAGGCTGATGCCTTCGTTCCTTTATAGGACATAAAGAATACGATATCACCGCGTTTCAACTGCTTCCAGTTGGTCGTAATAGAACCTTTATCCTTTACGTACTGACCTTGCTGACGAGAGTCAGCAGGGAGCTTCAGAGAGACGCCATCAAGAAAGGCTTGTCTCACAAAATCGGAGCAATCAAAAGTTGTCGTCGTGTTGCGATCAGAGCTGTATTCATAAGGGGTGCCTAAATACTTCATCCCTGCAGCTATGATTTTCTCAACCTGCTTATCTTTTGATACATCAGGATTCGTAACTGTTCCGCCCCCGTTGCCGCCCGTGTTCCCCCCAGTATTCCCACCAGGAATAGTCCCAGTTACTTTCAAGTAGGAAGAATCTGTGCTTACATAGCCGCGAACACCGTTGCCATCCTTCACTTCATACCAATAGCTGTTTGTCTTTTCTACGATAGTTACCTGCTCGCCTTTCTTCAAATAACGAATGCGTTCACCCGATGTCGATGCCGCCTTTCGGAAAGAAACAGACGATAGAGCGACTGCATTGCCGTCTTGTGCAGGAACCGAGGTTTGAAGCTCAATATACTGCGATGAGGTTGATATGTAACCTTGCTTACCTGAAGAATCTGCTACTTTATACCAATATGAATTAACTTTCTCCATCACAGTAATTTGTTCGCCTTTCTTTAAACTGCGAATAATGGATGCTGATGTGGAAGGTGATGTGCGCATATTTACGCTCGATTGTACCTCTGCTGCTTGTGTTGTCTGAGCTGCCAGCGCTGCTGGAACTGAAAGTGAACTAAACAATAAAGCTGCCGTTAACGTTGCTGTTGCCATCCTTTTTTTCATGCTGTGTTGCAATCCTTACGCCTCCTTGGTGTGTAAACAGTTTAAGTTTCACGGTTCTGCTTCATTGTAAATTCGATTAGATTAGACAAGTATCGACCAAAAAGCCTATTTAACCCCTCTTTGTAATAGGTTTTAAGAACCATAAAATCGTCGTATGTACACAAAAAAAAGACATCCTAATTAAAAGGATGCCTTAGTACCTAGTTAGGCTTGAAATTCACTCCATCACTGCAACTAAATTGTATGATTTTCATGTAAAGAGTAGGTCTTTTGGCAGAATCAGCCTTTCATGCCATTTGAACCATAAATTTTGGTTTTGAACTCATTTGGCAACAATTACCGATTGGATTTAATGATTTTCCGGCTTGTTTGACCCTGTATTCTCGATTAGCTCATCGGGCTCAACGTGAACATGTATGCTCATTATGTTATGCTTCCTGCTCATTCGACGCTCGATTTCGTCACTTATTTGATGGCTTTCGATCAATGTAAGCTCGGGATCAACCTGAACGATTACATCGACAAGTACATGACTGCCATGTACTCTAGCTTTAATATCCTTAATCGATTTAACACCTTTCGTTTTGGCAATTGTTGAACGTAGAGAGGACAGCTCATTCTCATCAAAGCCGTCCGTAAGCGCATGCGTAGAGCTATAAAAGATTTCCCAAGCCGTTTTACATATGATAATACCTACAGCTATTGCCGCTACAGGATCAAGCCATGGCAAGCCAAATTGTGATCCTATAATACCGATAGCTGCACCTATGCTCACAAGAGCATCTGACAAGTTATCCTTAGCCGCCGCTAATAAAGCCTGATTGTTAATTCGGAGGGCCAGCCTTCGATTATAAATATAAACCCCGCCCATACATGCCGCTGCAAAGAGCGCAATCCATGCTGTCATTAGATTAGGTATATGATGATTAGCAGCAAACAAGGATTTTACCGCACTGATTAATACTTGGATGCCCACCGTCGCCATAATGAACGAAGCGATAAGTGCTGCAATGGTCTCCGCTCGAAAATGTCCGTATGGATGATCCTTATCCGGCGGCTTCTGTGAAATTCGTAATCCAATCAGTACGGCTACTGACGCAACAATATCCGTAAGGTTATTATAGCCGTCTGCAACGAGTGCTCCAGATACGAACCAGTAGCCTGCTACGAGCTTGATGGCGGATAATCCCAAATAAGCGCCTATACTGACCCAAGCACCCTTCTCGCCCTGTTTAATCTCATCATACTGATTCAGCTTAAATACCCCCAAGCAATAAAAGTATGTATTTTAAAACCATCCAAATAACCTATCGGTATCATAACGGAACGCACCCGAGTGGGTCTAGAGAAACAGTGTTTACCGGCTGCGCACTTTTATGCACCCATGCAACAATCCAGTGTATCGATTCGAACGGTCATATCCTAATTAACTTACCCGTTATTATAAGAAAAAAACAGCCGGTATAAGAACCGGCTGCTTTAAAATTCGACTATTTAGTTAATTTCATAAATCTTATAAAGTTCATCAAGCATTAGATTAGCTGCAATGACGCCGCCGGCTGTATTCCAGATCGCATCGCTCACTCTAATCGCTTTATTATTTTTTACAACTTGAAGGCTTTGCCACAATGGATCCTTCAACATCTCTTCTTCCATCTTCGTTCCTTTGCCATCACCCGTTTCATAAGTGAAGTAGAACAACATGTCAGCATCTACTTCCGGCAAACGTTCTTTCGTAATTTCCTCAACGAATGTATCTTTATATTTTTGATTGTCTGGACGTGTAATTCCAAGCTTCGAGAATGCAATCCCTGTAAAAGTATCCTCTAAGTAAATACGCGTTTTGCCTGCCATAAACCGAACGACTGACACCTTCTGGTTGAGCTTGTCGCCAGCTTTACTTTTAAAGTCTGCTGCACGGTTGTCATATTCGGCAATGATTTTTTCGCCATCAGCTTTTTTGCCGATCGTATCAGCATATAGCATGAAATTAGACTGCCAAGCACCACGAAGCGTTTCAGAAAACACAGTAGGTGCAATAGCCTTAAGTTGATCATAAACTTTCTCTTGGCGCAGTTTATTGCCAATAATAAGATCCGGTTTTAGGCTTGCAATCAGCTCGATGTTAGGCTGACTCTCTTCACCTACAACGGTAACACCTTCCATATCCGCTTTTATGTGGTCATACCATGGGTCGCCTGTCCAAGATTTCACTGCGCCTACCGGTTTAATGCCAAGTGCCAGCAACGCTTCTGTTCCTTCGTTAGATAATACGACGATACGAGTTGGATTACCTTCTATTTTTGTCTCGCCCATTGCATGCGTAATTACTCTCGTGTTTTCTGTCTTCGACGCGTTCTTTCCTTCTGTCGCCGATGATTTGCCTTCGTTATTTTTTGAACCGGATTGGCCGCATCCCGAAACAATAACGGCTAGTGCAAGCAATAGGGCGGATGCTGTCCAAGTAAATTTCTTCGTTAATACATAAGACATTTTTTTCTCCCCTTCATGTTGAAAATCATTCTCAGTTTTATTACAAACGAAACTATACCAGCCATATAAAACAAAGTCAATAACCGTTGATAATGATTTTCAACTTCATTGACACTATGTACATGATCCCCTAAAATGTTTTAGTAGTCCTAAATCATGAATACCCTTCACAATTGACATCAAGGAAAGAGGAAATTATGAGTACATTATTACATACACGAGCCCAGAAAATAATAGGGCTGATCGCCGGCTTGCTCCTCTTTGCTGCTGGTATCGTTTGCAGCATCGCTTTTGGAGTAACGAATATTAGCTGGCGCACGATTTTAGCTTCATTTACCGCATTTGATGGCTCTCAGGAGCAGCTCATCATTCAAACGGCAAGAGTGCCGCGCGCGTTTATCGCAGCCGCAGTCGGAGCGAGTCTAGCTGTAGCAGGCTCACTCATGCAGGGAATTACCCGCAATCAGCTTGCTTCTCCGAGCATATTCGGCGTGAATTCAGGAGCCGCTTTCTTCATCGTCATCGGCTCTGCCTTTTTCGGAGCTAGCGGCATGACGACTTTTGCAACTCTGGCGTTTGTAGGAGCAGCCTTTACAGTGACTCTCGTTTACTCGCTTGGCTCGATTGGCAACGATGGTCTGACACCGCTCAAGGTTACGCTTGCCGGCGCTGCTATGACTGCTTTTTTCTCTTCACTCACGCTGGGTGTATTGCTTACAAGCGGTCAGACGTTTGATCAGGTGCTTTATTGGTTTGTCGGCTCCGTCTCAGGACGCGACATGAACATCTTTACAGCCGCTGCTCCATATATGGGTATTGCCTTGATAGCGGCCATCGTGCTTGCAAGACATATGAACGTGCTGGCGCTTGGAGAAGATGTTGCTGTTGGATTAGGTCAAAAAACCGTCTATATCAAATTAGCAGCTGGAATCATTATTGTCCTTCTAGCAGGCGGCTCGGTCTCTATGGCTGGTCCTATAGCTTTCGTTGGCATTATTATTCCTCATCTAATGCGTTATTTAGTTGGCATTGACTATCGTTGGGTTATTCCATACTGCGCGGTGTTTGGCGGCATATTGTTGATTGCTGCTGATATCGGATCAAGATATATTTCATTTCCGAAGGAAGTTCCCGTGGGAATCATGACAGCGATTATTGGTGTTCCTTTCTTCGTGTTTATCGCTAGAAGAGGAGGCCAATCCTAATATGAATAAATGGATCACACTCAGGGGCCGCAAGCACTCCTTTCAACTTGACCGCCGAACGTTAATGGTGATCGTTATGTTGCTAATTGCCAATTTAGCAGCAGTCGTCATTTGTGTTGGGCTTGGCAGCAAAACCATTAATCCTATCGATGTCTTACTTACTTTTGTGGGAGAAGGTGATTCGTCAGATGTGATGATTATTTTTTCACTTCGTCTGCCACGCGTGTTGATTGCTGTAATGGTAGGCTCAGCACTCGCTGTTTCAGGGGCGCTGCTGCAAGGTATTGTGCGCAATCCTTTGACATCTCCCGACATTATCGGCATCACGGGCGGAGCCTCTCTTGGAACCGTTATATTCATTTTATATTTTTCGCATATTAGCATCCGGTTCATGCCGATCAGTGCTGTTATTGGAGCTTTTGCCGCTGCGTTCCTTATTTATTTATTTGCTTACCGAAAAGGAATCACGCCGCTCAGGCTCGTCCTAATTGGGATCGGAATGGCTACCGCATTAACTGCGGTTACCTACATGCTTATCCTTACGTCATCCTTCACGCCTACTGCGGTAGCCGTCAAAGCCTTTACTTTTATGACTGGCAGCATCTACGGTGTTTCATGGGACAGAGACTTTTGGACTTTGCTTCCTTGGCTTGTCGTTTTGTTTCCAATTGCGCTTATCTACGCTCGGCATCTTAATGTCCAGGAGCTTGGCGATGAGGTTGCTATAAGCGTAGGCAGCTCCGTCCAAATCAAAAGAACGATACTGCTCATCATCAGCGTTGCGCTCGCAGGTGTTGCGGTTGCTATAGGTGGTGCCATTAATTTCATCGGGCTTATGGCGCCTCATATTGCTCGGAAGCTTGTTGGCCCGTCTTATGGAGGTGTAATACCTGTGTCCGCTTTAATAGGGTCGCTCGTATTGCTGCTCTCTGACCTTATCGCAAGAACTGCATTCCTTCCGCTAGATATTCCAGCCGGTGTCTTTACTGCAGCGATAGGTGCACCGTTCTTTATCTATTTATTGTATCGCCATCGCAACCGATCATAACGCACTGTGCGTTTTTAATTAAACAATAATAAGCAAAGGGGAGAGATTATCGTGTCCTCCATTCAAGCGAAAAATCTTACGTTATCCTACGGACAAAAAGCGATTTTCAATAATCTTGATTTGCTGATCCCTCCCGGCAAGATCACAGTATTCATTGGCAGCAACGGCTGCGGCAAGTCAACGCTGCTCCGTTCCCTTGCCCGCCTTTTAAAGCCGCAAGAAGGCTCTATTCTTATTGATGGCCATGAGATTGCCAAACTCTCGAGCAAGGAAATCGCAAGGCGCCTAGCGATCTTGCCTCAAGGTCCAATCGCACCGGAAGGCTTAACCGTCCATCAGCTCGTCAAGCAAGGCCGTTATCCTTATCAAAGCTGGCTGCAGCAATGGTCGCATGAAGACGAGAAGATGGTCAAAAAAGCGCTTGAAGTGACGCATATGGACGAGCTGTCCTCGCGCTCACTGGACTCGCTATCCGGTGGTCAACGTCAACGTGCTTGGATTGCAATGACGCTAGCCCAAAACACGCCGACTATATTGCTAGATGAGCCGACAACCTATTTGGATATGGCCCATCAGATCGAAATTCTTGATTTGCTTTTTGATTTAAACGAGCAGGAGAATCGTACGATTGTGATGGTGCTGCATGACATTAACCTAGCTTGCCGTTATGCTGACCATATTGTAGCTGTGAAAGACGGCCAAATACATGCGCAGGGCAAACCGGAAGCCATTATGAACGAACAGCTAATACGCACCGTGTTTGATATGGAATGCCAAATCACAGCAGATCCCATATTCGGCACACCCCTTTGCATCCCTTACGGGAAAGGCCGCAAGCTGCCATTAAAGCAAGAAAGCGTTCTTTAAGCGCATAACAAAAAAAATGGTGGGGCAGGGTTTCTTCTGCTCCACCATTTCTTTATAATCGCACGCTCACGCTGAGTTAGGTGATTACTTCATAGATTCGCGCTTCAAATGGCCTCAGCTCAATGCTTCGCCCTTCGTCATCCCAAGTGCTTAATGTATTCTCATACGTACCAAGCACCAGCTTCAGCTTCAAAGCTTCCTCTCCAAAAAAAGAATCCGAAAATGTAAAGGTTCGGGCTTCTTCTCCGTGATTCAAAAGCACAACCCATTCGGTTCCCTCCAGCTCTCGAACATAAACATATAGATTCGGATCATCTTCACTTATATCTGTAAAGTCGCCATAAACCATGACTGGATTGCTCTTTCTAAGCGCAATGAGCTTCCGATAAAAAGCTAATACCGAATTTGGATCTTTTTCCGCTTGTTCTACATTAATCTCTTCATAATTTGGATTAACCTTTATCCATGGCTCGGCGCTGCCAAAACCTGCATTAAGCTCCGTATTCCATTGCATTGGCGTTCTGGAGTTATCCCGGCTAAGCGGCTGCAAAGAACGAAACACTGCCGCAGGATCTTTGCCTTTGCCGACTTCCTCCACATATCTGTTAATCATAGCAATATCTTTATAATCGCCGATCGTTTCATACCTTACGCCTGTCATACCGATTTCTTCGCCTTGATAAATGTATGGAATGCCTGGAAGCGTATGGACCATCGTAGCAAGCAGCTTAGCTGATTCCTCGCGGAATTCCTCGTCATTCCCATAACGAGATACTTGCCGCGTATGATCATGGTTATTTAGAAACTGCGAGCCAAACCCTCGGCCAGCCAAAGCCTCCGCCCACTGCTTCTGGATGCGCTTGTAACGAACCATATCCCATTCCGGCATTTCATCCGCAACTTCAAAATGGAACAGCGTATTCAGCTCCATACGCTCCTCTTCAACGAACAAAGGACCTGTCTCCGGTGTTGCGAACGCAATTTCACCGACCGTCATCATATCGTAATGCCGGAAAACCTCACGGTTCATTTCCTGCAAATAATCATGCAGTCCCGGATTATGTGTTAAATATCTGATGTCATGTGGATCTTCTACATCGCTGAAGCTGTTTGGCTTAGAAAGCAACGCCAGAGCGTCGAGCCGCAGCCCGTCTACTCCTTTATCCAGCCAGAAACGCAGCATGTTGTAGATTTCCATTCTCATTTCTTTGTTTGCCCAGTTTAAATCCGGCTGCTCGATCGCAAAGGAATGCATATAATATTGCCCTGTCGTCTCATCGAGTTCCCAGCTGGAAGGGTTAAAATAAGAACGCCAATTCGTAGGCGGCTCGCCCTCTCTACCATCCTGCCAAATATACCAATCTCGCTTCGGATTATTGATCGAGGAACGAGATTCGATGAACCAAGGATGATGATTCGATGTATGATTAACGACGACGTCCATCATCAGCTTCATGCCTCTTGCATGCGTCTCCGCAACGAGCTGATCAAAGTCCTCCATCGTACCTGCCTTTTTCATTACCGTATAATAGTCGGACACATCGTAACCATTGTCCTTGTCTGGGGATTCATTAAATGGATTAATCCAGACCATTGTCACACCTAACGATTGAATATAATCCAGCTTTTCAATAACACCTCGAAGATCACCAATACCATCCCCGTTTGTATCTTTAAAGCTGCGCCAATAAACCTGATAAACAACGGATTCCTTCCACCAAGCCGGTTTTATCTGCATTCTAATCTCTCCTTCTCTCTATACAAAACAAATGGCGCGCGAGGGGACACCGTGTCCAGACGCTGCGCCATTCTTTTGCTGCTGTTACCCTTTGATGGAGCCGCCAAGCATCCCGCGTACAAAGTATTTTTGAAGTGCAAAAAATACGGTGAGCGGCATGAGCATCGAAACAAATGCTGCTGCCGTAAGCAAGTGCCAGTCATTGCCTCTGGAGCCTACCATGTTTGCAATATTCATTGACAATACTTGCACTTCAGGCTGGCTTCCGAGAAATATAAGGGATATCAAATAATCATTCCATACCCATAAAAATTGGAATATGCTGATCGATGCTAGTGCAGGGACGGATAGCGGCAGGATGAGCCTGCTGAAAATCGTAAAGTTCGTTGCCCCGTCCATAAATGCCGATTCGAACAAATCCTTGGGCAGCTGACTAATTGATGTGTACATGAAATATGTGATCAATGGCAAACCAAACGCCGTATGTGCAAGCCAAATTCCAAAGTATGTGCCGTTCAGTCCAAGCGATGTATAATCGCGCAAAATCGGAATGAGCGCTACCTGCAAAGGCACGACAAGCAAAGCGATAACAATGACAAACAATGTCTTTCTCCCTGGGAACTTAAGCCAAGCAAAAGCATAAGCTGCAAAGGATGCGATGAAAATCGGAATTACGGTAGCTGGTACTGTAACCGCAATCGTATTCCAGAAGGAACGCGACATACCGCTGCCCTTCTCTGTCTTGGTCGTACCATCTGGCATCGTGATGGAATACGTTTTTCCACCCAGCACCGTCTCATAGTTCTGTGTTGTAAAATTTGAAATAATCGTCCACTGCTTATCCTGTACATTCAGAAGTCTAGCTCTCCGGTTTTCCCAAATCAATCGTTCACCGTTAAGCTCCACACCCGCACGCAGCTGATCATCGGTAAACGTAGCTCCATTCACCTTAATTGGCTCACGAAGATCGGTGTCCTTGGGCAGCTGAATTTGCTCTGTTGTGCTCCAATCCCGATGAGGCAGTATATTCCACCAGCCTGTAGATAATATATCTGCTGCAGGCCGGAAAGAGGAAACGAGCAGACCGAGCGTCGGGATGGTCCAAATGAGACATATGACAGCTAGCACTGTATTCACGAGCCACTTGGACTTACGGGATTTTTTGTTCCTGCTCATATTAGAACCCTCCTTCTCTACGGAACTGCCGCAGATTGATTATGATGACTGGAATGACAGCAACGAGAAGCACAATGGCTAAGGTTGAACCATAACCAGCATTTTGGTACATAAACAGCTGGCGATAGAACTGTGTTGCCACAACGTCCGTCTCATATTGTCCGCCTGTCATGATCATTACAACGTCGAAGATTTTGAGTGTAAACACAATAATCGTTGTTGTAACGGACAACAAAGTTCCCGCAATGTAAGGAATCATGATTTTGAAAAAAATGCGAACCTCGCCTGCGCCATCCATCCGAGCGGCCTCCAGCATATCCTCTGGGATGCTCTTAATCGCAGCTGAGAAAATAACCATCGCAAAACCTGTTTGCATCCAAATGAGAATAACGATAAGGAACAGGTTATTCCACGGCTGAATCATACTGAGCCACGCCTGCGGTTCCCCGCCAAATTTCACGACGATCGCATTCAGCAGACCAATTTGCTCATTGCCTGGCTGATAGTAATAAATAAATTTCCAGATAACGCCTGCCGCTACGAACGAAATCGCCATCGGCATAAATATGAGACCCTTAGCCAGCTTCTCGAAGCTGCTTCGATCGGCAAGTATCGCAATTAAAAGACCTAAGCTAACACAAGCCAGTGTGCCAAAGAACACCCAAAGCAAGTTGTTGCGCAGCGCCATGATGAGAAGGCGGTCCGTAAATACAGCTACATAGTTGGCGAAACCGACAAAATTGACCGAGCCGGCATCAAAAAAGCTTAAGTATAGCGTCCGCAATGTCGGAAAGACAAGCAGCCAACCAAGCAGCAGCACCGCTGGGCCAACAAATACAAAAGGCAATATTCTCCGCTTCCATTGATCCGGATACTTCTCAACTACCCAGTTAAACGAATAGTAAATCGAATAAATACCAACTGCTCCCCATATGACTGCAAACACCGCATTGAGGATAGGCGGAAGGTTGGAGTCGCGAAAAAGTATAAATATGCCCCCGTGAATGACAATATTGATAACTGGCACGAGTATGGATAACAACAGTAGCCGCAGAGCATTGCCTTTCCTAGCCTGTAATTCCATATGAATCCTCCTCCAAGGTTTGTAAAACAAACCTTTCTTCGTAAGCATAAACTTAGGTTTGCGAAGCAAACCTTTCTTCGTAAAAGCCACCATTTACTGTACTGATTATAGAGGGGCTTTCACCTTGCGGCGAGAAGCCCCCAAATCACTCAAGCAGCAGTCAATTATTTTTTCCAGCCTGCTTGAATTTCTTTTAGTGCTGTATCCAAATCTACTGTCCCACTTACCCAGTCCGTCATGCCTTTCCAGAATGTACCTGCGCCAACTGCGCCTGGCATAAGGTCAGAACCATCAAAACGAATCGTTTCTGCTGTTTTCACGAATTCTGCCATTCTGCGTTCTTGATCGTTCGGGTACCATGATGGATCAGCATCATTCATAGGAGCTGTTACGCCGCCTGTTTGAATCCAAGCTTTGAGCGACTCGCCCGTTGTGAAGAATTCCATTACAGCGCGAACCTCTGGACGATCATTGAACATAGCATAAATATCTCCTGAGATTAGAGCTGGTTGACCATATTTCTCATCAATGGCTGGAAGTGGGAACCAATCGTAATCATCAGCTGTCAAGCCTTCTGGGAAGAAGCTTGTAATAAAGCCAGCTTGACGGTGAAGCCATGCTTTTGGCGGATTATCGAACAACGGCTTAACTGCATCACCAAACGATGTTGTAGCGATCGATTTTTTTCCACCGTATACATAGTCCTCGTTGAACCAGATTTCAGCCATTTTTTCTGCTGCATTTTTGACTACAGGATCTGTGAATGGAAGCTCACCCGATACCCATTTGTCATAATTTTCAGGCGTAGTTGTACGGAGCATAATATCCTCCATCCAGTCTGTAGCCGGCCAGCCAGTCGCTGTACCGCTCTCGATGCCGATGCTCCAAGCTGGATCGCCGTCTTTCGCGATTTGATCAGTCAGCGCCATAAGCTCTGTCCATGTTTTTGGAACGGTATAACCTGCTTCAGCAAAAGCTTTTTTGTTGTACCATACTAAGCTCTTTACGCTGCTGCGTGCCCAGACGCCAGACATTACGTCTCCGCTAGTACCTTTCATCGTAGCCATGTCGAGCCAGCTTTGGTTGTATTGTTTTTTCAAATACTCATCGCTAAGGAATGATTTTACGTCAATTACCTTACCAGAGTTCACAAAGCCCTTCAGCAAACCCGGTTGCGGGAAATCCGCAATATCAGGAGCGTTACCCCCGTTTACACGTACCGAAATGGTTGCTTCGAACTCTTTTGAGCCTTCATACGCGATGTCGATTCCAGTCTTATCTTCGAACGCTTTAATGCTTTCGTTAAATTTCACTTCATCCGCATCCGTAAACGGACCGAACATCGTAACCTTTTTACCTTTAAAATCGCCGTTTAATGCTTTAGCCAACGCGCTGTCGCCCGCCCCAGCTCCTGCATTCGTTCCGCCCTCTGCTGGCTTCTCTGTTGGCTGGTTCGTTGTATTATTATTTTTTCCTCCGCAAGCCGTAATCGTCATCACAAGCGCTAGCGTTAGAATAAAGACAGTCGATGCTTTTTTTGTTTTTCTCGTGTACATAGACCTCATCCTTTCATGTTTAAGTAATCAGTAATTAAATTACACTTACTCGGCCCTTTTGAAACGTTAAATTAACATCAGATAACAAGTTGTTGCCTCACCTCCTTTAAAGTGCCAATGTAGGTTGTTTTTATGCTCAATAGTTATCGAAAACAAAATCTTTTAAATAGATAACGCTTCCATTGATATGAAAAGCTTTTCAGAGATGAGTCAAAGCGAACGACAAAAGCCAAAATTTAAAGGCACAGCCGTTTCGCTATTCATATTCGCAAGCTAAGTATTGTCATATCCCGATTATGATAAATAGGACTTGGTTGACTCCCGCACAATTAAATGATGTGGAAGCTTCTCTCTGAGCACTTCAACTTTCCCAGTTGTAATCAGCTCATGCAGCTTCTCAACGGATCGATACCCAATATCATAGGTTGGCTGGTCTATCGTCGTTAGCTTAGGAATAAACATCTGAGCCATTCGGATATTGTCAAAACCTACGACGGATATTTGCTCAGGTACGGGTTTGCCATTGTCGCGCAAATATGAAATCGCACCCATCGCGAATTCATCCGAAGCTGCAAAAACAGCCGTTAAATCGGGACAACGAGTGAACAGTCGTTCAGCTGCATCATAAGCATGCTCAAATCGATGTATAGCAAATTCAATGCAATTCTCGTTCTCTGAGAGGTTATATTCCTGAAGCGCCTTCTTAAAGCCCGTATATCGCGGCTCACCGGAGATTGTGATTCCTAAAGGAAAACCAATCATACCTATGCGGCGATGCCCTGCTTCAATTAAATGTTTGACCGCATCATACGCACCCTGCTCATCATCAATATCAACAGACGGAATATCATACTCCGGAGCATTGGTAGAAGCTAGAACGAATGGCAGACGATAGCGCTGCATCTCCTCGTAATATTCTTCATGCAATGAATCACTCGTAAATATGATGCCATCTACCTGCTTCTCAAAAAAGCTTTGCACATAAGAGATCGTCCGCTGCTTGTCGCGGTCTGTATTACAGATCATCAGACTATGGTTGAGCATAACAGCCGCATCCTGCATTCCGCGTATTAAGCCGGCATAATACGGATTTTCTATATCCGGAATCATAACGCCAAGCGTGTCTGATTTTTTGTATATCAACCCTCTGGCAAATCCATTCGGCTGGTATTGAAGCGCCTCAATAGCTTCCAGCACCTTGATACGTTTCTCTTCCACTACGGTTTCCGGCGCATTCATGACCCGGGATACGGTGCTTATGGACACATTAGCGTATTTTGCTACATCGCGTATAGTCGATTTCATAATGGCACGCCTTTCTTGATGAGTAAGAATGATGTAACATGCGCTAGTTTGAATTTTATTATAATGAGTCATGTTTCACATTTATGAAAGTGCTTACTGAAAAGCTTTTCTGAAAACCTTTTCAAACGTAGTATAACTCCCTTTTACGCATAAATCAACCAAAAAATTTTCAAGTTTGTCCATCTTATTTTATGCCAATAGTTGCACAACTTTAGATAAGGCTGCTGCTCCCGAGCTTAACGGTATTTTCAACTAATGAAAATAATAACGTAGCCATTGAGGCTTCATATCTGTATATTGTGAGCAAATGAAATGACATCTAGACCTCTAGAATTTTATTTGGTTCTCCATATAGACAAAAAAAGCGTCAATCAGCGAGAATATCCTCACTGATTGACGCTTTATAGTAAATTAAACAGCGTACATACGTTCACGAAGCGCTTTAACCTCAGCACTTTCAAGGTATTCGTCATAAGTCATCATCCGGTCGATTACACCGTTCGGCGTAATTTCAACGATGCGGTTAGCGATCGTTTGTACGAACTGATGGTCATGCGAAGTGAACAAAATCGTACAATCCGTATCTGTCAGACCATTATTCAGAGCCGTAATGGATTCAAGATCCAAGTGATTCGTTGGCTCATCCAAAATAAATACGTTCGCGCCCTCAAGCATCATCTTGGAGAGCATGCAGCGAACTTTCTCGCCTCCAGACAACACGCTTGCTTTCTTCATTGCATCATCGCCCGAGAAGAGCATACGGCCAAGGAATCCGCGAATAAAGGTTTCATCCGGGTCTTTCGAATATTGACGAAGCCATTCCACAAGGTTCAAATCAACGCCATCAAAATATGGCGAGTTGTCTTTCGGGAAATAAGCCTGCGATGTTGTTACACCCCACGAGTAGCTGCCAGCATCCGCTTCAACTTCACCAACAAGCATTTGGAAAAGCAAAGTCTTAGGCAAGCTGTTCGGTCCAACAAATGCAACTTTATCGCCTTTATTAAGAGCGATCGTCAGATTGTCGATCACTTTCTCGCCGTCGATCGTTTTGGTCAAGCCATCAACAAGCAGGAGCTGCTTGCCTGCTTCACGCTCACCTTTGAAGAGGATAAACGGATATTTACGGTTAGATGGACGAATATCATCAAGCGAAATTTTCTCAAGAAGCTTCTGTCTCGAAGTTGCTTGTTTCGCTTTCGATTTGTTCGCACTAAAGCGTTGAATAAACGCCTGCAATTCCTTGATCTTGTCTTCCTTCTTCTTGTTCTCACCGCGCATCAACTGCAAAGCAAGTTGGCTGGATTCGTACCAGAAGTCATAGTTGCCGACATACATTTGGATTTTGCCAAAGTCGATATCCGCAATATGTGTACATACCGTATTCAGGAAGTGCCTGTCATGGCTGACTACGACAACAGTTCCTTGGTAATCGGCAAGGAAATCTTCCAACCAGCGAATGGACTCAATGTCCAAGTGGTTGGTAGGCTCATCGAGCAATAGAATGTTCGGTGTGCCAAACAATGCTTGAGCCAGCAATACGCGGACTTTCTCATTGCCGCTTAGCTCAGCCATTTTCTTATCATGCAGGTCAGGAGTAATGCCGAGTCCATTTAGCATCTCTGCTGCTTCAGACTCAGCTTCCCAGCCGTTCATGTCTGCGAAGTCAGCTTCAAGCTCACCTGCACGCATGCCGTCTTCATCAGTGAAGTCTGCTTTTGCATACAAAGCGTCCTTCTCCTTCATTACCTCATAAAGACGCTTGTGACCCATCATTACCGTCTCAAGTACTACGGACTCGTCGTATTCATAATGGTTCTGCTTTAGAACGGCTAGCCGTTCACCCGGCGTTATATGCACTTCTCCGTGCGATTGCTCAACTTCACCGGATAATATTTTCAAAAAGGTCGATTTGCCCGCGCCGTTAGCGCCGATCAAGCCATAACAGTTGCCTGGCGTGAACTTAATGCTAACATCTTCAAAAAGCGCCCGCTTCCCGTAACGGAGCGTTATGCCACTTGTACTAATCATTCGTTTAATCCCGTCCTTCACTACAAAATCACTTTATCTTGATCTATTATACCACAGTATGCAAGGAAACCGAACCTTCTTTTGCCTTTGCCTTAGCATTTGGATAGACAATCCAGCAACGAGGATTACTTTTAATTCATAGATCTCACGATAAAAAAACCTTCCTCCATGCGACTTTGATACAGTTGTCGCATTAGGGAAGGTTTTAAGTAATACGCTATGAGGTAGTGATGTCTTTTTTTAAAAAGATTAATCCCACTTCAGCTTAACTTCATTGCCCGTGCGGGAAGATTCATATATCGCGTCAAGAATACGGTTATTTGTGTAACCCGAAAGTGCAGACGTAATCGGCTGCCTGCCTTCGCGAATGCAATCGACAAAATGGCGGCTCATTAGAATCCGATCCTCTTCGCCCTCTAGCGGAGTGATGTCGCTTTCAACGACTTCATTGTTCTCATGCGTAACATACTTGCCGTTATTGCCAATAATCGCTACGCCGCCCTCTGTTCCCATCAAATGAATAAATGGATCTTCCGGCAGGAAGGCTGAATGTGCAGCCCAGCTAACCTCAAGCGACAAGGTCGCTCCATTATCAAGTTTTATAAGCGCCGAGGCTAGATCCTCAACGTCATAGTACCCATCCCAATTTGGCGTACCCCATGTCCCTGTACCAAGACGGTTAGGACCAAATTCTGCATAAGTCGAGCCGTATACGGAAACAGGCTTCGGATTGCCCATGAGATAAAGCGAAAGATCTAGCATATGAACTCCGATGTCAATTAGCGGGCCACCGCCTGCTTGGTCTTTGCGAGTGAACCATGAGCCCCAGCCGGGAATGCCCTTTTTGCGGAACCAGCCTGCCTTTGCATTATAGATATGGCCTACATCGCCGTTATCAATTCGCTGCTTAAGTGCGCGGCTTAGTCCAGTCCAGCGCATTTGATGCGACATCATTAATATTTTACCTGATTTCTCAGCTTCCTCTACGATTAACCGCGCTGCTTCGGAATCAATGGCCATCGGTTTCTCCAGCAGAACATGCTTGCCTTGCTTCAGTGCTTCAATAGCAAGCTCGGCATGAAATTGGTTAGGTACACCAATAACGACTGCATCGATCGATGAGTCTTCAAGCAGCGATTGCGGACTTGGATGAACCGTTTCAATACCGTACTCAGCAGCACGCTGCTCAGCAAGCGGAAGGTAAGCGTCCGTTACAGCAACAACATCGATGCCTTCGACTTTATTGAATGTCTGCATATGTATACTACCGATTGCACCTGCACCGATAACGCCTAGACGAATGTTTGCATGAATCATTTCTTGCTCCTCCTTATAGGTACCTTGCTTTGTAAGATGAGCTTAGATTTACGCATGCAAACCTAAGCTCCCTAAAATTATTCCACTATGCATACTTATACTTAGCAAGTATAACGGTTTCGTTTACCGTCGTCATTGCTCGAATTTGGCAAACCTTTGTCCTAGTTTGTTATTTCCCGGACATACGCCATGTCTCGCCATGCGGCAGAACTAGAATTCGCTCGTCAGAAATACATCGTTTTCTGCGTTCAGCCTCCAAGCGATCGAGCGCTTCACGAGGCGTATCATCCGCAAGCTTAAACGCACCATAGTGCATAGGAATAAACCACTTGGCATCCAAATCCTCGAAGGCTTGGAGCGCTTGCTCCGGCGTAATATGCTGCGGCGCCATGAACCATTCCGGCTCATAAGCTCCAATCGGCAATAGCGCTACATCAACCGGGAAGCGGCGGCCGATCTCCTTGAAGCCTTGAAAATAACCGCTGTCCCCCGCGAAATAAATAGTCGGAAAATCAGATATGACTGGCCGCTCGACGGAAGCTGCACCGCTAAAAAACGGACAACTCCGAGCAGCTGCCGGCTCGGACGCGCTTGCGATTTGCGCTCGCGACTCTGCAACTGATTCGTCACCGGCCTCAAAAGTATCACGAACATGGCTTACAAGCTTCTCGCTGCGTGATGCTGGACGCTCAATGACAAAGCCTCCCCAATGCGAGCTATTCGTATCCCATGGATTGCGTCGAGTCGAATGCTGTGAAGGCACAAATGTGAATTTTACGCCATTATACATAACGGATTCCCACCAGTGCAGCTCCTTAATTCTAAGAAAGCCCTTCTTGCGAAGCTTGGCACCAAGTCCTGCAGGCACAAGCAATTGTCTAGCGCCAACCAGCCTGCGCAGCGAATTTATATTTAAATGATCATAATGGGAATGCGATATAAGCACGATATCAATAGGCGGAACGTCCTCTACCTTGATACCTGGCGCTGAAAGTCTTTTTTGAAATGCCATTTGAGTCGACCACACAGGGTCTGTAATAATGTTCAATCCGCCGAACTGAATAAAAAAAGTAGAATGCCCTACCCAAGTAATAGAAGGCCATTTTCGGTTATTCTCCAAGTATGCGATGTCAGGTTCAACAGTCGGAACGGTGAATGAATAATCTTTCATTCTCAGCTTGCGAATGCGTTCCTGACGCCATCTTTTGAACTGCTTCATTGAAGTGTGCTGCTCGATAGGATCTATATTAGCAAATCGTTTTAACTTCAACCGTCCATCCCTCCTTCGCATTCATTTCTTGTTTTATTAAGATACCAAGCCAGCGGTACTCAATGCAAATATGTTATTTATGCGAAATCATCCACGCACTCGTATGACAGTCTATACAGAAATGTGAATTAGAGACAATCTCTCGTTTCATCGTTCGCATCCTAACATAAAATCAGTTACACTTGGTTATAAAGCATTTACACATAAGATTACGCTTTCGACGCAGCATTTGTTACATAAATGAAGCAGATGAGCGTCTAAATATCAATTAGCCCAGGAGGTTTCCTTATGAAACTAATTTCAATAGAACCAACGCCGAGTCCCAATTCCATGAAGCTGAACGTCGATGAGATGCTCCCTCGCGGACGCAGACTCACCTACAAAGCGAGTGAAGCAAGCGACGCTCCTGAGCTGCTTCAGCAGCTTTTGCAAATAAACGGAGTGAAAAGCTTATTCCGTACAGCTGACTTTATTGCGCTTGACCGCAAGCCTGGAGCAGATTGGGCAGCTATACTCGCTGAAGCAGGACAATTGCTGCAGAAGGTTGCTGATGGCGACAACGGCGAGGGCAGCGGGAGTGGGCCTTCAACTAGCTTTGGCGAAGCGCAGGTGCTCGTTCAAATGTATCGCGGCATTCCGATGCAGGTGCGCGTAAGAATGGGAGACATCGAGGCACGTTCAGCGCTTCCGCCACAGTTTGGCGAGGCGGTTAACCTTGCCGCTGGCTCAGGCATGATTCGCGAGCGCAAGCTGGAAGAGTTTGGCGTTCGATACGGAGAACCCGAGGAGATTGCAGCTGAAATTGTACGCGAGCTGGAAGCTTCCTATTCGAGTGAGAGATTGGATACTCTTGTGCAAGCAGCTATTGAGCAAGGGAATGCTGGTGCTGAAGGCGAAGCTCCAGCTGTCGTAAGGCCAGCTCCGCTAACTTTTGAACAAGCGCAAGAGCAGTTCGCCTCATCGGATTGGCAGGTTCGTTACGCAGCATTGGAGCGATATGTTTCCGCTATAGAAGGTTTGCCTTTGCTTGCACAAGCGATACAGGATGAGAACACATCCATTCGTCGTCTTGCCGTTATCTATCTTGGCGATCTGCGAGCGCCTGAAGCGCTGCCATATTTGTTTATGGCGCTGCGTGATTCCTCAACTTCCGTTAGAAGGACGGCTGGCGACACGCTGTCTGATCTTGGTGATCCCGCTGCGGTTGGACCGATGATTGAATCGCTCCGTGACAAAAACAAGCTTGTCCGCTGGCGCGCAGCACGCTTCCTCTATGAAGCAGGCGATGAATCTGCGATCGATGCGCTGCGTCAAGCTGCTAACGATAATGAATTTGAAATTCAGCTTCAAGCCAAAATGGCGCTTGAACGGATTGAACGCGGTGAAGAAGCAGCCGGCTCTGTATGGCAGCAAATGACCGCTGCGAGAAAAAATGAGCAATAATTGATTTACTCAAATAGGAAAGGGGGTGCAGAGATGCACCCCCTTTCCTATTTGAACAAAATGAGGTGCAGCCCTCTGCACCTCATCCTATTATTTCGTATATTCCAGCTGAAGATTAACAAGAAGTGATTGATCGCCAGCATAAGGCTCATAGCTTGCCCGATAACCAACTGCAACGTTTATACGTTTGAAGGCAGCCTTTAAAGCTGCTGGGAATTGATCGCCTTGCTCATATCGGAATGACAGGCTCCCTGCCTTGGAATCAAGCGCCGATTGTATAACTTGATTCAGCTGCGCTGAGCTTGATACCGTATATTCCGGTTCAAGCCAGTGCAAGCCAAGTGCGATCTTCAGCCTGCTGAAGCGGCTGCGCTCCGCCTGTCCCCCTTGCTTCTCCAGCTCACGAATCGTATCCGCATAGGAGACGTTTGCAGCAGGATAAGTTCTAGTCCACTGGTGATCAACGCGCAGTTCCTCATCCGTTCTCAAATAATAGTTATAACGAATCGTACTCTCGCTTGGCGAAACTTTTTGTGCCGTGATTTGGCTTCCTGCTGATGCTGCTGCGACCGGATCATCCCAGGTTAGATCCAAATGGTACCAAACACCGTCTACCTGCACCATATTCCATGCATGCTCGCCCGTATTCACAGTACCCTCTGCGATTAAAACCGTCAGTCCCGCTTGCTTCAGCATTTTATAGCCTAGCAATGAGTATCCTTGACACACGGTTTCTCCGAGTGTCACCGCATCATAAGCAGTGTAATGCTTCAATGTTTTATCATACTCCACATGGCTAACGACCCAGTCGTGAATAGCTTTTATTTTCTCATGCTCATTCATTGCCGGCTCTATTATAGATTGGAGCGCCTTTGCAACGGTGCGATCTACAACTGCCGTTTGTTCCAGTGTCTCGCGGTATCTGGCTTCCAGAGCAATCGTCGATTTATTTCCCCAGCTGCGAATGGTGTAGATGTAGGATTCAAGAATGTAGGCTGAATAATCATCATGCTTTAAAGCAGCACGAATGACCTCTGTCATTTTCTTCGATAGTTCCTGCTTGTCCCCCGTGTATGTCACTGAAAACCGCTCGGACCTGGCTTTGAAATGTTTAGCAAGCTCGAGCTCCATGCGCTCCATCTTATTCGTTTCATCCAAGGCGGCCACCTCCTCCGACTCTGCTGCCGCCGGAAATAAATCCAGCTTGAGGTCAAGACAAAATGCAGCTACTACGATAACGACAACCACCAACAATTTAGAAGCTACTCTACGCATTCGAACCTCCTTAACAATAAGTGAAAGAAAGCAACCATTTATCGGAAACTTCTTCACATTTATATTTTCAACTAGAAGGGATGCCCGTTTATAAGCTAGCAGCCTTGTAATCAAACTGTAATATTTCTCTCATCTTGGTTTCATCTTATGCTTATATAATAAATTCATGACCCCCCTTTATTATATATTCTCTCTTGAAGCCTGCAGCCTCGTGCCGCGGGCTTCCTTTTTGATAGAAGCATACTCCATGGATTCCAGCAAAAAAGGGATAACCTTCTCCCAGAAGCTAGAATCTTGCTCGGAAGTGCTATGTCCTTTGGTCGATACGAACAATGTTTGAATCAGATGATCTGGCAATTGCTCTTTCAGCTGCTTCAGATCCTCCGCACTAATAAACTCATCACCATTCGAATGAATCATCATAATCGGTGTTCGGCCAATGTCGGAGCTGCCGGCATGTTTTGCTATTACAGCAGGAATGCTGGCCTCTTTAAACTGCGACCACGATATGCGTGAACGAATAAGCCATATCATCGGAATCAGATAGGCTAGCGGGAATAGCGGCAGTTTTTTGCGTCGCAATTCCGATTTCATCATCGTATCGAAATGGACGGGCATTGAATCCGTTACGACCGCTCTCACCTTCATGCCTTGATCAAGGGCAAGTAGCGCTCCAAATCCGCCAAGGGAATGACCTAGTATGGCAATTCGATCTGGATCAATACCTGGCAAACTTTTGGCTGTTTCAAGAGCAGCGAGCACATCATCCCGAAACATGAGCGCGGAAGGCGCAGAAATCGAATCGCTGTTGCCGTGGCTGCGTGCATCATACATCAATATAGCGAACCCTGCTTCATAAATCGGACGCGTATACCTAAGCACTCTCGTCCGATTCGATCCCCAGCCATGCGCTAAAATAATAAGAGGCGCAAGTCCGTCCTTTAACAAGTCGTTGGAAGCAGGCTGAAGCAGCCAGCCTTCCAGCTTAGAGCCATGATTAGTGAACGTTAAGGATTGCCACTGCGTGTCGACAAGAGGAGTCTCCGCATTCATAATCTTTCGAGGCTTCTGGCTGCGCGCGCCCATTTGCCAGATTAGCGCAGCAAGCAGCAAAACAATAATAAAGAAGATGATAACGATCCATAAGACAACGTCCATGAGATAACCTCCTTGCTCTATAACTTGCTTACGATATCTACGAATTGCCGTGCTCGCTCCGTTACTTGAGCGAATTTCTCTTCGCGAACCCATTCCAAATTAACGAGCTTGCTGCCCATTCCGACAGCATTTGCTCCTGCTTTAAAATAATCTGCAATATTATGTAAATCAACTCCGCCAGTAGCAATCATTGGAATATCGTTTAATGGTCCGCGAATTTCCTGCAAGTAACCTATGCCGAGCGTGCCCATTGGAAAAATTTTCACAGCATCCGCTCCTGCCTTCCAAGCTTTCACAATTTCAGTCGGTGTCATAACACCGGGCCATACGGAGAGGCCGCGCTCGCGGCCATATGCTATAACTTCCTCATCTAGATTAGGCGATATGAGATATTGGGCGCCTGCCGCCACAGCCTCCTTAGCAAGGTCTACATCCGTTACTGTGCCGGCACCTACTGCAGCTTTTCCATCAAACTTCGAACGCCAACGCTCTATCATAGCCGCTGCTCCGTCCGTGTTCATCGTAATTTCCATCATATGAATGCCGCCATCTATTAAAGCCTGCGCTGTGTCATCTGCATGCCGATCTTCAATTCCTCTTAAAATGGCTACGATTTTGTGCTGCAAGAGCAGCTCCAGCATATTGCTCATTTGCTTCTCCTCCGACTCTATAATCATTTATTCCCAAAATTGCTTTAAAATGCGCAAAAATAAATTCGGAAACGGAAGCGTGTCCATATCTTCCTTTGAAATCCATCGGTAAGTGCCCGGCTGCTCATTATGTTCCTCAGTAGAAACATCTATAGCTGCTGCCTTTTTATTCACTTCATAAGAGGACGCTGCCTCCGCAGCAATAGCTGCGCTGCCCGATGCAGCTGCGATGTCTGCGTCTATAGCTGAATAAGACGTTTCACCCAAATCGGCTAAATAAAAACGCATTTTCCAATGAATATGACTAAAAATATGATCAGCATCTGTAAACCAGCTGCGCGGACGAATAAGAAGTCCTGTGTCCTCATCAAGCATGCGGCTGATCATCTCGGCGAGCTCGCCCTGCTCCTTCGGCGCTGCTTCATCCAGCCAGTTCACCTTATCCGGCGGCAGCAGCAAATGGGGAAGCTCCCACATTTGGGCTAGAAGGCCTGTAGCTGGACGCTGCCTTACGAGCACTTTGCCGGTATTTTCCCCGCTGCCAACAACGATTGCTGCCGCCCTAAACTCTGGACGAGGAGGCTTCGCCTTCGTCTTGATCGGCAATTCCATCTCTCTGCCTGCTAGTCTCGCCTCGCAATGCTCCATTACAGGGCAAGGCAAACAGCTTGGCGATTTCGGCGTACACACGAGAGCACCCAGCTCCATCAGCGCTTGATTGAAGTCACCAGCGGCGCCTTCTGGAATAAGCGAAGCAGCCAGCTTCTCAATGCCTACTCGCGTCGAAGCTTTTGCGATATCATCCTCCAAGCAAAAATATCGCGAGAGCACACGCATCACATTACCATCAACTGCCGGCTCTGGACGATTAAATGCGATGCTCATAATAGCTCCGCTAGTATAAGGGCCAACGCCCTTCAATCCAGCAACGGACGCTTTATCATCTGGGACGATTCCCCCATAACGCTGAGCGACCTCTTTGGCACCGGCTTGCAAATTGCGGGCACGCGAGTAGTAGCCCAGCCCCTCCCAGCTTTTGAGCACTTCCTCCTCAGGAGCTTCAGCAAGCGCTCGCACTGTGGGGAATTTACTCATAAATTGGTTGTAATATGGAATGACAGTGTCTACCCTCGTCTGCTGCAGCATAATTTCAGATACCCATACCCGGTAAGGATCTTTATTAATCCTCCATGGCAAATCGCGTTTGATAAGCCGATACCAATTTAGCAGCTCTGTGCTAAAATACGTCTTTACATCAATTTCTCCCATTAGCTTTTCTCCTCGTTCATTCTTGTTGTAAGCGTCTTTCGATTGTTTCCGGTATTTTTTCCAATCCGTCTATACTGAACCGGCGTGATGCCTGTATATCTTTTGAACAGCCGAGATAAATAATGATTTTGCATGCCAACCTGCTTCGCAACAACGGCTACAGGAAGCTCCGTTTCCATAAGCAGCTGCTTCGCGATCGCGATGCGGCGATTTGTCACATATTGGATCGGCGAACAGCCCATGATGTTTTTGAAGGAAGTAATGAAATAGTTTGGATGAAGAAAAGCAAACTTAGCTAGCTCCTCAATTTGTATATTCTGATGCAAATTCGCTTCAATATAGGCGAGCACTTCATTCCATTTTACCTCAAAATCCGATTGCTGGAATGTTGTTCTCTGCACATGGCTTTCTTCTAAATAATAAGCAAGCAGCTCCAGCAGCACCGACTTTAACCGCAGCTCACGTGTAATCGATTTACAATGCTGATAATCATTCATTTTTGTAAAAAGGCTACTCATCATTTCTTTGTCCTTCACATAAACAAATGGCGGAAGCTGCAGCGCATTAATAACTTGAAAATCGCTAAGCTCCAAACGGAAATGGCACCAATAAAGCCCCAGCTTCTCATTTCCCTCTGTACCAAAAGATTGCTTTGTACCCGCTGGCAAAAAATAAAGCGTACCCGGCTGTACGAAATAAGTGTCATTTTGTATGTTAAGCCGGGCTTCTCCCTTGACTGTATAACCGAAACGGAAAAAATCCGGCTCGGTTTTTTTCTCGAACCAGCCCGGTTCAAATTCGTTATAGGCAGTCATAATAACCTCGGCTTGAATGTTGTTCAACTGATTTTGCAAAATACTTTCTATTGTCGGTTTCATGAATTCTCCTATAAGTAAAACTGAGATATAATAGTTATATCTTCTCTCTAATGGTTAACATCTTCTCTATTATACGAACTAACGATTCAAATTCATATGGAAGTCTTATGAATATCCTAAACAAGACCGAATCTTCCATAATAAAGAATAAAAGAAAGGATTGCTATATATGAATCGGAACCGAGGTTTTTCTATTGCAATAACATTCTTTATAGCTGTGATACTGCTGGCAGGTTGTGGAAGCAAAGAGAACAGCCCGCCTGAGAAAACCAACGCACTTATTGGGCCGGAGGAAGTTATTTCGGTTTATAAGGCCAATTGCGTCAGCTGTCACGGAACCGGACTTCAAGGCAGAGTAGGCCCGGCAACAAATCTCCAAAAAGTTGGAGAGCGCATGAGTGCTGCTGATATTACGAAACAGATTGAAGAGGGAGAAGGCTCGATGCCTGCTTTTAAAGAGCGTCTGACTGCTGAAGAAATTGCAGGGCTCTCTAATTGGTTGGCAAGCAAAAAATAACAAAGGCTTAGCGAAAAAAAAGGATGCCTGAGCAGATTATGCTGCTCAAGCATCCTTTTTTTCTTGTTCATGTTCGATTAATAGCCGATATGATGGCCGTTTATTTTTGGAGAACTCATGAAATGAAGTGCCGCTTGGCCGGCGTAGGTCCAATGCGTTTCACCCATTTGGGGATGCATCGGAAATAGATCACCCTGCACAAGCACTAGATCTCCGCCCCAATCGTCTGAATACAACCCGTCGAATTCAACCCATTGCCCGGTTTTAAACCGACGCTTCGTTTTTTGCAGCCGCTGCTCCTTCATTGTCGGCATCCCCTCTCGACTAGCTAACTTGGTATATTACATTCCAAGTATAGGCAAAAGGTTACTCCGATATCCGTTCCGCAACAGCAAAAGCTGAAGCAAGCTTTCGTTCATGCGTAATCGTAACATGAATTCGAACAGCCTCTCTGCTTAAGCCTAGGCGATTCCAAGCTGCCACCGTTAAGTTGCACTCGGGTTTGCCGCAGCTTCCTCGCAAAATTTCGATGTCTGTGAATCCTAGTATATTCCCTATTCCACAGCCAAAAGCTTTCACAACCGCTTCCTTCGCAGCGAAACGTCCAGCCGTAAACTGATAAAGCCGCTCGCCTGTGTACTCCGTAGCCAGCTCTCGCTCGCCCGCAGACAGCACCCGCTCCAAAAACCTTCTGCCTGTGCGGCCATCCACTATTTTCGCGATTCTTGCAATATCTGATAAATCATGTCCGATGCCGATGATCATGCTAACACCCGCCTTTTCCCTGATGGTGAGATTAGCAGAAGCATGAAGCGAAGTCAAGCATGGACATGTCTTTCCCTCTTATTTTGCCGTAACAACTATTCCGTTAGCGAGTCGCCTATCGCTCG
This sequence comes from Paenibacillus sp. MCAF9, assembly GCF_052114265.1. Taxonomy (NCBI): domain Bacteria; kingdom Bacillati; phylum Bacillota; class Bacilli; order Caryophanales; family Paenibacillaceae; genus Paenibacillus; species Paenibacillus sp. MCAF9. The sequence goes on from NZ_JBFREL010000003.1 coordinate 316,115, forward strand.
CTCATAATGGAAGTTGTTTCCTTTCTCGTCTTTTACATCAACCGTAATTAACCCTTTTTTCTGATCATCGATAAACTCACCTGATGAACGATACGTATATTTCGTAAAGCCTGGAAATTCAAACATCTCTTCCCCCATCGGCTGCAATTCCAGCGGAATCACAATTTTGTTTCCTTGCTCGGTTTCCTTTTCCGCTTCCGCTTGATTCGAGTCTATCTTAACAGCTACTTCCGCGGATAAAGGCGTTCCCTGATCTTCAGGAAGCCACAAATCAAGGCGTACAGCCTGATCCCCAGTCTGATCATTCTCCGAAATACGCAAACTCATATGCGCCTGCTCACCCATCACATGCCAATAAATCGGTTCAGCCAGCTTTGACTCCACGCGTGCTTCCGCCGGAGAAGTTGTCGACAACCAGCCTGCCAGCACGAATAGGGCAACAGCAAGCAGCATCTCAATTCGGATGCCATACAGCAACCCTCTTGCGGCGCTCGCTTTCGCGATTTGCGGCATGAATACGAGCTTATGAAGTGCTGCAATGACGACGACAAGCAGCATGAGAATGGTTTTGGCGAGGATTAGCTTGCCATACGCTGTAGTGAACAATTGTCCCCATTCTGAGAGCCTAGCAGCCGAAAGCCATATTCCGCTAATCAAAATAACGATCATGCTTGGCAGCGCCCACTTTGCGAAACGCACAGCCGCTTGGTTCAAGCGCTCCACGGCATTTCTATGGAAAGTTATTGACAGCAAACCCGCAAGGCCACCAAACCATATAGCGGCAGCAGACATATGAACTGTATGGGTCACTATTCCAAATACGACATCGGTTAAAGCAGCATTCGCATGGCCTGTGAGCGGGAAGCTCACTATCAATGCCGCTGCAGCTATCCATTTAATCATATTCGCCCATCGTCTCTCCCGAATAGGGGCAAATGCAAGAAGAAGTGCGATTAAAGCAAGCCCAACTCTTAACGTCGCTATCTTTCCAATCATTGTTCCATTAGCTAGTGCATAGATGGATACACCGCCGAATTGGTCTGCAAGCATCGACAAGCGAAGCAATCCGGAAACCAGCCAAATAAGCGCCGCGGCTCCCATCACTAGTCTCTCGGCTCGGACGGAGAAACCAAAGGGTGCCTTTGATTCATCATCTCTCCAGATGACATATCGGAAAAACAGTATTCCAGCGAGAATAACAGCCGTCAAAATATCGAGTATGCGCATCAGCACCATGAAGCCTTGGCCACCCGTATGATCGTGCTCGGCCTCTCCAGCGCCACTGTCGCCGCTGTGATTGCTATGGCTGCTGTGATCATTAGCGGTATCTTGTTCGATCTGCGGAGCAGCATTATCGTCTTCCACAGCATCCGCATCAACATCTTTTGTATTTGTATTTGTATCCGGCTCTGCTGCCTCCACCTCTTCACTGCTTGAAATCGTGGGAGACGGGGTAGCGGCCGTCCCTTCACTGGCTTCTATAGACTCAGCAGTCGGAGTGGGTGATTCAGATGGCGTAGGCGTTATATCCGGCTTTTTTGTAGGCTTAGGTTTAATTGTGGGCTCTGGACTCTTTGTAATTACGGGTTTGTCAGTCACTTTTGCTTCATTTCCAGAGCTGCTCCCTGTATTACCAGCAGAAGTACCGTCCAGTGAAACCGTATCATCCGGTTTCACAGCCTCAAGCTTCACGCCTACCGCAAATTTAAAGGAACCGTCTGTTATATGAGAATCAAGCGACAACACCTGCCAGCTTACTTCATAAATGCCCTTATCCAGCTTAGGAATGGTATAAACTAGCGTAAGCTCATCATCACTGCTTAACTTGCCAGTAATGTCAGTGCCGCTACTACTTTTTAGTGAAATATTACTTAGCTTCGTATCGATTTTCTCTGTAAATTTTATTCGAATGGCGGGCGGAGCTTCCGCCAGCTCCGCATCCCCATAAGGTGTCGATTGCGCAATATAGGCATGCGCCGAGACGAAGCTCGGCAGGCATGCCCAAATTATTACTATTGCAAATATCAATCTTATTTTTTTCATCTGCAATCCTTATTTTGTGTAAATGGCGACAGCTGCTTGATTACCGCCTACGGCAGGGAAGTATTCAACAAAAGCACCAGCTGCCTCAGCTGCGGAACGAAGGGTTACTGCACCTGTGCCTTTATATGCTGCGTCTACGTATTGCTTAATGAACGCTGCATCTACTTTCGTCGTACCATTTGAAACAGTCAAGCTGCTTACAGCTACTACGTTTCCGTTTACGTAAATATGTGGTTTAGCAGACACGGCGCTGCCTGGGAGCTTCACTGATTTATTTTGAACCGTGAAAGTCATTGTAGCTTCGTAATTTGTTGCGCTGTATTCGCCTTCCTTAGCTTCCGTAGTGCTTGGCTTCGCACGTACTAAGTAATAATCGGCAGCACCCGTCGTAAATGAAACCACGCCCTTATCATCGGTCTTCAGCTCCACTGCTTCAGAATTGCTGCGACGAATAATATCAACGGCTGTATTAGTAAGCGGTTTGCCCTTTAGAAGCAGCTCAATCGACACTTTTTCACCCGGTGTAACTGCAGCAGGATTGAACAAAGGGATGAGCTCCGCTCTATCCGGGCTTACTTCCTTAGAGAAACCTGTAAGTGCCTTGACCCGATCAATGACAGGAATATCGCTAATCGCTACAAATGATTTGGCACTGCGCAGCGTGCGAGTTGCAGCCTCTGCACCCTTGTACACGCTGTCTGCTTCGGTTGATATAATATACGCGCCTGGAACATTTGATTTAAATGACGCAACAAAGTAATTATTTAGCGCTGGCGTTGTTTCCGTAGCCGGCTCTCCAGTGTAGAAACGAGTGCCTGTAATATCTGACTTCTGCCCTGCCGGCGTAGTCACATATACTTTTGAAGTGCTGCCCCACTGCCCTTCCAACCGATAGCTCTTGTGCTCGTTGGAGTGGTTTCCATACATAAGCTCAACATAGGAAACTTGACCCGGCGCTACGATTGGTGCACTCGTCTGAGACCAACCGTCATGAGCGAATACTGGAGCCGCCGCTCCTAGTGTCAACATAGCTGCCAGTGCGACACCTGCGATTTTTTTCCTAAGCTTCATAAAAATACCCCCATCGATTTGGATTCACTGTCCAAATTGTATCAATGGGGGAGCTGCATCACATGACTCGTTAGAGCTATATAGTGGTGAACGATATGTGAATCATGACTATGCAATTATGGAAAGTGTAGCTTTCCTTCCGTCTGGAACGATACGCATCTCGTTTAAATTCTATATTCACTAAAATCAACTGAAAGGCCATTGATTAATTTCTCACTGCTGCCTTCTCCATCTACATTTAGCTCAAGTACGCTCTTATCATGGCTCACATACTTCACACTAAGCATTTCCTCAGCAGACCAAGCTGGCCTATTGTTTTTTGCCTGTTCCACAAATTCTTCATAGCTGCTTATGCCATTCTTCAACGCATCGTTATGGCTGATTACTTCGACAATTACGCCGTTTTCTGAGCCTTTGCTTGTAACGATAGAGCGATCCGAACGAAGTTCCAGATCATAAGGCTGCATGACATAAACCGCCAAAAACACATTCTCAGTCTGACCAACAAGCATGCCCGGCTCTTGCAGCCAATCCATACATGGCAATAACCCGATAATCGTATTGTCTTTGTCAGAAGGAATCGGATATAGAGCCATTATTGTGTTTTTGTAATAGAGAACTTCCGTAAACTCGGTTTGATGCCGTAAATCTTCAACCGCATTCGCCTCTGCCGGATGGAAGAAGTAAAGTTGATTCACGCCGTTTTGCAGTCCCAATGGCAAAGAAATATCCCAGCGATGCTGCTCATTGTCAAACTCCGAGAAGCGCTCCCACATTCCGCCCGCTGCAAAATCCGATGTAATGTAGGCATAGCTGTGAAGCATGCTTGTTCCTTCATCCGTTAGCTTCGTAATCGCCTTTTTCACCTCAGTTGGCTCACTGCGATTAAGCGCCGTACGACGAGCTGTTTCAGGAGCCTCGTAAAATAAAAATCCTGCATACTCCGTCCGCGGCATTTGCTCTGGAAGCTCGAAATCACCGAATTGCACATAATCATGCAGAACGTTGCTATCAAGCGGAATGTCATGCTTCTGACCGCGGCAATGAGCGCCGACAAAGGCGCCTTTCAAATAGAATGCAGCTCGCTCATTCCAGAGAAAATCAAGCATATCGGCGAGCTCTTGTTTAATGGCTGAGTCCTCTATTTCGTACCAAGCACAAGTGAATGCCTGCACCCAATGCCAGAACCAAGGCAAGCTGTTGTATTCGGACATGCCATACTTGCGAATATGGGCTAATGTAAGCTGAAGATTGCTGCGACCATCCTCCAGCAAATCAGCATCGGCAAACATTTGTCCAAAAATCAGCTTTGCAGCTGTATACTTTGCATCGTGATGACCAAATACATTTTTTTGATAGTAGAAGCCGCTTCGATAAATATGGATAAGGGCTGTATCAAATTCTTGGATTAGCTGTTCGTCAAAAAACGTCCTATAGCGTCTCGCAAAAAATGCCATCAAGCTCCCCATCAGCTCCACGGGCAACGTATTTGGCTTGGAGTCCTTCGGAACATCCTCTAGTCTAAGCGGCCAATGCCCATAAGTATCGCTTTCTACATCCTGATCTTGCAGCGCGAGCACCTCTAGGAGCACAGATCCCGCAGTTCGTTTAGCAGCCTCTCTCTCAAACGGCAGCTGCTTTGATTCATCAACTGCAGCTGCAAACAAATAGGACGCATAATAAAAGTTATCGCGTAAATCGTGGTGGAACCATAAACCGCTGCTTAATAACGGCTGGTTATGGGCTGCAATTGCTATTTTATGAATAATTTCTTTTTGCTTAGCTGTAAAGCTCATTATACGAATCTCCTCAATTTACCTTTTTTCTTCTAATCATATATAATTTGAATAATAAGAGATACCTCTTCATTATTTTTTAGTTCAAAACTACAATCATTATTTCGAATAAGGAGGACATTTTATGTTCAGAAAAAAAATCCCTCGTTAATCTCGTGGTCCGCCTCGACTCCTCTCTTTACATGATGAAGCTTATATAAATGGAGAGGATGATGGTAATGTGGCCAAAAATCGTTGATTGGAAAGAGCTGCGCTTCGGCGTGGAAATTGAGTTTGTAGGCGGAAATCCAGAAAGCTTGGAGCTGCTGCCTGGTTGGGTTATTTCTTTGGATGAGCGGCAAATTGATGCAGAAGGTAAGGAATCAGGCAGTGAGCTTAAGCCGCCCCCGATTTCGTGGGAAGACCGTGAGCAAATTCAGGTCATGTTACGCAGGCTGAGGGAACAAGGAGCAACAGCCAATTGGAGCTGCGGACTCCATGTTCATATCGGTCTCGAACCGTGGGGAGAAGATGCTGTCCTCCCGCTTATAGACGCCGCACTGGAATATCAACAAACGATTCAAGCGTTATTGAATACGAGCAAGCACCGACTGCTGTTCTGCCCGCCCGTTACTACGGACATGCGAGAGAGCTATATTGCTAATCCAAGCGATGAAGCCGTTCTCCATAAAGGACGTCCGCAATCTCATCGATGTGGAATAAACACCGCGGCTTGGTTTGATATAGGCACGGTGGAAATTCGTTATGCAAATGGCTCAGTGAATGATGAAGAGATTCTCCGTACCATTGAGCTGTGCTTGCGATTCGTAGCAGCGATAGGTGCTGGCTGTAAGCTTTCAACCGATCCCTTAAAAATGGCTCTTGAGCTTGAAGCACCACTTGATGGTTATCCTTCTGATTTACCACCGCCACAATGGTATCAAGAAAGGTGCTGGCTGGAGGAAGCTCTCATTCCCATCTTGACGCCGCTGGCAGCCGAACTTGTACCGGGTGGAGAAATTCATCATATCGTACCTGTTCTAGATGGTATTATGGTTGCTATTGAGAAATCTGGAGAACATCTATTTAAATTTGTGCTAAAGCCTGCTGCCCAGAGCTGGACAGTTGTACGTCAAGTTGAATCATAAATCAAAAACCCTTCCGCCGCGTTTCGGTGGAAGGGTCTTCTTATTTTTTAAAAATAATATACCTATCAACAAGTATGGCAAATATAATCCCTACGCTGTACCTGATCAAATCCACGGTCAAAAAACCGCTCCCGAGCACTAAAGAGCCAATAAACGTCCTGCGAATCTCATTGATCCAATCTGCCTGGTAGAGCTGACTAAACTCGATGCCAAAACAAAAGATGAGGCTAGCGCCAGCAGCCCAAAACAAGTTTTTGTGCACCCCTATAGTGCGGAAGCCATAATAAATCATGCATGCCCAAAGCGCATCGCCAAAATGCTCTGCAACAAACCCAGGCAGCGAATCTGCAAAGCTCCTTGAGCTGTAGCCAAGCACCATCGTTATAACAACCGCAATCGCGTATCGTATTCTCGGTTTCATTTGATCATTACCTGCTTAAACGATTTTGCAGATTGATTTGGATTTGGCTGTGAATCTTGTCCCAGTCCAAGCTGCTTTTATTAAACAGCATTTTATCGATCGGCAATTCGTTTAATATCGCTAATTCATAAGTCTTTCGCAGCTCAAGCACCTCGAGAAGACCTTGAGTTCCCTTGAGCTCTTTACTTTTGCCGTAGCCCTGCTCCGTGTAATACCAAGTAATAAAGTTTAGCCATTCTGTTGGCCGTTCAGCAATTATAGCAGGGAATGCATGTCTAAAGTCATCCTGATACAAATAGAGCAACACCGGATTTAGCTGCTTAATCAAGCGGTTCAGTTCATGAATGCAGGTCGTTATTTCAACCTCGGAACAATTGTCTCGTACAAGCATGACGGTTAACGGATTTTGCAAAAAACAGCATTCCAATATGTACACTTCATCCCCGTTAATAGCCTGTCTCGAAAAATCGCTCCACTTTTCAAAAATGAGCTGCTGATGCCTCTCCAAAGGGAGGTTATATACATCATAATCCCCGAAATATTCACTATTAATCGAATCTGTTTCCTTTAGCAGCTTCCCGTAATATACGATATATCCGTCCGCCTTAGCTTCGGAATGCTTAATGATTAACTGCTGTTGCTCCGTATATTTTTGCAGTATTTGCTTATATTGTTCTTGTGTAAAATAAGCCGCGGAATCATAATCGGCTGGGTGCTCCAAATCCCCCTCCAAAAACAAGCGATTGGTAATATTCTGTTCATCTAATAGCTGTTTCACAAAACGTGCCGTACTCGTTTTCCCAGATCCGGGCAATCCTTCAACAAGGATTAACTTCGTATTATTCATGGCATTCAGCTCCTTTCACAACTACTATATTCTATCTCCCATCCGTTTCTCCTCCATCATTGGCGTCCGCTTAGCTATTCAAATGCTAGTCCACTGCAATAAAAAAAGACTGTCCCCTGCCGATTTCTCGGTTCAAGGGACAGTCTTTGTATTGCTCGAAGCTTCAGGCAGCTCACTAAATACCCGGAATCGGTGAGCGCTTATGCTCGGTTTTCAAATATTGCTTTTCAAGCTTCTCGCGAGCCTCGTCACTAATGGACTTTCCTTCGAGATAGTCGCTATTATCACCGTAAGTGATGCCTAGCTCGCCCTCGTCGGTTTGTCCGTCCCATAGGCCTGCCGTTGGCGCTTTGTCGAGCACGCTTTGCGGTACGCCGATATGGGAGGCCAGCTCACGAACCTGCCGTTTGTTAAGCGTACTAAGCGGAGTAACATCAACCGCTCCGTCGCCCCATTTCGTGTAAAAGCCTGTAATCGCTTCAGATGCATGATCTGTACCAACGACTAACAGATTAAGGTCGAATGCAAGCGCGTATTGCATAACCATCCGCGTTCTTGCTTTCACGTTGCCTTTGCCGCCGCGGCTCAAATGACGCGGAATGCCTAATGACTTAAAGCTATGCTCCACTTCAATCGCGATTTCATCCACAGCTTCTTCAATATTCGTCTCAACGCGGTGCTTAAGCTGGAACGCTTCCGCTACTGCATAACTATCCGCAATATCGGATTGCTCGCCATAAGGCTGAAATACGCCAAGCGTCATATACTCGCGTCCTGTTTCAGCGCTAAGCTCATCTGTTGCCCGCTTGCAAAGACCCGCTGCGACCGCGCTGTCAATTCCTCCGCTAATCGCAATAAGCAAACCTGTTGTTCCCGAGTTCGTTACGTATTCCTTCAAGAAATCAACCCGTTTGCGAATTTCCTGCTCCGGATCGATTTGCGGCTTAACGCCAAGTCTTTGAATAATTGATTGTTGTAAGCTCATAGTTACCTTCCTAATTAGCGGCAAAACCGATCGAATGCGTCTGTCAGATCGGCTGCAATATCCGCTGCGGAACGATTTTCGATCTGGTGGCGCTCGATAAAGTGTACTAGCTCTCCATCCTTCAACAAAGCGATTGAAGGGGAAGATGGCGGATATGGAGCGAAAAACTCACGAGCTTTTGCTGTTGCTTCTTTATCTTGTCCTGCAAATACGGTATATAAATGATCAGGAGTAATATCGTGTTGAAGCGCATCAGCCACCCCTGGACGACATTGGCCTGCTGCACATCCGCAAACGGAATTGACAACAACAAGCGCCGTTCCTTTTGCATTTGGCAATTTTTCTTCTACTTCTTCAGGTGTGCGAAGCTCCTGAATACCAATGCGAGTAAGATCGTCTCTCATAGGCTGCACCATATCTAACATGTATCGTTCGAATGACATCGACATCGAAACACACTCCTTTAATTACTTTATTTTAGCTACTATTATACCTTCCGTAGTCAAAATAAAGCAACCGGAGCGCTCGCACTCCGGCTGTTCTTTTTTTGCTTAAACTGGAGCGTCTTTCGGCTTGTCCAAACCAAATGCCGCATTTTTGTCAGGATGAGTAAATATGCCTCCTTGCGGCTGAAGGCCCTCCTCAAAAATATCCCGATTTTCAGCGGTTAAAAAACCTACATCCTTAAACGGATGCACCCATTCATCGCCAGCCATCACAGCTGGATTTGTTTCCTCGCTCCACTGCGACAATGGTGAATCCGGAGACTCATATTCATGATCGCCTATAACGATGCCGTGTGAGTTCACAAACGGCGCACGGCTTCCTCGCCCTTCGCGAAACTGAGGTAGAAATTCGATTTCAAAAGGATCTAAAGCGGGATCATCTTTAAGCATTTCATCTTCATTCTTGTGCTCATGATCTGGCATATGAACACCTCCGCGCTAAATTGAAGGACGATTAGGTCCATCAAGCTTTTTGTCAAAACCAGCTGATTCGGGTGATTTGCTGTCAGCAGCCGTATTATTTTTTGCCTGCTTCGCTTGCTCAGCCGAACGATCTTTTTCCTCATTATGCTGCGTCATTGTGAGCGCTCCTCTCGTCATAAAATGTAACCGCAAATGCCGGTTATCTTTCAGAGGTAGTATGCTCAGCTGGCGCTTTCCTTATAAATCCTGAGATAGACGAACCATATCAACAACCTGTATTCCGTTCTCATAGATCGCTTCGGGATAATGTCTAACAAAGAAGTCTCGGTCAATACTCGTCATTCGAAAGCCGCATTTCTGATACAATGCAAGCTGGCTGACTCCTGAATTGCCCGTTCCAATTTCAATCGTTTTGTAGCCTAAATACTTTGCATATGAGATCGCATAAAGTACCATTTGCTTTCCAAGCCCTTGACCTTGCTTTGGCTCAGCCACTGCTACATTTACGATCTCGACAGTCTCAGGCCTTGTTGGCAGCATTACAAATACGGCAATGATTTGATTGCTTATCACACCTACAAAACATTCCCCGCGTTTTATGTATTCTTCTACGAGCTTAATCGAAGGATCTGCTAACAAGAGCAGTTCCATTGGTGGCTGTTCGTTTGCTAACAACTTACGTATTTCCATTTCCACTCTAATATCCTCCTTCAATTAACTCGCGCGTTCCTCCGGCACTGTGAAAGTAACGATAAACGCTGTACCTTCACCTTCCTTCGACTCTACGTCAATTCGGCCATTATGGCGCTCAGCGATGCTTAAGCATAACGGCAGGCCAAGCCCCGTTCCTTGCGTCTTCGTCGAGAAAAAAGGCTCGAACAAATGCTGCATTTGCTCTGGAGGTATACCGATACCCTGATCGGCAATCCGCAGCTCAATTTTATTCCCATTATTACGAGTACTAATATGTAATGAGCCCTTATTGTCCATAGCTTCCATTCCGTTACGGGCAATATTAAGAAAAAGCTGCTTAATTTCTCTGTCGTTCATCATAATTAAAGGTAAATCTTCGCAAAGGCTCACTTCAATAGATTGGCCTCGCAAATTCGCATCTGCACTAAGCAGCGGTATAAGTTCATTTACAACATCATGCAGGGAAGTCAGCTCCATGGCTAGTTCCCTATTTTGAGCAAGCGATAGGAAATCACTAATAATCATATTCGCACGATCCAGCTCATCGATCACAATCTGAAAGTATTCCTCTTGATTTTTTGGACTGCGCTCCTGAATCAATTGGACAAAGCCGCGAATAACCGCCATCGGATTGCGTATTTCATGAGTGATGCTTGCAGCCATTTGACCTATCAGGCTTAATCGTTCCATTCGCCCAACCTCACTCTGAAGTTGACGAAGCTCCGTTACATCCTGAACGATAAGTGAAGCGCCTGCATTTTCAGCATTAACCGATGTACGCATCGAAATCGTTGACAAGAGCAGCATTTTATCGCCGCTAACATACGGAACGAGAGTATTCTTCCTGCCGTTTAACGCCTGGGAAAGCAGCTTTATGCAAACATCGCCATGTCCGTCCTGAAAAATAAGCGGGAAGGAGGCGCCAAGCAAGTCCTTCACTTCCGAATCCTTTGAAGGCAGGCTGAGCACTGTTTTGGCTATATCATTAAAATGTGTGATTTTGCCTTCACGATCAACAATGACTACCCCAAATGAAGTCTCATCTATAAATTGCTGAAGCTTCTCCACTTCATTGCTATAATTAACCGACATTCGTTTCACTTCATCATAGAGCTGCTGCTTCTCTTTAACATTTTCGATCATAAAAATAGAGAGCCAGGTTGCCATTAACGATGCACAAACAGAAATCAACTGGACGTAAATCATCATATTCGTCCACCAAATACCATTAAATAACATAATTCCAGTAACGGAAATAATGTAATATAGGATCAAAATGGACATGATCATTAAGCCCCTGCGTTTTTTCTGTTCTTTGCCTAAAACAGAGGTCCGCTGGAAAGATGGAATCGCATACAACATCAGCGGAACAAAACCAATGACAAAAATGATAAAGTTAATGACTTCCCAGCTGCCTTCGAGCATAGGAACTCTTACTGCAATGTAGATGACGGTTAAGACGGCTAATGTTGGCACGCCTCCATAGAGAGAACCTATTACATAAGGAATGAGACGAAAATCGACTTCATAACCTAATAAATCAGGAGCAGTCACCATACACAATACCATCGATCCACCGCAAAATAGGCTCATAAAAATAGGTATTCCCTTCCATCTTTGGTCTTTGTCATACCAAAGCTGAAAGGCGAAAACAGGCAATAAGGACACAATGAATTGTAAGAGCAATTCCTTTAACACAGACGTCACGTCCGATCCCCCTACTACGCTCTGAATCTATTCCATATTATGTTTTTTACGTGAAATAGCTTACTATTTGAAACAATCTATTAATCCGATTAAAACATAAAATACATCTATTTACAATTGTTCTTCCAGCCAAGAAACTAGCTCTTGAACAGCCTCTTTCCCCTCTACGTCATTGTGCAGCTCATGATACCCGCCTTCCCAGCTTCTAAAATAACACTGGTCTCCCAGTCGCTCAGCAACAAGCGCGCTTGCTTCAAAGGATGTTACGCGATCAGAAGTGCCGTGCATAAGCAGCAGCGGAACCTGCAGGCTGGATGCATGAGCGATCGCCCACTCGCCAGCAGCGGTAATCTCCATATAGGTTTGGAGTGTAATTTTGGTATGACATAACGGATCTTCCACGATTGGCGCAGCAAGGTCATAGCCAGGACGAAATAAATCGGCAGGATTTAAGCCTGTAGATTGGTGCATCGTCGGGACAACCGCTGCCAATTTGCGTCCAAACCACTCCACAGCTGGATGCGGTTTGAATGCAAGCCTAAGCCAAGGGCTTGTCAATATGAGTCCACGAATTGGAGGCTGAAGTCGCAGCGCACAATTAAGCGCCACATTGCCGCCCATACTGTGGCCGTATAAGAAGATCGGCATTCCCGGGTGCCGTTTACCAGCCTCTTCAAGCATAAGCGCTGCATCGCTTACAGCTGCGCCAAGTGAATGAAGATGCCCCCGTTTGCCTGAAGAGCGGCCATGGCCTTGCTGATCCAGCGCTATTAGCACAAAGCCAGCAGCAGTAAGCTGAGCAGCTACATGTCCATAACGATCGCCATGCTCCCCCATCCCGTGTACGAGACAGACGACAGCTTTTGTCTCTATCGTTTCTGACGTCCATTCCCGCAAAAATATTTGCGACCCCTTAGCGCCAGTTATGACCCATTCATCTCGCAGCATTCAAACGCCGCCTTTCTTTTGTGGTATTATAATACTACTAATAATATAGCAGGTGGAAAGCGATGCAATATGATGCAATTGTAATTGGTGGAGGCTCCGCAGGACTAATGGCGGGTATTGCTGCAAGCAAGGAAGGCGCTAAAGTGCTTCTCCTGGACAAAGGCGATAAATTAGGACGCAAACTCGGCATATCCGGCGGCGGCCGCTGCAATGTAACGAATAATAAAGAACTGGATGAGCTGATCAAGCATATTCCCGGCAATGGGCGTTTTCTTCACAGTACATTCTCCAATTTCAACAATAAGGATATTATCGCCTTTTTTGAGAACCTTGGCATTGCTTTAAAGGAAGAGGATAACGGGCGCATGTTCCCCGTATCAGATAGAGCTAAAACGGTGGTAGATACGCTTGTTAAGCAGGTACGCAAACAAGGTGTCAAAATCATACTGAACGCTCCTGTCGATCATATCATGTATGACAATGGAAGGGTCACAGGCGTGCGTACAAAAGCTGGTGAAACATTCCGTGCCCGCAGTGTCATCGTAGCTTCCGGCGGCAAGTCCGTGCCCCAGACCGGCTCAACCGGCGACGGTTATGCATGGGCAGAAAAAGCTGGACATACGATAACTGAGCTTTTTCCTACTGAGGTTCCGCTTACGTCAAATGAGCCATTCATTGTAAGCAAGGAGCTGCAAGGACTATCTCTGAGGGACGTTGCGCTGTCGGTTTGGAACCCAAAAGGGAAGCAGATTATTGAGCATCAAGGCGATATGCTATTTACACATTTCGGTATTTCCGGACCTATTGTGCTAAGATGCAGTCAATTTGTTGTGAAAGCTCTTAAGCAATTTAAGACGGGCAATATTGAGGTTGCGATTGACTTAGTGCCTGATAAAAGCAAAGACGAGGTCTATAAGGAAACATTGAAACTCTCCGAGCTTGAACCGAAAAAAACGATTAAAAATGTCCTTAAAGGTTATTTGCCGGAAAAAATGATACCCATCTTGCTTCAAAAGGCCGGATTGCCGGATAGCCTTACTTATGACAATATTCCAAAACAGGACTGGATAGCCCTTTCGCTGCTGATCAAACATTTTCCGATTAGAGTGTACGGCTCCTTATCTATTGAAGATGCTTTTGTAACCGGCGGAGGCATTCAGTTAAAGGAAATCGATCCAAAGACGATGCAATCCAAGCTCATGAGCGGTTTGTTTTTTTGCGGAGAAATACTAGATATTCATGGCTACACCGGAGGCTACAACATTACTGCGGCTTTCTCCACAGGTTATACGGCAGGACTTAATGCTGTCATTCAGTAAGGATATAAAAAGGCTGTCAAACGTCGTTAAACGTTGAGACAGCCATTTTTTATTGCAATTATGTACGTGAAGTACGGCTAAATTCGAACATCCCCTGAAAAATGATCATACGTCCCGGGGTCAGGAAGAAATTCCTCGGAATAATCCGCAGCTTCATCCCGATTGTGCAGCTCCTCAGCATCATTGTCTTGTCCACCCTCTGCAGCCCAGTCCTCATTCACAAGATGTGCCGGAATTGCAATCGCATCAAGCGAGTATGCAGTGCCGGTAACTGCGTTCGCATCGATATTCGCTTGCTCGACGAGCTGACCGCCATGTGACTGTGCAATTTCGAGTGCTGAAGTGAGATCGCTTCCTTCTAAATGAACATGCATGCTGCTTCCTTCATGAAGAACCGTCTCATATCCGAGCTCCCTCAGCGTCTCGCAAGCAAGAGCTGCACTTTGAGCGTCGTTAAAATCAAATAATAAGGCTGAGTTCGTAGACAATAGCGATCATCCTTTCTAACGTTTTGTTTAACATACCCTATTCATACAAAATCATGTAAAAAAAGAATATGGAAAGGCGTCATGATATATAATTACAAATAACTATTTTATTATGTTATGTTTTATGACATAATCATTACATTAGTGTGCAGCTAGGCTATTGATAAGGAGGATGTCATCGATGAACCATTTATTTTATTTACTTTCAGATCCTATGCTTATCGTCGAGTGGGACGAATCCCGTTGGTCTATTGTAGACGTCAATCAAGCTTTTGCAGCTTTTTCCGGTTTTAAGAAATCAGATCTTATGCTCCTCGATCCATCTACTATTATATCGACAGATGAGACAACTCTCTCCTTTGATGAAGCCGTACATCAACTTGCTGATGAGCAAGCCCTATCACCGCTTCTTGAATGCAAGCTTGTCACGAAGTCATCGACTCCTGCAGATATACGTTTGTCCTGCCGCAAGCTCCAGCTCGAAGACCGCATTGTTTATGTCATCATTTGCAAGGATTTACGGGAAGCAAAATGGATTGACGAATATATTTTGCATCATAAAATAATGGTATCTGCCGTTGTGAATGAGCGCTATAACATTATGAGCTTTAAGCATTATTATGCACCAGTACAGCAGCCCTCCTCTTCCTATTTGAACAAATCCATATTTGAGCTTGTTCCAGACCATGAACGAAGCAAGCTTAAGCGAGTATTAGAATATGCGAAAAACAACCGAACAGCTGAATCCGTGGACTTTCATCTTAAGCTTGGGGATCGTTGCTATAATGCTGATGCAGTTGTTCAACCGTTTTACAATGGCAATCGGACCTTAAAAAACTTTGTTGTCATATTAACCAGCCTTCATATGAATAATCAGGATGAGGACCCTTCCTACAAGCTTCGTATGCTTATGCTCAGTAAAAATATATCCGTCACTTCACTCGCTCAGTCAACGCTTATCTCTCTTACGACCATTTCCAAAATTCGCAATGGGAAAATAAAAAAGCCCCAGCGTCTAACGGCAGAATTGATCGCCGGAGAGCTGGGTGTTAGACCCGAAATGATCTGGAGCAGCTATAAACGATAATAGCTGCTCCACGTTTTATTTAAAGCTTGAACTTTTGAGCCACTTCGTTCATTTCCATTGCAATTATACTCAAGCCGTTAGCTGATAATGATATTTCCTCTGCTGACGCATACTGCACTTCCGGGGATGCAGAAACTTCGCCGGCAATAGCGGAGGCTCCTTCACGATAGAATGTTAGTTTAAATGTTTTAATAAAAGGCACTTTTCTGAATCATTGGTCCAAAAAAAAGAAAGGACCGTCACCCTCAAATTGAGGATAAAGTCCCTTCTATTGTGTACGACTAGCCGCGATAAAGCGCTAGCGCCTCATTCAAACCTTTTGTTTGCTCATAAACCTGCTGGTACACTTTGAAAATGCCTGCATAAGCAGCAACCGCTTCAGGCTGCGGCGAATACGAATCTGCATGCTTAACGAATTTATTTGCACAGGACTCCAAGCTATCGAACCAGCCTGCACCATATGCAGCTAGCATCGCAGCGCCTAAACCAGGTCCTTGCTCATTCTCTAATGCGACAACCTTTGCATCGAAAATATCAGCCTGCATTTGCAGCCATACTGGGTTCTGCGCGCCGCCGCCGATCGAAATGATCGTATCAACCGTCTTGCCGGCGCGTCTAAACATATCGACTGACTCATTAAGCGAGAAAGTAATGCCTTCCATCACCGCACGAGCAAAATGAATGCGTTCATGTGATCCGTCAACGCCGATAAAGCTTGCACGAATGAGTGGATCCGCATGTGGGGTGCGTTCGCCAACGAGATATGGCGTGAACACCAGTCCGCCAGCTCCCGGCTTCACTGCACCTACACCTTCGAGCAATTGATCAAAGGATTCATTCGGAGCGAATGTTTTCTTAAACCAGCTTAAGCTGTAGCCGGCAGCAAGCGTAACACCCATTGCATAAAATGAGTCTTCTTTGCCGTGATTAAAGAAATGCACCTTGCCTGCAAAATCCTTCGTCTTGTCATTCTCGTAAGACAGAATAACACCGGAAGTACCAATGCTGCAAAGCGTTAACCCTTCGGATAAAATGCCGGAGCCAATCGCCCCGCATGCATTATCCGCTCCACCCGCGAACACCTTTGTCGTGATTGGCAGCCCTGTGCTGTCAGCATACTGCGGCAGCAGCGTACCTACGAGTCCATGCGACTCAACAAGCGGTGGACAAAATTGTGCCGGAATTCCAAACGCTTCAAGCACTTCTTCGCTCCATGCTTTTCCAGCCACATCAAGAAGAAGCGTTCCCGCCGCATCGGAGTAATCCATATGAAGCTCGCCTGTTAAGCGGTAGCGAAGATAATCCTTCGGCAGAAGGAACAGCTTTGCCTTTGCGAAGGCATCCGGCTCGTTCTCACGAACCCATAAAATTTTTGGAAGCGTAAAGCCCTCCAAAGCTGGATTGCGAGTAATGCTAAGCAGCTTGTCTCCAAGCGTGCGTTCGATTTCACGGCATTGCCCCGTTGTACGCGTATCATTCCATAAGATAGCGTTGCGAACAGGATTTCCTTCACCGTCCAGCAGTACAAGTCCGTGCATTTGGCCGGAGAAGCTAATCCCTTCAATTGACTGGGCATCGATGCCTGCTGTTGATGTCAATTCACGCAAAGCCTCAACTGTACCTTCTACCCAATCATCTGCCCGCTGCTCGCTCCAACCGGAGTAAGCATGAAACAGCGGGTAGCTGCGGGAGACTTCCCCAGCTACCGTGCCATCACGGTCAACAAGCAGCACTTTAACGGCGCTTGTTCCTAAATCTATACCGATTACATAGCTCATTTGTCAGAGTCCTCCCGACTTAAACGCTGAAAATAACTTCGCTCAAGATAAGGCGGATTCGTTCTTGACGTCCGGACTCATTTTTAATTGGATTGTTTTGAAGCGCATATTGCTCAAGTGAAGCAAGCGTTGCTTTGCCGGATACGATATCCGCGCCGATGCCTTCTTTAAAGCTGCGGTAACGGTTGTCAACGATGTTGTCGAGAATTTTCTCTTCCGTCAATTTGGCAGCTGCTTTCAAGCCCCAAGCGAAGCTGTCCATACCAGCAATGTGAGCAAGGAACAGATCATCCGTTTCGAATGATGCACGGCGAACCTTCGCATCGAAGTTAACGCCGCCGCGGCCAATGCCGCCAGCTTTCAATACTTCAAACATCGTTAGTGTAGTTGAATATAGATCGGTTGGAAATTCATCTGTATCCCAGCCAAGAAGCAGGTCGCCTTGGTTCGCATCAAGCGATCCAAGCATGCCGTTAATTGCAGCAGTACGAATCTCGTGCTCGAACGTATGACCAGCAAGCGTAGCATGGTTCGCTTCAAGGTTAAGTTTGAAATGATCCTTCAATCCGTATTTTTGCAGGAATGAAATCGTTGTTGCTGCGTCATAGTCGTACTGATGTTTAGTTGGCTCTTTTGGTTTTGGCTCGATCAGGAATTGCGCGTCGAAGCCAATTTCCTTCGCGTAAGCGATTGCCATATGATACAAGCGTGCTAGGTTATCAAGCTCAAAGCCCATGTCCGTGTTAAGAAGTGTTTCGTAACCTTCGCGGCCGCCCCAGAAAACATAGTTTTCCGCTCCAAGCTCTTTACCCACTTCAAGACCTTTTTTCAGCTGCGCACCAGCATAAGCATAAACGTCAGCATTGCAAGTTGTGCCAGCGCCATGAACAAAACGCGGATTTGTGAACATATTAACAGTGTTCCAAAGCAGCTTTTTACCGGAGGATTTCATGTTGTCCTTCAATAAAGCTACGATAACATCAAGATTTTTGTTCGTTTCTTGCAGCGTTTCGCCTTCAGGTGCAATGTCCACATCGTGGAAAGCAAAGAAAGGAATATTTAATTTAGTCATGAATTCAAAGTTAGCTTCAACACGCGCTTTCGAGCGGTCAAGGCCTGTATATTGATCCCAGCCGCGAACCATAGTAGCTGATCCGAATGGGTCCGAACCATTCGCATTAAATGTATGCCAGTAAGCAACTGCGAAGCGAAGATGCTCTTCCATCGTTTTGCCCATAATAACTTGGTTTGGATCGTAATGTTTGAATGCAAGCGGATTGTCTGAGCCCTTACCTTCAAATTGGATTGTGTTAATATTTTTAAAATAAGTCATCGTAATCAAAATCCTCCTTCATGGATTAGAAGTTTATGATAGTGCTTACATAAAGAATAACATGCCTTTACTTAGTTTGTCTATTAAACAAACTAAGTTTTTGTGTTAAAATAAATTGAGTACTTATTTGACTTAGATGACTCAAAATCCGCATCCCCATCTAGTAGGCTCTAGATTAGGCTTTTCATGATACAATAATAAATATTTTTATTTGGACGGAGGCATTCTTTTTTGAAAAGGAAACCAACAGGCGACTTAGCGCTCATCAAAAAAATAAATACAGCCATCGTGCTTGAAGCGGTGCTTGGTAATGCCCCGCTCTCTCGAGCTCAAATATCGGAGTTCACGGGATTAAATAAGGCGACTGTTTCCAGCCTCGTTCAGGATTTGATCGACACCCATCTCGTCGTTGAGAATGGTCCCGGGTTATCCAGCGGCGGGCGCAAACCTGTCATGCTGCTCTTTAATGGTACGGCTGGTTATGCTGTCGGCATCGATCTCGGTGTCAATTATATTCGCGGCCTGCTCGTAGACCTCGAAGGCAATGTGATTGCCGAGCAGCAGCGCAGTCTGAAGCAGCAGGATGCTTATCATGTTATTGGACAGTTAATTTCATGTATTGAGCTGCTTATTAATGATGCGCCAGAGAGCTCATACGGGATTGTCGGAATCGGCGTCGGCGTACCAGGTATCGTGGACGACAATGGCACGATCCTTTTTGCACCAAACTTAAAATGGCGACAAGTTGAGCTGCAGCAGCAGCTTGAAGAGCGCTTCAATCTTCCCGTTACGATAGACAATGAAGCGAATGCGGGCGCGCAAGGAGAGCAGAAATATGGGGCAGGACGAGGCATCGCCAACCAAATTTATGTCAGCGTCGGGATCGGTATTGGAACAGGCATTATTTTGAACAAGGAATTATATAAGGGTGCGTCAGGATTCTCGGGTGAGCTCGGCCATCTCTCGATTGAGTATGACGGCAAACCTTGCAGCTGCGGCAATCGGGGCTGTTGGGAGCTATATGCTTCGGAGAATGCTTTGCTTGAGAGTACAGCATCGTTAGGCTTTGAGAACTTGGAAGATCTGCTGCTTGCTGCAACAGCTGGAGATGAACGAGTTATCGCGCATATACGCTCGATTGGCGATTATTTGGGCGCGGGCATTGCTAATATCGTCAACGTATTTAATCCTGACGTTGTCATTATTGGCAACCGTATGAGCCGTGCTGCTCAATGGCTGGAGCCGGCCGTACAAGCTGCCGTCGATCAGCGCACACTTTCGTATCATCGCGAACGTATGCGAATCTTGTTTGCAGAGCTTCAAGAGCAGTCAGCTGTACGCGGCGCGGCATATTACGCAATTAGCACGTTTTTCACGAAAATTAAGAGTGGGCAGTAGCATCATTATGCATTGCTGAATATTGTTTTTTCTCATGGCTTGCAGCAGATCAACTCTGATGCAGGCTTTTTTTAACAGGACAGCATTAAATTAATATTCACCCGGCTTGATCAGCTCCTTTTCACCCCCTCTTTATTTCTCATTGTACGATACCTCTTGGAAAATATGAAGTGCTCACAATTAGGTTTAGTACGGCTACTTAGGTTATTTTACGGCTGTAACTTTGATTAGTATTTTTAATCAGTAATGGTACTCAGTAATGTTACTCATTAGTATTGATCAGTATTTTTATTCAGTATTGTTAATCAGTTAATAGTATCGATTTAATACCATCTTCTTTTAGATTGGTGTTTTAAATATTCATTTAATTAATTTATAAGTTAATTACAAAAGATTAAAATTAATTATTCATTGACAATTCGGTCTAATATTCATTAAAATCAATAATATAAGAACTTATTATTAACTTTAAAATTAATATAATGGAGGAATGAAAAATGGAACAGCAGCAAATCCCTCGCCCTGAATACCCAAGACCCCAGTTCACTCGAAATTCATGGCTCAATTTAAATGGTGAATGGCAATTTGAAATGGATCCTGGAAAAAGCGGTATCTCGCGCGGATTAAACCGAGACGAGCAAAAGCTATCTCAACGCATCATCGTCCCCTTTTGTCCAGAGAGCCGGCTGTCAGGCATTGGGCATACTGATTTCATTCCAGCCGTTTGGTACAAACGAAGCTTCAAGCTTCCTGACAACTGGAGCGGTGGACATACATTATTGCATTTTGGAGCGGTAGACTACGAGGCTCAGGTGTGGGTTAATGGCAAGCATGTAGGCAAGCATCGAGGCGGTTACAGTTCTTTCTCATTCAATATTACAGATGCCCTGCAGCAAGGTGAAAATGTGGTTACCGTATATGCCGAGGACGATACTCGCTCTGGCTTACAACCGCGCGGCAAGCAGAGCGGTACCTACCATTCACAAGGCTGCGACTATACCCGCACGACTGGCATATGGCAAACAGTTTGGCTTGAGCATGTGTCTGAAACATATATAGAATCTTGCCGTTTCGTTCCAGACCCGGAGAACAGCTGCCTGCACGTAACTGCCAAGCTGTCTGGAAACACAAAAGATGTACAGTTCCGCTGTAATGCGCTGCTCGATGGCCTGTCGGTAGGAAAACAAACGGCAAACGCCGGCTCGATGTCCGTTTCATTAACGCTGCCCCTCTCCAAAATCAAATTATGGAACACCGATTCACCTGTTCTTTATGATCTGGAGCTTGAGCTCATACGAGATGGCGAAGTATTGGACTCAGCTTCTTCATATTTCGGTTTGCGTTCCATTCAATTGGATGGCAAGGCGTTCCGTATTAATGGCAAATCCGTATTCCAACGGCTCGTTCTTGATCAAGGCTTTTATCCTGAAGGCATTTATACAGCACCCACTGACGATGATTTAAAACAAGATATTGAAATGTCGCTCGCACTTGGTTTCAACGGTGCAAGATTGCATGAGAAAATGTTCGAGCCTAGATTCCTATATTGGGCAGATAAGCTTGGATATTTGGTATGGGGAGAGCATGCTAACTGGGGTCTCGATATATCAACAGCAGCCAGCCTTGCTCAATTTCTACCGGAATGGATTGAAGGAGTGGAACGAGACTTCAACCATCCAAGCTTGATCGGATGGTGCCCATTTAATGAAACTTGGGACTCATCGCGCGGCACTCGCCAAGATAATGACGTACTTCGCGTCGTTTATGAGACGACTAAAGCTATTGATCCAACACGTCCTGTCATCGATACAAGCGGCAACTTCCATGTTGTTACGGACATTTTTGACGTTCACGATTATGATCAGAATCCTGTTACATTCAGGGAACGTTATCAGCCGTTTGCCGAGAAAGGCGAGGCGTGGGTTTCCTTCCCCGATAGACAAAGCTATAACGGCCAACCTTATTTCGTCAGTGAGTATGGCGGAATTTGGTGGAATCCAAATCAGTCCGACGAGAAAAGCTGGGGCTACGGGGATCGCCCACAAAGCGTCGAGCAATTTATTGAAAGATATGACGGCTTGACCAGCACTCTTCTTGAGAATCCTAATATGTTCGGGTTCTGTTATACACAGCTTTATGACGTGGAACAAGAAGTGAATGGGCTTTATACTTACGATCGTCAACCGAAGTTTGATGTTGAACGAATTAAAGCGATCAACAGCAAAAAAGCCGCTATCGAGGATTAGTGCTCATTAGTCTCAAACAAAAAAACAGGCATGCTGCGATGGCAGCATGCCTGTTTTTTTGATTTTGCACTTACAATTGACCTAATAACCCGCTCCATTATTGAACGCGATGTACGCCAACATTATCTAATGTTTGTCCATCGATTGTTATGTCTACTGATTTCGTTTTCACTGTGCCATTATTATAGTAAGCAGAGAATATGAAGGTTATGGTGCCTTTAGCAAGCTTTGTGAATGATGCATCCCAAAGCTCACCCTTCCAGTTGGTTTGCCCTGCGTTTAATGCGGTTAGAGACGTTTCGTAAGTACGCATATGCACCTCTACCCGATCCGCTTTTGTAGCCGTACCTGTAATGGTCGTTTCTGCCTCCAGTATAAATTTCTCTCCCGCCCAAAATACCGAATAACCGCGCGGCGAATTCTCATCTCCTGATTGTTTTAAATTAAAAGCCTTACGATGCTGATCCCATAGCTCCGTATGCCGTACATAAGCATTGACATGTAGCGGCAGGACCTGCAACGTTTTGGTTACGCTAACCGGATCAGCTATACCGTCGCTAACCGTAAGCTTCATACTCCAAAGCCCTACCGTTGTTAACCTCAGTGAAGGCCCTTTTACCGGATAGTTTGGACCATTAACGGTATAGAAATAGCTGTTCTTCACGCCGAGCGGACTTGTCAGCTCATAAGCAATCGTAAGTGTATTGCCATCAGCATCTGTCACATTCGATAGAAAAGTTGTCATATCTCCTTCATATACAGGTTTGGGCGTCCAATCAAAGTCAGCCGTCGGAGGTCGATTGGTAATGAAATAAATATATTCATAATGCCCTTCATTGCCGGCAACGTCATAATCGATTACGGTAAGACGATATGCTTGTCCAGAAATCAACCCAGCAACTTTATATGATTGCTTAGAAAGCGCTAAAGGAATGCTGTATTCCGTTTTACCGTCACCATTTAAATCAATATTCGTCATACTGCCGTCCGCGTTCACTTTTTGCAAATAGAAGGTGCGAGCAGCATGTCCCGAGGAAGGTTCGGCATCATAGAAGGTATTGAACTGAACCGTTACTGCCGTAGGTTCAACTGTAAGCTGTTCATTCACATCTGCAGGTTTAACCGTATCGACAAAGAAAAACCCGTTGCTTGAATACGGTCCCCATATATAGCTGTCGTTCGCTCTCGCTCTCCAGTAATGCAGCCCCTCAGCTAACGCAGGTGTTGTGTAATTAGCAGCAGCCAAAGCAGAATTCGTGTCCACTACCATAACACCGCTTGATGCTTTGAACACCTCATAGTCTATCGCTTTAATGGGGTGGTTCTCTGGATCAATCGTAAACGCGTGCAGCTGTGGACGATTTGAGTTTGTATAAATAGGATTATTAGCATCAAGCCCGTTAAATGAAAGTAAATAGGTTTGCGGCGGGAGATCCAGCACAAAATATTTAACATTACTTAAATTTGACCATACCCCTGCTGAGTAAACCTGCCCTTGCACCTTAACGACGCGACCTGGAACGATGCTTTCCGCAAGCATAGGATACGTAAGTGCATTTCCTTCATGCTCAATATACAAGGCCATTTCATTGTTATCGACATAGGTTAGCATTAGTCGATATCGCTCTTGTGGATCGTTTTGAGCATCATAATATGTCCATCGAATCGTCGGTTCTTTTATCAGCACTGTTGGTGTTGTTGGAGTTGTTCCAGCTGGAACCGTTATGGTCATAACAGGCTTCGTTTGGTTAACTGGCGGTATTCCTTCTTTATAGACAATCGTTTGCCCCCAATATGACCAAGCGCCATGAATATCTCGTACTTGCTCCTGTATGATCAACTCCACACCAGGGCGATTATAGTACTCTCGTTTCCCAACTGTCCATGCGGTTTGATCAGCCCACCGTGTACGGAATAACTTGTCTGATAAAATATGAGCAATATCAGGATCATAAGAGGTATCAAATGTTTCATAATCTAGTGCTTCACCTTCTGCAAAAACCTTGCCTGTAAACCTAACATCCGGCTGTGCGATCGGTCGTCGATGTACATAAAGCAGCTTTTTCACTGGCTCTGACCATTTGCTATAAGCAGAAAGACCAGGATTGTCTTTAGCACGGAAGGTGATTTCATATACCCCAGGTTTCTCTAGCGCGTTTATGGTTGATCCATACGTTTTTCCGCTATAAATGCTCAACCCTTCTGGATTTTCAAAGAAGTTTGGATTATGGCTGTAGCTCCACTCTTCTGCTCCCATTGGATCTTTTTCAACGTCATTGAATAGTTTCTCATAAGAGATCGGATCATTGACGAGAACGGAATCATAGGTTTGTTCCGTGTAGGTGTCACCATAGTTCGTTTTCTTTACATTAGAGAATACAGCGTTGGATTGCCCAAGTGACATTAATCCCGCGTAGCCTCTTGTATACGTACCATCGGCAACCTCTAGTACTTTCGCATAATTCACATATACACGCTGGATGCCATTAACCGATTCTACTTTAATCGGATACGTGTTAAATGCTGTTCGTGTCATAGGTGCAGATTGCAATAACCTTTTCGCACCATTGACTACACGGAATAGCGACAAGGTGTTCTTGCTCCACTCCATTGCATACATATTCTTCTCATTCTGAATCTGGAAAGCAGCTCCGATAACCTTGTCGTTTCTTATATCACTTACATTCGCATTAAATTCTAAAGCGTAGTTTTTCATAGAGCTTCCTGCATCATAGAGCAGTCCGCCCCAATCGTCGCTCGTAATTTCAACGGTATTTGCATCTATTTCCTTTAATGTTCCATTAGCGTTAGCTGAAACAAACGGCATGACATTTCTTTCGTAAAAAACATAAATGGAGCCATCGGGTAAAATAGGGGTTGATGTTCCTGATTGCTTTTGATTATTTCCTGGTTCTGGTCCGGAATATGGCGTCTGGGCAATGACACTATTGGTTGTTGCGTTATACAACGTGGCCCATATTTTTTTAGGTGCATCGGGATCACCCCAAGAGGTTCCCACACCCATAAACACAGGATAAATAATCTGATCGTATTGATTGATAAATATTTTACCAAGGTTTGCACCATAATCTACACCTTGAAAACCGCCGTGTTGGTCTCCATAGTAATTAAAAAATGCATTATACGATTCGTGCGTTCTACCTTGGGAATACGTCAATAAATTGGAAAATACGATTGGATTTGCATTGGGTGCTACATCTGAATAACCTAATGGATGTGAACTTTCGTAACTGACAATCCTTCTTCCAAAAGCGCTCCTAAATATTTCTTCACCGTAATAGTTAGTACCGCTCTCAATTGCCTCAAACATAGTAGTACCTGTTTTACTGCTGCCCATGGACACATAATTTACATATACAAATCTTTTTGAATCAGATATGGAAGCCGCAGATAGTCCAATTGCACCCCCTACATTAACGGTACGAGTTACACCATTTTTTTTCACTTGTACAACGAGACCTCTCACTCCTCCTAATCCAGAAGAATAGCGATCTTCAAAGTTATACGTAACGTACGTATCTCCGTTATCATCTTCGGTCAAGTTGATGTTTGAAATAAATCCACGATCCAAGTTCTCCCCTGGTGCTTCCCATACTAAGCTTTTCGTTTTTAAGGAGTATTTGAAAATTCGCAATTGATTATTGTAACCATAATTATATTCATCCGGCACATCATACGAGAATTTACTAGCCACATACATATATTCGCCATCAGATGATATTTGGACAAGAGCCGGCCCAATTCCGCTGCCTAGTCCGCTAGGTGATGTTAAACTAGATTGCAAATGAATCGAATCAAGATATACACCATTTTTATCGTACCTCGCAATGACCGCTAAATACGGGTTGGCTGCATTTTGTCTTCTATCTGCAAAGTAAAATGTTTCATCTCCACCAATTTCCATAAGTGTGAAATTGCTAGGTGTATCAAAATTAACCGTCCTCAAAAGCTCACCTGTAATTGAATTTCGCTCATAAAATGTGTAGGGATAGTTAGGCAAACTATAATTTTGATTATAAGAATATAGCCGGTTCCCACCAAAAACCTTGTTGAATAATATTTCTGTAATTGGCACACTCCAAGTGGGTTTAGCAACAATATCAGCAGCAAGCTGATATTTTGTTCGTGAGTTCGCTCCATTTCCTGAGTTTGGGTATCCCACAGAAAAGTTTGCGTACACTCCATTTTTTGTCGATAGTGTAGTAGCATCCGCTTTCCATGCCGCTTTTTGGGCATTTCCGCCTTTGTATGGCGTCTTAACCGTCCACGAACGGAAAATCGATTGTGTTGAGTAGTTCGTAACTGGTGGGCCGCTGTCTTCTCCCTGTCCTGGCTGCTGTGTAATTCCAAACACGTTAAAGTTTGCAGACGGCGCGTAGTTCAGAATATCAGTAGTGGCAATTCCCGAATTACCTTTTAACCCATAGTCTTCTGTCACGGTAGCACGATACTGCCTCTTCCCTACTTTGGAGTAATTGAGCGAATGCGTTGTTTTAAAAACTCCATCATATAAGGGTTTCCACGCTTCTTCCTCAAAGTTTCCATCACCATCTTGGTCATATCGCTCTTCGAGAAAAAGATGATTTAGAATATCTCCATCAGGACTCTCTGCATCGATATAAAGCATAAAGCCATTGCCCCGATAAGACTCTTCAGGTGCTATCACTTCCACTGTAGGCGGTGCATCAGGTATAACCTCTATAATCAAATCATCCCAATCACTAACTCTTCCAGTCGTGTCATAAACCTTTCCTTCGATACTATATTCTCCTAAATTAGCAGGCGTTACGGTGAACCAACCATTTGTATAGGCTGCATCCCCTACTTTTTTATAGCGCATCTCCGACTTGCTAAAATCTATTTTTTCGCCTCTATCCTCTAATGGTGTATACGAGTTTAAAAGATTGTAAGGCCGCTCTAACGGTCTTCCTTGTATTACACGCGTTATTCCCGATACGATGGCTACTGGTTTGGGATCGACAACCCGAAGCAATGCAGTATCCTTTTGCGATCCGCCAAATTCATCGGTTACGGTAATTTCAGCCGTATAAAACCCATGATTTGAATACGTTTTGTACAAAAACTCAAAGTCTGTATTATTTGGTAGTACTGCGCTCAAGTTGTTCGTGAATGTCCATGTGTAGCCGTTCAATCCTTTTGACCGATTTATAAGCGAGGACTTTTCCCCTGCAATGATGCTAGGGGGATCAAATTCTATATCCGCTTTCAAATCAGGCTTAGGTGTAGGCGTTGGTTCAGGTGTTGGCGTAGGACTATCGCTTGGATTTGGCGTTGCTTTATTGGCCACATTTATTATCAGCTGCGCCCATTCCGAAACTTTTTTTGCGCTATTGGTGACACGCAGTTCAATTATGTATTTCCCTTCAGCAGCAAAATCTTTTGCTGTTGGTTTTGTTGCAATCGTTTTACCTGTTGGGTTTTTATATTTCCATTCTCGAATGGTGATTGATTCCTTGCCTGGCGAATAGGAGAGTTTGTCATCAAGCATCGGCTCTGTTGCCGGCTTCATGGTTATTTCGGGGGTTGTTCGATGGTCTCCCTCTTTATGAGAGATGATGGCTATTGGAGTTGTGGGTTCGTTCTTTTTGTTGAATGCAATTTTAAAATCTTTGGTGTTGTTATTTTCGTTTGATTCGATGACGGCTTCACCAAAATCAGTCTTCGCTGTGAAGGTCTTAATTCCGCTTGATGCTGAGGATACATTGACGGTAACTGTTTTGATTTGTCCGGGTGGTATGTTTGAAATGAGTTCTGATTTAATATTTATGCCAACAATACCGACTGTAAATGCGCCACTAGTTTCTTTACCTTGATTTTTTGTTGTTATCTTTATTGGTACCGAGTCTCCGACCCACGCGTCAGCTGGACTAATTAACTCACTAATAATGAGGTCAGGCTGTTTCTTAACCTCTAACTTGTTTAATGGTGGTATATAAAACATCTCGTACCACCAAGATCCGTCAGGTTGCCAAATATTCCACATTTGAACAATACCAGGAGTGTAGTCTGTTGGTACTTGCTGGATAATCACATAGTCTTTAAGCGTATCTCCCGTCCATCCTTTATTTGTTCGTTTATTATAACTCTGAACAAATGTCGGAGATTCTTTATATGGGTCTACAATAACCTCCAACCATTTTTCCGCATCAGGATGTGACGTTATATACTCTGTATCGGTAATACCTTTTTGATCTCCAACAGATRTATTCCATGGAGTCCTCACCCAATTTTTCGCAACATTTAATGTTGCTCTTGAATCACTTCTAAATAACCAGTTACGATAGACAACTCCGTTAATATCGTATCCAAGATATCGCCATTGCCCTTGGTCAAACTCATTTCCAGTGACACTTGCAGGTGAACCATATACAACAGCTTTCGACCCAAGCCCGCATTTATTCGATAAATAATTACCATTTAATTTGTGCTTTCCGACAGCAGTCGGAATATTATTTTGCTCAATTAAAATTTTAGATTCAGCATCGTAATCCGAAGGTAAAGGACAATCTTGAACTCCGGCAGCTTGAATGGGTGATTGACAAGTAATGGAAGCCATTAATAAGGTTGTGGTTACAACCCATATTAATTTGTTTTTATATGAACTCAACATTCACCTTATTCTCCGATCCGAATCGTTACTGTTTCATTGTTACTACCTTTAATAACTTCAAAGGATCGATTATCATATTTTGTTTTAAATATATTTTTTCCTTCTACAAATTTTGTATCATTGATTTTAATATAACTTGCATAAGCTTTTTCAAAAGTTTTTGGGTAGTAATTTTGTAATAAGTGCTTTACTATTGCTTTGTTTTCTTCAATTGGTTTATATACTGAGATACGCGTAAACTTTAAACTACTGTCATAAACCACCCCTAAAGTATTATCAAGAAAATCATCAGATCCTTTACTATTAATTAATAAAATGTCATTGTGCCCATACGAGGTTGTCCCTTTAAAGTTAGGAAAAGACTGAACTAAAGTATTAAGTTGTTCTTTTGTCTTGGGATATGACGTATCCGGTGCTAGAGGATTCTTCACCGTCAACGTATTCAGAATCATCACCACTGCCTCAGCACGAGTTGCATTCTTCTCCCCGCCCATCGAACCATCGGGATAACCCTTCATAATTTCCAGCTTCTTTGCCACAGCCAAATAACCCGACTTTACGCCTTCGGCATCTTTGCCTAGCGCACGAATCGTCATACGCGCGATCTCTTCTCGCGTAATCATGCGATTTGGTTCAAATGTATTTTCTGGATAGTCGCCAACCTTAATAATTGATTGTTTTAAACCCGTAGCAATATAAGTTCGGAACCAACCCGTGTCATCAACAAAAGGCGTATCTGTATCTTCCACTTTCACCTTCATCGCCATCACAATCGACTTCAAAAACTCTGCGTGCGTCATGTTCGCATTTGGCTTAAATGTTTTTGCATCATAACCATTAATCCATCCTTGGTTAACAGCCGTCGCAATTTCATCCTTTGCCCAATGCGTTTTTGTATCTGTAAAAGCAACTGCTGCCGCAGCTATCTCCGTATTTATTAGAATCGTCACCAATAACGTAATTGCGAGCATGATTTGTCCTATTTTCCGCATATTTAACCACTCCCATTTTTGTAATAATGATTATTCAATAGCGAACTAAAAAACATTTTTAACACATTTTTTTACAGCAACATCATAATCATTCTTCTTGCCCGTCTCTTTCCCCTTCTTTTCTTATCCCCTTTTCCCTCCAAAGTTTCCCGTATTTCGACAACATTCCTTCCCCCCATCAGCAGGCCACTCTCCCAAGAAACACTGCTGAAGCAACGCAAAAAAGCACGCCCCTCCCTCTATCGAGGGAATAAGCGTGCTTCGCTATCCTACATATCAACTACAGCAAATGTTACTTCACACCGGAGAATCTGTCAATATATAGGTTTAATCACTTCTATCGTTAATGTTTTTTGATTTTATTATATTCTGCTGCTTTTGATTCTTTTTATAATATTTCATAATAAAAGATAAATTTAACGCTTTGAAATTCACACATCTTTTATAGATTACCAATCAACAACGAAAATAGATTTAGTGTTTTCCGAAATCTATTTTGCGTACGCACATTTTTGCTTTAACAAAAAAATACAGAGCAATGAGGTTTATTCCCCATCCATGCTCTGTATCCCTATTCATTATGAATATGCTTTCTCTCCAACTAAGAACTAGACTGAACAACAAGCGGTTTATGCTTGAACAACGGAACTAGGAGCAGCATTCCCAAAAACATAATCGATCCTGCGACGCAATAAATGCCGACGAGCGGAAACACCGTTTTGAGCTGTCCGGCAACAAGCGTCATAATAACCATCATCCCCATAAACATCGGGGTAAGCACGCCATTTACCCGTCCCGTATAGGACTCCTCTGAATATTGCAAAATCATTGTGCTAATACCGATTTGAATCATCGGGAAACCTAAACCGCTAATAAATTGCAGCACTAATGTAATGGGTATGCTTGTTGATAAGCCTACACCAATCATACAAAGCGAGCTCATCAATAGGCCAATTGCGAGCAGCTTTTGCGGAGCTACTTTTTTTGCTATAACCATGACAGCCCCGCCGCCAACCAGCATCGCTATCCCGTTAACCATCAGAATATATTGCAAAAACTCCTTAGGCTGACCCAGACGTTCAAGCACGATGAACAAGCCAAGCGTCTGGGCAATTCCGACCGCCGTACCCGCTAATGCAAACGTGCCTCCAAGTGCTTTCAAGACTGGACTGCGCCATACATACTTGAATCCATCCTTGAACTCTTTCCAAAAATGTTTCTCCAATGCAGCGTCCGTTTTCTCCACTTCACGATCACGCGGAATTCTGAACAAAACGACAGCGGAGAGCAAGAACGCTACGCCCATGACTCCAATGGAAACTTCGATGCCGAACTTTTGATACGATATGACACCAAGTGACGGACCAAGCACCATGAATATCGCCATAAGCGATTGGAACATCGCCATCGCCGATTGCAATTGCTCTGCCGGAATATGCTGCTTAAACAGCTTCATAGCAGAGGGCTGTGAAAATTGCGATAGGATTGCCGATACAAACGTTGCAAAATACACCATATGCCATGAACCGTAAAGCAATGTAATCAGTACAACAAACACAGACAACGCTGATAAAAAGTCACACCAAATCATCGTGAGCCTCGGCTTCCAGCGATCTGCAAACGTTCCTCCGATAAACGAGAATACGAAAATCGGTAAAAATTCCACGAAGCCCATCAAACTAATCGCAAACGGGTCCTCGTTCGTCTTGTCTGTCACATACATCAGAATAGCGAAGTTCCTTACCCAAATTCCAATTTGAAGCAAAACGTTTGAAAATATAATCGTTTGAAAAAACTTATTCCGAAGCAATCTTTCTCCCGCTCCTGTTACTTCTTTAGCAGACATTGCAATCAGCACTCTCCCTCAACCAAAAAATGATTTATTTCTCCACCTTCTCGGCTGGGCCATGATAACCCTTTTCACCATAAGGCTGCAGCTTCTCGGCCCATATCTCCTTTAAATCGTTGACTTCTCTGTTGTATTGTCGCACCATGTCAACGGGTTGACGGCCTTCCGGGTCCAATACGTCTTTATAATCATAACGAATCTTTTGTTCCAATTTAACGGTCTCTAGAACGAGAAAAGAAAAGTTTTCACCGCCAAATTGCTTCCATTCCTTCTGCAGCTCCTTATTCGCATGTCCATTCATATTCAGTACAAACTGCTCTTTTCCCCAAAGGGCATCTAAATTTGTGGAGCTTCCTAAATAAATTTTTCCGTTCACATTATTTTTGATCTGAAAAACACCCATCTGCCGCTCACGCTCTTGGTATTCAGCTGTCATCTGCTTCCTCTTTGCCTTATCCATTTTTGGCTCACCCTTTCGTTCTTCCTCTTGCTCTTTAGCCTGAGCTTTCTGTTTGTCCGTTTTTCCTTGCTTGCCTTTAGCAGATTTCTTTGCGGCTGTCATTTGCTCAAATTGCTCGGTCGACCCACTCTGTTCAAGCTCATTTTTCTTAATTCCCGAACCCTTCACCCAATACACTTTGCCATCATCCTTACGATCCAAGTAGCCATAATCGATCAGATAGCGGCGCAGTGTTGCATAATCCTCTTCCCAAAAAGAAATTAACCGCTCATTCACTTCTTTCTCCGTATAGCGAACTCCGCTTTTGAAATAAGAGGCGATATGACGCAGCACTGCTACTTTACGTTTCTCCTTGCGCGGAAATGAAGCGAGCGGACCTTCAGGACCATCGGGAAAATATTGCTTCAAAAGATCTGCGTATTCATCCTCTGTAATCGCATAACGTTCATCTATTTGTGTAGCCGTCCGATGTACAGGCACGAATCGCGGAGCCGCAGTGTTGCCATGGTCCATCATTTCAATAATCGCAAGCAGCAGCTTTGCTTGCTTGGCCTTCTCCTTCAGCACGAAACGATGATTCCGAATGGTCGAAGCGCTGCCTATTCCAGTACGGCTCATCATTTCGTTGTCAGTCAGTTGATCGGCAAAACCTTGAATAAGCTCCTTCTGCAAGTCGGTCAGACCCGTCTGCCGCTTATCCAGCTCAAGTAAATAATCAAGCATGGAGCCATGCTCCTGCTGGACATGATAGGCTGCATATTTACGCGCCTCATACCAGCGTCCTGACTGCTCATCCCGGAAAATCTCTCCGTCCTCAAAACGTTCTCCGCAAATAAGGCAATAATAAAATTCTTCGGCTTCCTCATATACATAACCCTGCTTCAGTTCTTCTACCGACGCCGACCAAAAACGCTCTTCAGCAACCATTTATCCAAACACCTCTCAATAACGTCTACTTATTTTATAAACATTATATAATTACGTTTGGTTTTTATCAAATATTATTTTCAACAAAAAAAGTCGCCTTAAGGAAATATCCTTAAAGCGACTATTCTGTCATTCCTATTCAAGTTACACCGATTCTTTCCTATCCTTTGGCAGCATAAGCGCCAGCAAGCCCATCAGCGGCAACACGCTGCAAGCGACCATAACAAAGCTGAGTGAACGGGCATCCGCCAAATATCCGAGAACAACCGCACCAAGTCCACCCATGCCAAAAGCAAGACCTGTTATAAGCCCTGAAGCCGTGCCTACCTTGCTGGGCATTAGCTCCTGCGCATACACGACGCTGACCGAGAATCCGGATTGCAAAACAAAACCAAGCACTACGATTACTGGATATACCCAGGCTAGAGGGAGATGCGGCAGAATGAGAGCGAATGGTGCTGCACCTAGAATGGAGATCAGCATCATTTTTTTGCGTCCGATCCGATCCGCCAATATACCGCCAAGAAAGGTGCCGGCAACACCAGCTGCCATAAATAGAAATAATGGAATCTGTGCTTGCTTAATCGTCAAATGATAGGCTTCCACCACATAAAACTGATAAAAGTTACCGATCGCTGCCGCATACCAGGATCGTGCAAATACGATCACGAACAAGATAGCAAGTGCAAACGCAACAACCTTGGGTGCAAGAGCGGGCTTCGCGCTGCCTGCCGCTTTGCGCTGCATTTTGCCATCATGTACAGCTAACTGCGTCTTATACCAAGGAACGACTTTCGTCAAAATAATAATGGCTGTAGCAGCAAGCAGTGTCCCCCATATAGCGCCCTTCTGTCCAAACGGCAGGAAGATCAGCATCGTCATCAACGGACCGAGCATTTGACCAAAATTACCGCCAACCTGATAGATTGACTGGGAGAATGCTCTGCGATTGCCTGCAGCCAAATGAACAACCCGAGAGCCCTCAGGATGGAACACGGCTGAGCCAAGCCCCACAAACACAACCGCGAGCAGCACCAAGTAGAAGTTCGGTGCGAAAGCTAAGCCAACCATCCCGAGCATGCTGGCACACATCCCGACAAGAAGCATCCAAGGCGCAGGCCTCTTATCCGAGATCAAGCCCACAACAGGCTGCATAACGGATGAAGTCATATTGAGTGTAAAAGCAATCCAGCCGATTTGTGCCAAGCTTAACCGCAGAGATTGCTCCAATACGGGAAACAGCGCGGATACAACCGATTGCATCATATCATTCATGAGATGAACGGAGCTGATACAAATCAGTATCGAGTATACAGTAGCAGATTTTATCGCTTCTTTATTGATTTTTCTCGTATCTTGCTGTGCAGACATGTTTAGTAGGACCTGCCTTTCTTAACGAAAAACACTCGTTGCCCTCAACGAAGCGTGCAGCAAGCATGAACTAAGCTATTGCAAACTTCATGCAAACAGGACTAGGCAGCTCAAGCTCCGAATCCAGCTTGGACAGCAGCCCGCTTTCCGCATCTACTGAAAATACAGTAATATTGCCAGTCTTCTGATGAGCAACGAGCAAATGATCGCCGCTTGGCGTAAGGACAAAATTTCGCGGCGACTCTCCGCCGCAATCGATATGCTGAATAAGCGAGAGCTGTCCGTTTCCTTGATCCACTGCAAATACAGCAATACTATTATGACCACGGTTAGAGCTGTATAAATAACGTCCCGAAACTCCTAAATGAATATCCGCTGAATCGTTATATCCATTGTAGTCCGCTGGCAATGCTGATATCACCTGGTTTGCTGTTAATGCGCCCAGTTCCGCATCCACATCAAATTGTGTAATCGTCGAATCCAGCTCATTCATCACGTAGCCTGCTTTTAAATGAGGATGGAAAATCAAGTGACGTGGACCAGCACCGCGGTGGACCTTGCTAATCCCATGAGGAATAAGCGAGCGCCGTTCCTCATCAAAGCGATAAATAACGATCGCATCGATACCCAAATCGACTGCACATACATAAGAAGAACCAAACGGAATGATGCAATGAGCATGCGGTGCATCCTGCCTTGCAGCGTTTGGACCGAGCTCACCGGCATTTTGCTGAACAGATGTTGCCTCCTCCAGCCCGCCATCAGCCTTAATCGGTAATAATGCAACGTTTCCGCCTGTATAATTGGCAGCTAAGAGCACCTGCCCCGCATTGTCCGTGCTAATGTAGCAAGGATGAGCGCCATATGTAAGCAAGCGGTTGCCTGTAGTTTTCAGCAATCCCGTTGCTTTATCAATCTCAAACGAAGCGACTGAGCCGCCGCTAGCATCACCGGTTGCTTCAGTTTCACTAGCCGCATATAAGCTGCCGCCATTAGGATTTAAAGTCAAATAAGAAGCGTTTTCGAGCCCGCTAAGTCGCTGCAATATAGATAACTCGCCTGTCGTTTCGTCAAACGTACACACATGAATCGTTGATTCCTCCGCTGTTCCATATGACCCGATATAAAGGACGTTTATGGGTGTCCGTAGTTCCTTTAAATTGCTCATTTTTAACCCTACCTCTCTGACTTTTTGGCTTTACAGTGACCATAGCATAAGCGGCTTCATCAAACAATGTCTTTTTTTTATAAAAGACTTCACAAATACTATTGTGACATGTTACAATGTAAGCGCTAACAAATTCAGCGATTCACATTTCTAAAGGGGGAATTGAGATGATGAATGTTGTAATGAGCGAACGGAATGTGTATGAGGATTTCGAGTTGGAGACAGACGTGCTCTATTTCAAGCTCGGTATGCAAGGACTCGTAAGCTTCCATGGCAGAAACTATAATATAAAGAGACGAATGACTGCCGAACAGATCCGCCAGTTGACTAACGAACGCAGCTTCTATCAAGTCAGCTCTAATTGCTACATCAATATCGGAAAAATCAAGACGATTGATGCTGGTACGATTTATTTTGACTCCGAAATAACAGACTCTAAGCAAGTAACCGTAAATCGCCGCAAGCAATTCGTCATCCAACAGCTGTTCTCACAGCGTGCTTCAAGCAAAGAATATCGGATAACAAAATAGTTGTACATACAACCGCCCCATTTTCCGCTATTATCGGAATAGGGCGGTTGTTTGTTGTCTACTGTCCTGCTATTCTAAAGTTGAATATTAATATATTTTTTGCACAAATGAAGTCAATTATTAATCACTTTTAGGAGGACTACCATGTCTACGCAAGGACAAGCATTTGAAAAATTATTTCATGATGAGCAAGCTGTATGGCTGCAATGGGGCGCATATGAAGCTGCTGTATTGCCTGCTGTTGGTGCCAATCTTATTGCGTTTCGCGATAAAGCAAACAACTATACCTTCCTTCGCGAACCATCCCTAGAGGAAATGGATAGCTTCAGAGAGAATCCGGGCATTCACGGCATCCCAGTTCTGTTTCCCCCAAACCGTTATGAAGATGGTACTTTTACATGGAACGGCAGAACGTATAACTTTCCAGTTAACGAAGCAAAAACGGGCAACCATTTGCACGGATTTTTCCATACAGCAGCTTGGAGTGTCGAGGATTTTAGCACAAACAAAACGGAAAGCTACGTATCGCTCAAAATTTCAATCGATGAAAGCCACCCGATCTACACGTATTTGCCGCATCGCTTCACTATTAAACTTCGTTATGCGTTAAATGATACTGGTCTACTGCAGCATGTATCGGTACATAATGAAGGAACGGACGTTATGCCTTGCCTGATCGCTTTCCATACAACGATCAATGCACCGTTCGCAGCGAATAGTACAGCAGATGATTACCGCTTCACGCTAACAACCGGCAAACGCTGGGAGCTTAACGAGCGGATGCTGCCAACAGGCAATTACCAGACGCTAGTTGCAGACGAGGAAGCCATGAAAACAACAGGCATCTCTCCGTTCTGGGAGCCGATGGACAATCACTATACAACCGAGCCGCAAAATGGCCGCAACGCGATGGAGCTCACCGATACACGCAATGGCGTAACGCTAGTCTACGATATCGGAACGGCTTACAAGCAGTGGATGATTTGGAACAACAACGCTACGCCAGGCTTCTTCTGTCCGGAGCCGCAGTTGAATCTCGTCAATGCGCCAAATGTGAACTTGCCAGCTGAGCAAATCGGGCTTGTCTCACTTGAGCCAGGCGGCATTTGGGAAGAAACAAGCCGCTTGTACGTTAGAAAATAGGAACTGATCAAGGATAGCAGCCATTTCGCTGCTATCCTTTTTTTTATGTAGAAATAGATTTTTAACGAAGCCGAATCATTTTTTCCATCCAAATACAGGACAGGAGTGACTATTGTCGAGAAAGGCTGTAAAATGTAAGCATTAGCCCCTCTTATGTCGAAAACTGAAGGGAGAATATGATGCGGCAATCATTATGGAAAGCACTTGTCATTACAAGCTTCTTATCCTTTATTCTCATCATCATTCCACAATCAACTGTCCACGCAGGTTTAATTGATCGAATCAAAGACATTTACAATACACCTGAGAAAATAAGCGAGCTCCAGCAGCAGTATATTGAAGCTACAGAAGCACTTGCTAAGCAGCAGCAGCAGCTTGAGGAATCCGCAAAGGCTGCGGCAGCGTATGCAATGAAGCAACAGGAGCTGCTTGAACAAAACAATCAGCTTATCGCGCAAAATGCCGAGCTGCAAGCTGAGATGGATCGCATGAAGCAGGACAAACAATCCTTTATCAGCAAGCTTATTAATACTGTCATTATAATCGCAGCTGTTTTTGTTGCTTATATCGTATCCCTGAGAGTTTGGCGTTATGTCGTATGGCGCAAGCAGCGCAGCACAAGCAGTAGAGACAGCAGAGGAATTAGCGGATGAAAATAACC
This sequence comes from Paenibacillus sp. MCAF9, assembly GCF_052114265.1. Lineage (NCBI taxonomy): Bacteria > Bacillati > Bacillota > Bacilli > Caryophanales > Paenibacillaceae > Paenibacillus > Paenibacillus sp. MCAF9. Next base: position 354,084 of record NZ_JBFREL010000003.1, read on the forward strand.
GTTCCTGCCCAAGTCGGCCATGTGCATCTCACCCTTGATACTGCGGACAAGCTTCATGTTCTGCATCCAAAATCAATCATCGCCTTTCAAGGCGATCCGCAAAATCGCGAGGATCGCTTCATGGATTTAGCTGGCATGTATCGCAAGAAACGCTGGATTCGCTCCCTTATTTCTGGTCCGGCCGAATTCATTGTCGGCTTGCCTGCAGGCTGCTCGCTCGAAACGCTGCACATCGATGAGAAAAGCGACTTGCTGTTTGATTTCAGGCATATTATCTTTTTCTCGGACGGCATGAAGCTAAAGTCTGTCGTGCAGAAGCTCAAAAACGCATGGATTACGAAGGAATTTGTGCGAATGCGATTTTCCGGGCCGGGCTTGCTCGGAATCATTACCGCTGGTGATGTGAAATCCATTCAGCTCCATCCGGATCGTCCTTTGTATGTTGAGACTGGAGCACTCGTCGCATATCCAGAGCATGCTTCCATCCAGCTTTCTGTTTACGGCAACAAGCTCGCAAGCCAGCATATGAATGTGCAGTGGGAAATTCGCGGCACCGGCCCAGTACTTATCCAAACAGGCTCCCGCGACGCCGAGCTTGAGGAGCAGCTGCAAAACGGCGGTTTTATCAAAAGAATTCTTCGCGAAGTGCTGCCGTTTGGCGGCATCTATATCAAATAAAACAGAGGCCAGCCGACCGTCAGCAGACGGAAGACAAGCCTCTTTTTATTTCAAACCCCTTTAATTGAAAACTGATGAGAGTAAGCTTGGTTCGCAAACAGGATGTATTCCTTCTCCGGAAGCTGTCCCCAGCTGTCATGTCCGCCCACGCCGGTTTGCTTATGGTTGACGCGTACAACCGTTTTGTTGCTTGGCGGCAGCAGATGAATATGATCATGCGCCTCCAGCTCCAATGGCGTATAAGGCAGTACATTTAATTCAAAATGTGGCGCACCCTTCAGCACGATACCCTCGCCCTTTGCATTCGTAACCGCAGCATGGCGAACGTCCATCTTATTGCCGCATTCCTGTGGCCTGATATATGGTACGAGCTGATCCTGAACGCTGCCAGCGTAAAGCCCAAGCTTGCCTCCCGTCTGGCGATCCCAATACGTCTCGTCTGGACCTTTGCCATACCAGCTTACTTGATCAAATGATGCCGGCATCTGGAAGAGCATGCCGATTTCCGGAATTTCCGGTAAATCCGCTCCAGGCTGCAGCTTCTCGTATACATTGATCTCACCATCTCCACTTATTGTGTAAATTAACGACAGCATGGATTCCGTTGTAGTAGGCAAGCTATACTGCACATGAATTGTTACACTGCTTGCCTCAAGCTCCCAAGTCATCGCTTGCAGAACGCGCTCTGTCCCCGCTTCACGCCATGTTGCACAGCGCATATGCTGCTGATTGCCGCGATCATTATCCGTGTAGGCACGCCAGAAGTTCGGAGTCAATCCTTGCAATAACCGCTCTGAGCCATTCCATTCGTAGGAAGTAAGGCTGCCATTTGCTAGATCAAATTGCGCAGTGAAGCATTCACCGCTAACGAGCAGCGCCGCTGCCGATTGTTCAACACGAACAGCAGGCTTAGCTGGCGCAAGACCAATAATCGGCTCAATAGGTGCAGGCAGCACGAATTGCTCAAACGCGATTTCATGACCCGCTTCGGCCCACAGAGTTTGCTCCTTCAGCAGCAGCTGTACCGTTAATATAGCCTCTTCCGAAATGGAAGAAAGCTTAGGCAGCGTATAAGGAATCGTTATCGTTTCCTCACTCTCAGGTTGTGCGGTCGCTTCTACCGTGCCTGCTTCCACAGAAACTCCGTTAATCGCTACTTGCCAAGCAAGCGTAAAGCTATTTAAAGCACTGAATAGATGACGATTGGTCACCTTAATGGTGCCATTCTTCAGATCAATCTCTTCAAACTTAGCATTTTGGTATACCTTCTTCACCTCTTGAAGCTTAGGCGACACTGTACGATCTGCGAAAATAAGGCCGTTGCCGCAGAAATTGCCGTCATGCGGCGATTCGCCAAAGTCGCCTCCATACATCATTTTCACTGTGCCGCTCTCGTCTGTTACTCGAATGGCTTGATCAATCCAATCCCATATGAATCCGCCCTGCAACACAGGATACTTCTCAAAAACCTCCCAATACACATGCAAGCCCCCGCAGGAATTGCCCATCGCATGACTGTATTCGCATAAAATATAAGGTTTTTGCGGATTGCTTCTCGCATACTGTTCAACGCCCTGAGGGCTGGTGTACATATGGCTTTCGATATCAGAAGCAGCATCCGATTCGCGGTAGTGAAATGCTCCCTCATAATGAACGACGCGCGACGGGTCAGCTTCACGTAAAAAATCATGCATTTTTATGAAATTGTCTCCGCCAAATGATTCATTTCCAAGCGACCAGATGACGATAGACGCATGATTTTTGTCTCTTTGCAGCATCGAATTGCAGCGATCGAGCACAGCCCCTGTCCATTCCGGTCTGCTTCCAGGCACCGTAGTGCCAAGTTCCTTCTGTCCATAAGTCCAAGAACCATGGGTTTCCAGATTCGTTTCATCAATGACATACAACCCATATTCATCACAAAGCCTATACCAGAGCGAGTTGTTCGGATAATGTGAGGTGCGGACGGCATTGATATTATATTGCTTCATCAGTTCAATATCTTTGCGCATATCCGCTTCATTAATCGCACGGCCTGTATCGCATGAGAATTCATGACGATTTACCCCTTTGAACATGATCCGGCGTCCATTGATTTGCATCAGGCCATCTTTGATCTCAAACTTGCGGAAGCCGACCTTGCAGCTTATCGCTTCAAGCAGCGTGCCGTCCTCTGATTTCAAGCTTAGTATCAGTGTATATAAATTCGGCTGCTCAGCACTCCATTTGAGCGGATTAGAAACAGCGGCGCGCAGTTGAACAGAAGTGAGATCCTCTCCTTCCACCTGCGTCTGGATCGTCAGCGGGCTTGGAAATACGGCAGCTCGATTCACATTATATAGCGCTGCCTCCAACGTTATTTTGCCAATTGGCCTTACAAAATAGTTAAGCAGCTTCGCATCAACAATCAGCTCTGCGTCAAGGCACTGCTCATCAAGCTCTGTATGTACAAAATAATCATAGATATGCGCCTCTGGAGTGGAGTACAAATAGACATCTCGGAAAATACCGCTCATTCGCCAAAAATCCTGATCCTCCAGCCAGCTTGCGTCGCTCCAACGATAAACCTCTACGGCCAGCTTATTCTCTCCGACTGCAAGGTAAGGGGTTAGATCGAACTCGGAAGGTGTAAACGTATCTTGGCTAAAACCAACAAGCTCTCCATTCAGCCATACGTAGAAAGCCGACTCCACACCTTGGAAGCTGATAAATACAGGTTTACCATCCCACTCGGTAGGTACTGTAAAAGTACGAGCATATGAACCAACTGGATTATATGCAGTAGGGGCAAACGGCGGCTTTATGTCCTCGTTGCCATCCCAAGGATATCTAACATTCGTATATTGCGGATAATCATAGCCCTGCAGCTGCCAATGCGCAGGAACCGTAATGCTGTCCCACTGGCTATGATCATAATCGGCTTCATAAAAGTTGGCGATTCGTGATTCGGCATTCGCTGCAAACGCAAATTTCCACTGGCCGTTCAGCGACAAATAATTCGAAGACTTGTTATGATCGCCACCCCATGCCTCCTCTATCGTATTGAAGGGCATTAATGAAGCATGCGCATCCATACGGTTCAACCGATAAATTTCAGGGTTATTGTTCCACTCCGGGTAACCGTTGGCCGGCGGCGTATATACTAGATTTTTTCGCATAAAATCAAGCACCTCATCACTATTAATGGATATTATATTCACATTATAAGGCATTGCTATTTCTCATATCATAAAACAATTTTCATATCCTCTATAAAAATATGAACATTACGATACAAACGGTGCTCGTGATTGGAAGCGTAAAACAAAAAAAAGCTGACCGAGGTAAAAACACCCGATCAGCCTTAACCGCCATATCTAGAAGCAGACCCGCCTCTCCTAGAGCTGCAGCTGCTTCAAATTATAAAACTCGCCTTTGCTTGCCATCAGCTCATCGAAAGTGCCGACCTCAACAATACGTCCATGCTTCATGACGACAATACGATCTGCATCACGAATCGTGGACAGGCGGTGAGCGACAATAAATGTCGTCCGGCCTTTAATTAGCTCCTGCATCGCCTTCTGAACATGAAATTCTGACTCGTTGTCGAGTGCAGAGGTTGCTTCATCCAAAATAATAATTTTTGGCTCGCGTACAAGCGCACGTGCAATCGCAATCCGCTGACGCTGGCCGCCAGACAGCTTGCCGCCATGTTCGCCAACCATTGTATCGAGGCCGTCCGGCAGCTGCCCGATAAACTCGGATAGATTAGCCATCTCAACAACACGATTCACCTGCTCATCGGTTATATCGCGAAGGCCATACGTAATATTGTCTCGAATTGTACCTGAGAACAAAATATTCGTTTGCGGCACGACCGCCAAATGCTTGCGATAGCTGCGCAGATCAATATCTGCCAAATCAATGCCGTCCATCATTACTTTCCCGCCCGTTGGCTGCAGGAAGCCGATAACTAGATTGAGCACTGTTGATTTGCCTGCGCCGGATGCGCCAACAAATGCAATGCATTCGCCTGCTTCAACTTCGAGGGTAACATCCTCAAGCACATGATGTTCACTGCCCGGATATGAAAGCTCTACACCCTCGAAAGAAAATTCGCCTCGTACATCGGCAACTTTTCTTTTGCCGCTATTATTTTCAATATCGGTCGATACCAAAATCTCTTTAATGGAATGAATTGATTCAAGACCTTTTGCAATTTGCGGATAAATGTTAATGAGGCCAGTAACGGAAGCCAAAATCATCGCAAAAAAACCTTGGTACATAACGACGTCGCCAACCTGAATTTGCCCATTGTAAGCTAAGTATGCCGTAAAAATTAAACAAAGCACCTGAAAAATTTGAAACGTCACCCAGTTTGTTGAGCCAAAATACGCCTCCACCAAATCAAGCCGATACCCTTTGCCTTGAATGTTGTTCAGCGTCTGGTCAATACGTGCGATCTCAACCTTCTCCAGACCGTGTGCGCGCGTAATCGGAATCATCTCGACCATCTCTGACACGCGAGAGGACATTTGTTCTATTTCTTTACGGAATTCCTTGTTCGACTTACGGATTTTACGCCTGAAAATCGTTACAATCGTTATGGACATTGGAATGGTCAGTATAAAAAATAAAGACACAATCCAGCTGCTGTTCAGCGTTATAATAAACGATACGATAATGTTAACGACAGCCGGCGCCAAAGCAATCATGAACTGCTTTGACATCATCTCAACCGCTTCGACATCGCGCAGCACCTTCGATTGCAGCTTGCCGGCAGGCAGCTCCCTATGTTGATTAATGGACAACTGCTGCAGCTTGCGCACAAGCGCGCTGCGAAGTCCCGCTTCTACATATCTTACTGCACGGCTCAAAAAAGATATGTAAGCGGCGTGGGTTGGTATGTTCTGCAGGATGACGATCAAAATAATAACAAAGTTAATCCAAATGCCGCTTAGCGGATACTTTGCTGGATTCGTCGCAATGTTGATAATATTAGCTGTTACAATCGGCAGCACATAAATGGGCGCGCTTTTGATGAACAAAAATAATAATGAAATCAATAGATTGGCAAAGTTGCCTTTGTATAATGACAATAAAAACTTCAACGGGCTGGCATTTTCCTCTAGTGCCGCGTTTTCAAATGTGCTCGCTAGTCCTTTTGCAGCACCAAGCTGAGTTTTTACAACCCTCTCTGACATTTCTCTCTCCATCCTTCTGCAGCTCTGCATGCTGTCCAACCATTCTTAATTCGGCAAGCTACCGCATCATCTTACGCTCATTCCACCTTCCTGTAAATGTGCGATATTGCACTTCTTATATTCAATTTTGTTCATCGGCACTAGTGGTGCTTGGCTTTATAATCCTTAGGCGTTTCACCGACCATTTTCTTAAAAAGCTTGTTAAAGTAAACTGGATCACTATAGCCGACCAGCTGAGATATTTCGTAATTTTTCAAATTTGGATGATCGCTCAAAAACTGCTTTGCCTTCTCTATCCGAATGTCGATCAAATAGTCTGTCAGCGTCATGCCCGTCTCCTGCTTAAATAAGCGGCTCAAATAATTGGCGCTCATGCCGACGGTGTCAGCGATACGCTCCATTTCAAAGTTTTTGCCGTATTCTTGCTCCAAAATCGTTTTCATTTGCTCAATAACATGATGCTCTTTTTCCTTCGAGATTGTCTCTTGTGCTGGAGCAGATACCGTTGATTCCGATGTTTGCCCATTTTCGCTGCGCTCCTGCTCAATCTTAACCAGTATGTCGTACAAGTTCGCCTTGTCCACCGGCTTGAGCAAATAATCCCGCACGCCCGAGCGAAGAGCCTTGCGCGCATATTCAAATTCACTAAAACCGCTGAGCACAATCGTATCAATCGACTTATCGCGCAAGTGCTCAATAAGGCGCAAACCGTCCATCATCGGCATCTTTATATCGGTAATCAGCACATCCAGCTCGCCTTCACTGAGCTTCGAAATTTGCGCCCAAGCGTCCATTCCGTTGCTGTAGGAGCCGATAACTTTAATGTCCAAATCCATTTTCGTTAATATTTTTTCTAGACCCAGCCTTATGAATTCTTCATCATCCGCGATCATAATGTTCAACAATCCTGCTCGCTCCTCCCCGCGTGTTCCTCATCTAGTTTGTGCTAAAATCAGTACATCTGCAATGAAAAGAAAGCGGACGGTTTATTTAACCGCACCGCTTGTCACACCCGCGAAAATATATTTTTGCAAGAACACATAAAGAATTGCGGTAGGAATCATAATGATAAGAATGGCTGAGGATATCATTTGCCAGTCCCCGCTGTTGACCCCGAAGAAGCGCATGAGTGACGTTGATACGACAACATGTTCGGCTCTAGGCAGATACAGGAGCGGAATAAACATGTCATTATAGATGCTGATTGTTTTCAAAATAATGATTGTCGCTGTCGCTGGCGCAAGCAGCGGGAAGATGATGGAGCGGAAAATACGAATCAATGAGGCACCTTCGATCATCGCGCTTTCATCTAGTTCATAAGGGATATTTCTAATGAATTGCAGATAAATGTAGATTTGCAAAATATCTGCGCCTACATAGATTAGTACAGGTCCCATCAAATTATTCGTTAAGCCAAGCGCCTGAATCGTTTTGTAGTTGACGACTTGCGTTGTAATAGCTGGAATAATCGTGGCGAATAGGAACAAGCCGACCAGCGGGCCTTTAAATTTGAAATTGAAGCGCCCGACGGCATAACAGAACGCCGATCCGATCAATATGTTCAAGATTAGCGTAATCGCGATAATGAACAGCGTATTCCCGAACGCATGGAGCATATCCGCCTGCTTGAAGGCTTGCGCAAAGTTTTTAAAATAGAGAAAGCTATCCGGCATGGCGATCGTCGATTTCGTGTGAAATTCATCCTTCGTCTTAAAAGCATTGACGACGATGATATAAGGCGGGAACAAAATCGCAAACGCAGCCAATAGAAGGCTTAAATACTTGATTGTGTCCCAGAGCTTATTGGATTTATTCATCGATTATTCCCCCTTTCCTTTCAACAAAAACCGCTGAATCGATAATACAATAACAACAAAGAGTAACAAGACGACGCTCATTGCGGATGCCAAGCCATAGTTGTTGAACTGAAAAGCGGTCTCAACAATTTTCATAACGAAGGTTTCACTCGATCCTGCCGGCCCGCCCTTAGTTAAAATATAAGGCAGATCAAACACCTCTAAAGCGCCGGTTACCGTTAGGAACAAATTGAGCTCGATAATTTTGTAAATGTTCGGCAGCGTGATACTAATAAATTTTTGCCAGCCGTTTGCCCCGTCAATCGATGCCGCTTCGTAAATATCACTTGGAATCGATTGAAGCGCCGCCAAATAAATGACCATATTAAATCCCATAAAGCGCCAGAAGCCAATAGAAGCAAGCGTATAGTTTACAAAAGAACCACTGCCGAGCCAGCTTGTTTTGGAGAGTGCATCAAAGCCGAGCTGTCCTAGCAAATAGTTTAATGATCCGTTTGTCGTATCGAATACGTAACCGAATAAGTATGCTACAGCAACGCCATTTAGGATGTACGGTAAAAAAAGCAGCAGCCTGAAAAAGTTTTTCCCCTTCAGCTTGCTGTTCAGCACCACTGCGAAATAAATCGCGGCGATATTTTGTACGATTCCAACAGCGAAATAGGCAAAGTTATGTTTGAAGACGCCAAATATAGCTGGATTTGAAAATACTTCTTTGTAGTTCGACCAACCGATCCATGGTTTGTTTTGACTTAAGCCGTCCCAGCTCGTAAAGCTTAATCGGATGAGTTCCATTGCCGGATAATAGGCGAATGTCAGCAGCAGCAGCAGCGGCAATGCGACGAAGCCAATAATGACATAGTTCTTCTGTGTTTTAAAAGGCAATCTGCTAAACATGAGACAACCCCATCCTCCCTGCGTCTTTCTAATCGGAAGGTGCAGGATAGACAACCGTTAAAGGTAATCCATCCTGCACGCAGCCCTTACAATCCTAAATCTTTTTTCGCTTTCGCCCACGCTGTATTCACTTTATCCAATACCTTTTGCGGGTCTTTAGCTAATACGAATTCTTGTACAACTGCAGCTTGATCAAGCTGCGCTTTGTTTTGAATTTCTGTCGCTGCATCTACTGGTGCAGCTGGCTCGAAAAATTTAGGGGTAAAGCTGTTGAATTCCGAAAGCTGTGGAAGCTTCGATTCTTTGGCTTTCAAAGTAGGAATGAAACCTGCGAAATCATCATAACCGGATTCTTCGATCATCCATTGTACGAATGCTTTGCCTGCTTCAACATTGCCGTTTTTGTTAACTGCATAGAAGAAATCCGGGTTAAGCGGTGCTTTCGCTTCGCCAGTGTTGTCGACCGGGAATGGGAAGAAGCCAATGTCCTCAGCAGGAGCGCCGTTTTCGATTACTTGGTTAATTACCCAGTTGCCAAGGAGATACATACCGAATTTGCCGGTTGCTACGTCTTTTTTCGATTGCTCCCAGTTCGTCGAGTTCACGTCTGTTTCCAGGAAACCTTTTGTGTACAGCTCACGAAGAATTCCCCATGATTTGCCGTAAGCATTGTCAAGCGTATACGGTGTTTCGGATTCAGCACGTTTGTTTTGGTGATCAGAAGCTCCGCCGATTAGCGTTGGAACATCGTATACCCAAGTATCAAGCGGCCATTTATCTTTGAAGTTTGATGCAAGCGGCACGATGCCTGCGTCTTTAAGCTTTTGCGATGCAGCTAGAAATTCGTCGTATGTTTTTGGAAGAGCTGTAATGCCTGCTTTCTCGAATGCTTTCTTGTTGTATACGATACCGACAGTTGATCCGCCGGAAGATACACCATACATTTTGCCTTCTTGCGCTTTCAAATCTTTGAAGTGAATTTCACCTGAGAATGCAATGTCATCAAGCGGAGCGAAATAATTAGGCAGCTCTGCATTTGGAATCGTTGGTACAAATACGACATCAGGGAAATCTCCGGAAGCAATGCGGATTTTCAACGTCTTATCATAGTCCGTAATCGCTTCAAATTTAAGATCAACGCCAGGGTATTTGTCTTCAAAACGTTTTTCGTAATCGACGTACTGTTTGTCAATCATGTCGGTACGGTTTGTTAAGAATACAACCTCACCTTTAATGTTTGACGCTTCCTCTGTTCCACCGTTCTCCGGTTTGTTCGTTGCGGTGTTATCCGTGCTCGGCTTGTTCGTAGGTGAATTCGTGCTTGCGTTATTGCCACCACATGCAGCTAACGATGTTAGCATAACTACAGAAACAAGTGCTAACGAAATGACTTTTTTCATTTTCTAAATCCCCCTCAGCTCGTTTTGATTCCGCTTACATTTCGATAATACCTCATAAAATGTGGTTCTAAAATGGTTTAAAATATGATTTATAGTCTTCAACTGTCATTTTGTGAAAACGCTTTTTTACGCATATTCACTCATTATTGTGCATACGCATGCCGCTTTCCGTGTTATTAAATGAAGCAATTTTATAAGGTTGCCTGCTGTTCAAGAAAGGTATTGCAAACAAGACTAGAATCATGTTTACTTGTTATATAACAAAAATATTATTAGCAATAACAAAAATACCAAATATAAAGTGAGGCGACTCCAATGACAACTAAAGCAGCCTATATAGGCGGAATGACATGGGGCTGGACAGGCATTCGAGGTACATGGACTGGCGAAAAAGCGGATCGTTCGATGGAATTAATGGCCGAGCGGTTAAGCGTGAACTGGACAGCTATTGCACTTGGCGCACTTCAAGATAATGCCCACTCTACCGAAATTAAGTTTCGCGAGGCGCCTACGGTTACCGATGAGGAAGTTCTTAGTGCCATTCACAAAGCGAAAGAACTAGGCCTTAACGTTTGTTTGAAGCCGGTCGTCAATTGTGCGGATGGCACATGGCGTGCACATATTAATTTCTTTGATCTCGATGTGCCTTGCGAGCCAAAATGGTCTGATTGGTTCGCTTCTTATACAACATTCATCTTGCACTATGCCAAAATTGCTGAAGAAACAGGTTGCGAAATGTTTTGTGTTGGATGCGAAATGGTTCAAACCGATCGCAGAGAAACGGAATGGCGTGAGCTCATCGCAAAAGTTCGCAAAGTTTATTCCGGCATCGTTACGTACAACTGCGACAAATATCAAGAAGGCCAAATTAAATGGTGGGATGCTGTTGATGTCATTTCTTCAAGCGGCTATTACCCTATCGATGCTTGGGAAGAGCAGCTGAACCGAATTGAAAAGGTCGTATCCGAATACGACAAGCCTTTTTTCTTCATGGAAGCTGGCTGCCCTAGCCGCGAGGGCTCGCAGTATATTCCGAACGATTGGGGACTTGCCGGCGCGCCTAGCGAAGAGGTTCAGCGTCAGTTCTACGAGACGATGTTCTCCCATACGGACAAGCGTGATTGGGTTGGCGGCTTTATGCTTTGGGATTGGCCGGCGAGACTATATGAAGAGGGCGATGCGAGTGCCAACGACGATTATTGTATGTATGGCAAGCAAGCAGAACAAACGGTTCGTCAATATTATGCAGCCAAAATAGCTGAATCGAGTGACGGAGGTTTGGGCGAATGAACGTAAATAACGAGCAGTGGCTGGCAAGCATCAAGCAGGAGCTGGAATCTAACATTCTCGACTTTTGGATGAAGCATACGATCGATGAGCAAAAAGGCGGTTTCTACGGCAATATCAGCAGAGATTTAACCGTTAACGATGAAGCTGGCAAAAGCCTGGTGCTTAACACACGAATCTTGTGGACCTTTGCCTCCGCTTATCGCATGACTGGCAATGAAGCTTACCTCGAAATGGCTGACCGTGCCTATCGATATGTAAATAAATACTTTGTAGATCAAGAATACGGCGGATTATACTGGATGGTCGACGCAGCTGGCAGCCCAGCCGAAACGAAAAAGCAGGTATACGGTCAAGCCTTTGCTATTTATGCTTACTCCGAGTATTACCGCGCTACCGGGAATGAAGCTGCGCTTCAGAAAGCGATCTCATTATTTCATACGCTTGAGAAATATAGCTACGATGAGCAATATAAAGGTTATTTCGAGGCTCTTACACGCGAGTGGCTGGAAACCGACGATAATAGCCTGAGTGAAAAGGATTTGAATGAGAAGAAATCCATGAATACTCATCTCCACATCATGGAGGGTTATACGAACCTTTACAGGGTATGGAAGTCGGATGTGCTGCATGCCAAGCTGAAAGAACTAATCGAAATCACAATAAAACATATTATTAACCCAGATAACGCGCACTTTATCCTTTTCTTCGATGAGAAATGGAACGGCAGATCTGAGCACATTTCTTACGGTCACGATATCGAGGGCAGCTGGCTGCTGGTCGAGGCGGCTGAGGTGCTTGGAGATGCAGCATTGCTGGCTGAAGCCAAAGCGATCGCCATTCGAATGGCAGAAGCGACGCTGAATGAAGGCGTTGACGAGGACGGCGGTCTTCTTAATGAGGCAGGTCCAGATGGAATCATCGATTCGCACAAGGATTGGTGGCCGCAAGCAGAAGCTGTTGTTGGTTTCTATAATGCTTATCAAATGACGGGCGATGAGAAATACCTTGAGGCTGCCTTAAAATCTTGGCAGTTCATTGAAAATTTTATCGTCGACAAACAGTTTGGCGAATGGCACTGGAGCGTAACTCGCGATGGAGCTCCAAGCGACAACTTACAAAAGGTCAGCCCTTGGAAATGCCCTTATCATAATGGTCGTGCATGCTTTGAAATGATCGAACGCTTGTCTGGTACAGCAACTTCACACTAATGGAGGTTTATTCAATGAGTAAATTTAATGAACGCAAGCAAATGCTAACGGACCGTTATGAGGCACTAGTACAGCGTAAAAACGAGCCTGCAGAAGTTAGCAACGGCGTTTTTGATCGTTACGTACACCCCGTTCTAACAGCAGAACATGCTCCGCTGATTTGGAAATATGATTTTAATCCTGAGACGAACCCTTATTTCATGGAGCGCCTCGGCGTTCATTGCGTATTCAATCCAGGCGCAATCTTCTTAAATGGCAAATTCCATCTCGTAGCGCGCGTTGAAGGCAATGATCGCAAATCATTTTTCGCCATTGCAGAGAGTGACAGCCCCGTTGATGGTTTCCGCTTCTGGAACCACCCTATTTTGCTTCCTGAAACAAGCGATCCCGATATTAACGTCTATGATATGCGCCTCGTTCAACATGAGGACGGCTGGATTTATGGTCTGTTCTGCACAGAGAGGAAAGATCCTTCCGCTCCAAAAGGAGATCTGTCGAGCGCGATTGCACAATGCGGTATCGTAAGAACAAAGGATTTGAAGCAATGGGAGCGCCTTGCTGATCTAAAAACAGCGTCCAACCAACAGCGCAACGTCGTGCTTCACCCTGAATTTGTTGACGGAAAATACGCCTTCTATACGCGCCCACAGGACGGCTTTATCGATACGGGTTCAGGCGGCGGTATTGGCTGGGGACTATCCGATACGATCGAGAACGCTGTTGTAGAGCGTGAGATCATTATTGACGAACGCCATTATCATACAATTAAAGAAGTGAAAAACGGTCAAGGTCCCGCTCCAATTAAGACGGACAAAGGCTGGATTCATATTGCTCACGGCGTTCGCAACACCGCGGCAGGCTTGCGTTATGTACTTTATGCATTCCTATCCGACTTGCAGGAGCCTAACAAAGTAACGCATCGTCCAGGTGGCCACTTGCTTGCGCCAGAAGGCATTGAACGTGTCGGCGACGTATCGAACGTAGCTTTCTGCAACGGTGTTATCGCACAAGATAACGGCAACGTTTATATTTACTACGCTTCCTCCGACACACGCTGTCACGTTGCTGCAACTACCGTTGATCAACTGCTCGACTATTGCTTAAACACACCGGAAGATACGCTTCGCTCCTACGCATGTGTAGAGCAGCGCATCGCTTTAATTGATCGCAACTTGCAGCTATAATCCTCTTCGCCATAACAAGGTACTTTAGTCGTTCCAGCCTATAAGAAAGGGCTTCCCAGAGAGCAGCATTTCTGCTTTTGGGAAGCCCTTTTACATTTATTGTTTGATACAAATTACTTTTTGATTTCCATAGGAATAGAGATGGTCTTATCGTAGGTTTTAATATAGGAAAATCCGTTAAGCAGCAGCTGTTCGGGTTCCTCCTCCGTGTTAAAAGAAAACGTCTGCTCCCACAAGATGTTGCCATTTTTCAAATCCCACGGGCGTGATGAGGAAATGGATGAGACAGGAACTACAGTATCACCCGATTGAACAGATAAGTTTTCCGTTTCCAAGATTGTAAATTGTTTTCTGGCGATAACGATATCATAACCTGTATCGGTTTTTGTGACGCTGCGAATCCATAGCTTTTCATCCCCAATCTTTATGGACAGATCTGATGGTGAAGCTAAGGAAATCGGTTCTTCTATTTTCTGATAACCAGCAAAATTTTCAAGTACGAGCTCGATGGTTTCCAGCTTGTCTGTCGGCAGCACATCAAATTCAAGTTCAAATGCCGCCTTGCCCTTTTCACCCGAATAATCCGACTGCATTCCCCATGATTTCACTTCCGTTCCATTCACATAAAGTTTTGTTTTGCCGGAGAACCTCGGGTATCCCCCATCATTCATTTCATAATGTCCCTTTACGATGGTAGAAGTAGGTGAAGCTGTGATGGAATCATAGTGGACCGTTCCCTCATCGACCGAAACGGATTTTGAGATGTTCTCTTTAAGCATGCTTTTCATCGCTTTATTCGCTTCAAACTTGAAGGAGACTGGGTATGATGCCCGTTCCCCATTTTCAAGCCACTCACTAAATGTAACGGTTAAAGTTCTAGAGAATGGACTAACCGGTTCAAATTTATAGACGCCCTCGTACTGGGTCTCGTCTTTGCTATAATTGCCGCTTCCTTCTTTGGGATCGGAATCCGTCAAGAATCCTTCCATTTGACCCACGTTGTAACGCAGTGAACTATTGTCAGTAAATACAGAGCCTTCGGGTCTATCAATGCTATAATACATAAGCAAAGCGTTATCGTCCGCAATAACCCCGTTGATGGTTATGACAGTACCGTCCTCTAGCGTTTTGCTTTTGTTGACCGATTGTCCGTAGCCTTGCTCCGCTACTTCAGAGAAGCTAAGAGAGTTCAGCTCAATTTTGTTAAACAGCTTGCCTCCGTAATAAGCGAATGCAGGATATTGATAAGTTCCGACAATCAGCAGAAATGCTGCAGCTGATGCTGCGACCCATGACATCGCTCTATTCAGCTTTCTTGTCTTCGTGGGAACATGCTCAAGTGCATTGCGAAGTCTGTCCTCAAGTCCTGACGGTGCCTGCACGATATTCAAGGTCTGTTTGTGCTCCTGCAATCTCTCCTCGATCGTTTTCATTACGATCCCCTCCGATCATCGCTTTCAATTTTTGAATACCTTGCGAAATTCTTGATTTGATTGTGCCAATCGGCGAACAAGTCATGTCCGCAATCGTCTGATACGGGAGATCATGTACGTAACGAAGCTCGATGGCTTCCCGCTGCTGTGCATTTAGATTCGAGAGCAGCACCTGCATGTTCATCGCAGACTCCGTATTGCGATAAGGGTTATCTTCAGTTAATCCAGTAAAGCATGACTCACCCTCGTCTCCCAGTGGAACAAATCGTTCTTTTTGGCGGAGTAGTTTTTTGCAACGATTGACGAGAATGGTTTTGCTCCAGCTGTAGAAGGCTTCGCTCTTTTGCAATTGATCCAGCTTTTCATAAAGCGTAACAATCATATCTGCCATGGCATCCATCGCGTCATGCTCATTTCTTAAATAGCTATAGGCAAGACGATAATAAGCGTCCTGATCGGCTATGATTAGTTGTAATAAAGCTTCTTTGTTGCCTTTTTGAGCTTGTTTGACAAGACGGCTTACATTCATGTTCTCACCCCTTTCATAGATAAGAGATCGCAGAGGCTATTAAAGTTCATTTTGCGCAAAAAAAAATCTCAACTACCACTTACGTTTGTTATTACGGGGGATTCAGTACCGAAAATGTTAATGTTCAGTTGTTAAAGCTCAGCCAAGAGTAACTATATATAAAGGGTTGCACATACTAATCAAGCATTATATGTGGAACCCTTTTAAGTTTTATTTTAGAAGCATAACCTATCCATAAAGGGGAGAAAATACCCAAAGATCAGCCACTTTGTAGAAAGTTGTGTGAATGCTTTGGAAAATAAATATGTCAAAGAAACGCGATCCTTTAAGGTTTCGAGAGTATTCCCAACCGATGTAAACAATCATAATACGTTGTTCGGCGGCAAACTTATGTCTTATATCGATGATATCGCTTCGATATCCGCTTCCAAATTATGCAGAGTTACCGCGGTAACCGCTTCGACGGATTCCGTTGATTTCTTGCATCCAATCCGGCCAACAGATTCCGTTTCCCTAGAGTCCTTCGTTACTTGGACGGGCAAAAGTTCCATCGAGGTTTTTGTGAAAGTAATACGAGAAGATTTAAGAAGCGGCGAGCGAAAAATAGCAGCAACCTCTTTTCTTACTTTCGTTGCCCTAGATGAACAAAATAAGACAATACTTGTACCTCGTATTGTCCCTGAAACGGAAGAAGAAATTAAATTATATGAAACGGCCGAGCATCGTACGGCAATGAGGAAGCAGCGCAGAGAAGAGAGCAAAAAGTTTGCAGAATTTTTGCTGACGAAGTTTCCATGGGAATAATCGTCCCCTTTTATTACTGTTTATTTTGACGAACAGCATCCTTGCTATTGCGGCGTGTTCCCTCGCCCAGCAATTTCATCGTAACCATACCGATTGCCAAGCACCAAACAGGGGCAGAAACGCCGAGAAAGGCGACATTTGCTACCGCAATCGCAAATGTAAAGGCCGTTGAGTAGCGGTAGGCAGATTCCGAAAAAGCTGACTGAAGGCTTTGAATGAATACCCCCATCAATGAAAAACCCGTTAGAAGCCAAATAAAGGAAGACGGCAATATATTAATAAAGGCAATAACCTTCCAAGCAAATAATCCAAACAGCGCCACCAATGTACCCGAGACAATCGCTGCATAAGGACGAGATTCCTTTGCACCTGCTTCTTCGCTGCTGCACAGCATACTCATCATTCCGCCAACATTTACACTATGACCGCCAAGAAATGCTACAGCAGTCGTGGCAAAACCAGTTATCGTAATCGTCTTGGAAGCGGATGGCTCATAGCCATTTTTGCGAAGCGCTGCCAAAGCTACAAACAAATCGTTGCTAAGCACGAGTATCGACAAAGGAATAGCTAACGATAACAGCCCATTAATCGAAAACTCAGGGCTAACCACATGCGGCAGCGCAAACGGCAACACCTCCATTGGAGGCAAATCGTAGCCAATCCATAGAGCAAGCAGCCCCATGCAAACGACGCCGAGCACGGGCGGAAAGCCCTTGAATAAACGGGGAAATAAGAAAAAACCGACCAAGGCCATGAACCCGACAAAGGGAGCATCCTTGACCGCGGGAACGATTTTTACTATATGGTTGAATATTAAACCAGCAAGCATCGCATCCATCAGAGGCTTAGGCAGGAAAGCCAGCAGCTTATCGGACAGACCAGATAAACCAAATACAGCGATAATAATCCCGGAAATAATGCTCGCACCAGCTAACTCCTGCACGGTAAATTGTGTCGCAGAAGTGCTTAAGAAAGCAACGGCAGTTATCGAATGAGCGCCGCCAAACGGAATCTTATAAATCAATGTCAAAGCTATGTTCAGCAGTCCACCAAAAAAGTAAACGGCGAACAGCCACGCGACGAGCTCTAAGGTTGAAAAACCTGCTTTTTCAGCGCTGCTAACAATGAGTACGGCTCCGCCTGTACATGCTAGCATCGCAGATAATATACCAGTAAACACATTTTGCCGATTGAGCTTGGATTGGGTTTTTATCATCAAATCGCTTCCTAATCGTATAATAATATAGCTTCCGTGTTGTTCAAGTGCTTAAGTATAACCGTTTCTATGCGATTTGTACCCATCCACTGCTCAAACTTTTTTCAGCCATTTCTGCGCATAACATATCAAGGCATCCCAAGACATCCCAAGATCAACTCTCTAACGAACTGTATTATTCTTATTGTGATGAAAACTAGCTTGTTTAAGTTTTAACGAATCATATGAACGCTATAGCATGGTAAATTGGGTGTCATAAGCTATTTTTCTCGAAATAACGATTCTAGAGTTCGTTAAACTTTTAATCTATTACGAAAGGTTAAAATAAGAGCCGCTAGGTTCGTAAGTTATAGGTCCGAAAACGTTTACTCTGTCTGAGCTCCAGCTCCATTTCCTACCTCGATCATACGCCGCCGCTACTCTATAAGCGCATATTTGTGCTTACAGACAACAAACCTAGCTTATTCTCTCCCTGTAAGAACATATATGTGCTTATTGCTCCATTTCCCACCTCGATCATACGCCGCCGCTACTCTATAAGAGCATATATGTGCTTACAGACAACAAATCTAGCCCTTTCTCTCGCTGTAAGAACATATATGTGCTTATTGCTCCATTTCCTACCTCGATCATACGCCACAGCTACACTATAAGCGCATATTTGTGCTTACAGACAACAAACCTAGCTTTTTCTCTCGCTGTAAGAACATATATGTGCTTATTGCTCCATTTCACACCTCGATCATACGCCGCAGCTACTCTATAAGCGCATATATGTGCTTACAGACAACAAACCTAGCCCTTTCTCTCGCTGTAAGAGCATATACGTGCTTATTGCTCCATTTCCCACCTCGATCATACGCCAAAATTCGCTTGTCCACCATTTGCTTAAGCAAACATCAATAGACCAAAATAGAAAAATGGCGTCACAGGGATAAATCTCTGTGACGCCATTTTTTCATATCGAGCTATCTCTCCAGTGAGTTCATCACTTTGGGACAGCCCCTTCAATCGTTTGTTTGTTATCGCATTACCATTCCACGCTTACCGCAATTCCTTCCGGAACGCCTGGATAGCGAAGAAGCACCGTTCCTGACTCTCTATCATACTCGTATGATGCCGCTTGATCACCAGCTGTGACGCTGCTAGGCTCACTTGGTACACGCAGGCGCGTACTAACCGTGATGTCCAGCGGTGACTCTGAAACAAAGGAAATTCCGTTTTCAGCCGACAGCTCCTCACGAATGCGTGAAGAACTAACAAGAATACTTGTTTCCCCCTGCTGTTTATCCGAGTAGTTCAAATCAAACAACAAGCTGTCCTCGCCCGATTTGATTTCCACGGAGTGTTTCACAGGCATGCTCGCTTCGAACAAATCAACGAACAGACCTTCCAGAACGATTGAATCATCCGCGTCCCTCTCATCCAGCACATGAGTAATGACATAAGGCCCCCGTTTAATATGCAGCGAGGTGCTTTCCTTATAGTCAGCCATTTCTCCGCGGATCTCGAGCGACCTTTTTACAGCACTCCGTATAAGATCTGCACCCGCTTCAGAGCGGGACAATTCCGCTGGATTCTCACGGTAAAATAAAACAGCACCGCTGCCTACCGTAAACTCTCCTTGCTCCGGGTTTCTACCTAAGCCAAGCGACTCGAATAAATGTTCTTCCGGACGCATGTAAAAGCGGCGGCTGTTCTCACGGTTCCACCATTCCCGCACTTCATGATAGGGGTCCGAGCCGTCACCGACATAGATGAGTATGCCGCCCTCCCTCACCCATTGTCCGATAGCTTGATGAATGCCCGGATGCTCCGGCTTCATAAATTCGTAGCTGAGCAGCAGCACCCGGTAATGATCCAAATATCCTGGGAAGGTCAAAATATTGTCCAGCTGTACCGGTCTTAGCGGAATGCCTACCTTCACGAGCGGAAGCGCGAGTCCGTAAAAGGATGACCAGTCAAGAAGCTCCTTCTGCTCTGCACTCAGCTCTTCAGCTGAACTCGTTCCGTCATATTTGGCGGCTTCGCCTTCCTGCTCGCCTTCACGGATAACGTCCCCGCGTTGATACATCGCAGAGTTGGATAAACAAAGACCAATGCCAGCTGTATAGGAGTCGTCTCCAGCAACCTCATCATGGTTATGCATGTCGCGCAGCACATTCATGACCGTCAGAAGCACGGTCGCATAGTCACCCGGGATCATTTCCTTTCCTTTCCCGTCCTCAGTCGGGTAGCTGCCCTCGAATACACGGCGCGGCCATGGGCATACCTCGTATTGCTTCACCTCAGGATGCAGTAGGGAAGCCACAACAGTAGAACGATAGTTTTTACGATAGTCGCTCCAGCTGTATCTAGGGTTATCCTCTATCGGATCGTGAAGGAACCACATTTCACGCCCCGTCCCCCGCGTGAGCTCCTGCATAATTCCATATTCCAAATATGCCGTCTCGAAGGTTCGCTCTCTGCGCAGTCCCTTATAAACGTTCGGAGTACGAGCCGTTCCCGTCCAGATTTGAGCAATGAAACCGTCACAGCCAGGCATCGACACGAGCAGCGCCTCAGGACTTATAATTCGCCACTGCGTATAATTGATCAAGCTGTGAGTTGGGACATAGAAACGCACCGTTCTACCGTAGGTTACTAAGGAATATTCCTTCATTTGACTGCAAAGCCGGTCAAGCGCACGATAGTACATTGCCGCCTTCAGCTTGGATGCTCTGTACTGAGCGTCCGGCGAGGAGTGGGGAGGAATCCAATCCTCCCCGTAATAGTTCAGCCACTCCCGCTTGAACGCATCGGAATAACCAGATGCAGCCCAAAATTCCGGCTCTTCCAAATGAATCGCTTCTGCGCCAGAGTCGATTGCCCGTTTAATATGAGAAGCCAAATATTCAGCGAAGGCAATGGTCGGAACCATATAAGGAACATCCTTGCCATGAAGCAGATGATTTCCGCTGCGGTCCATTTGAGCTTCATCCCAGTGCTCCCGTCCGTCGAATCGACCGTACAAGTAGTCCTGATACTCCCCCCAAGATACACCTGTCATCAAATGAATCTTGTAGCCGGCATTTCTCCAGCCTTCGATTCGCTCAGGCAAATCATCGGATATTCCGTATACCATGACAAAATCGGTCCGCAAATCATACTTCGGGCCATACGGCCTTGATTCCTGAAAACCGGTCCACTCTGCTCGTTGTCCCAAACCCTTCGTCAAAGCGAGAAGCCTCCTTTAGTTTGCCATTCCAAACAAAGCAACTTCCTTGCCTTTCAAGTTGTCATTAGTAAACTGCATTGCTTCTTTATAGCCTGTTTTATTCATCTGACCGCGAAGATCATTAATGATTTTTAGTGCCGCTTCATCCGATTTCGCATAAATCGCTTCTTTCCAGACGTCGCCTATTTTGTCCATGGATGGCTTCAGCATTTCCCACTGTGGAGACTTAATCATAACGTCGCCAGGATTGTATGCCGAAATAACACTAATACCGTTAGGACGTAAAATTTTACGCGCATTATCCATTGCTGCCAGACGATCCTGATCAGACCAGATGTCTCCAGCGCCAACAGAGTTGATGCGGTCTTGGCCAGACATGCTCTCAAGGCCAATGCCAATTCCTTCGTTTTTCTTCATCTTGCCAGTTGTATCCGCTGAGAATTTATCAAACCA
This sequence comes from Paenibacillus sp. MCAF9, assembly GCF_052114265.1. Lineage (NCBI taxonomy): Bacteria > Bacillati > Bacillota > Bacilli > Caryophanales > Paenibacillaceae > Paenibacillus > Paenibacillus sp. MCAF9. The sequence continues at coordinate 375,390 of NZ_JBFREL010000003.1, forward strand.
TTCTTTTTTGGCTACAGGCTTGCCGTTTTCCATATCCCAATGTTCGCCTTGAATGCCGTAACGTACGAGAAGGAAACCTTCATCAGAAGCAAGATAGTCCAGCAGGCGAAGCGCTGCATCTACGTTTTTCGATTTTTTCGGAATAACGGTTACGTTGTTGCCTTGAATAGAAAGGTCAGCAGGACGGTCTGCAGCAGCGCCAGCACGCTCAAGCGGGCCAACTGGAATATAATCACTGCCTGGATGCGCTTTCACATAGTCCTTGGAAGCATCGAGAATCGCTGGATAGTGAGCAGCCAGCACTGCAATACGGCCTTGCTTGATTTTCTCATTCGCGATTGGATCGGTTTGCGTAAACGCTTCAAGATCAAGCAAACCTTCGGAGATCAGCTTGCGGTAATACAGCGTATAATCCTCGTATTGTTTCGAGAAGAAGCTGTTTTCCAGCGTTCCATCGCCTTTATCTACATAACCAGAGCCATAGAACATCGTATTGCCGATACCGACAGCCCAGCCGTTATGGAAGCCTCCGAGAGGAATAACAGACATGCCATTTTCCTTCAGGTCAGCGTCCTTGATTTTTTTCAGGAAGCTGTAAAGCTCTTCCTTTGTACGTACGGATTGTGGATCTACTCCAACCTTCTCAGCAATATCCTTGCGGACGTAGAAGCCATAAAGCCAATCCATTGCATCCTCAGGTGTTGCAGGGTGGTTCTGGTAAAGCAAGAACTGCTTGCCACCGTACACATCAAAAGCTTTCTCATAAAGCGCTGGCGGAACATTGTCTTTCTGAATCGCTTTTGCTAGATTTGGATATTTGTCCAGCTTATCCGAAAGATCGACCAATTGGTCTTCCTTCGCTGCTTTTATAATGCCATCTAGCTCTCCGCCCCAAGCTGGACCTGTGTAAATATCAGGCATATCTTGAGTTGCAAAAATGGTGTTCACTTTCTCAACTTCACTGCCCTTTGTATATTCCCACTCGATCGTAATCCCCGTTTTTTCTTTAATAACCTTCTCGATCGCCGTCGTGTCTGTGTCGCTGCCGCTGGAGCCGTTCCAGTTGTGAAGAACTTTGAGTTTCACCTCTTTTTGCTCTGTACCGCTGTTAGTTGTGCCTGCGTTGTCCGAAGGCTTATTGACGGCGCCACCGTTGTTGTTGCTGCAGCCAAACAGCGTAACCGCCATCAGAGTTACTGCGAGAAACAACGAAGTGCTTTTTGCTCTTTTGTTCTTCATAAAAACCCTCCCGTGAACTGTAATGAAATATGATAAAGTCCCGAATGCGGACGATTATCCTTTGACCGAGCCAATCATAACGCCCTTGACGAAGTAACGCTGCAAAAACGGGTAAATACACAAGATCGGAAACACCGTGATAACGAGCAAAGCCATTCGAAGCGATTCCGGTGTTGCCCCAGCCACATTGACACTGACGGTCTGACCGCCTTGCTGCGCCGCCCTCTGCATGGAGGATGATAGCGCTTCCGCTTCGGTCAGCAATTCTTGCAGCAGCGTTTGAACCGGTATCAGATTTTTATCCGACACATAATAGGCGCCTGTAAACCAGTCGTTCCAATGCGAAACCCCGATAAACAAAGCGATAGTCGCAAGAACTGGACCCGATAACGGTAAAATGATTTTAAGGAATATTTGAAAGTCACCGTAGCCGTCAATTCGTGCCGATTCTTCAAGCTCCTCCGGTATGCCTTGCAGGAACGTTCGAAGAATGACGATATGCATGAAATTGAACAGCATCGGAATGACATATACCCAAAAACTGTTGATCAGATGCAGCTTCTGCAAAGTGATGAAATACGGAATGAATCCAGCGCTGAATATCGTTGGCAAAAAGATGTAATACGTAAAAAATGTTCTTCCTGGCAGCGTTTTTTTGGAAAGCGCATAAGCCATCAGCGTACAAAGCCCTACGTGCAGGAATGTGCCGAGCACAGTGCGTAGCAGCGTGATTTTGTAGGCCTGCCAAATGCGGGCATTATCAAAAACCTCTACGTAATTGTCGAGTGTAAATTTACGAGGGAAGAAATAAAGCGCACCCATCATCGAATCTTTTCCGTCGTTGAGCGAGTAGACCAGAATGTAAATAAACGGGTAGATCATCGACAATCCGAACAACGTTAAGAAAATATAATTACAAATGCTAAATATAGAAAATCGGCTTTTCGCCATATCAAACCACTCCTTAAAACAGGGATACGTCGCTAACCTTGCGAGCAATTCGGTTGACAGTCACGATAAGAATGAGTGCAATGACACTCTGGAATAATCCTACAGCAGCCGCATAACTTAATCGGCCTTCACCTATACCTGAGCTGATAACATGCACATCGAGTACGCTGCCGATTGCGGCGGTAGCCGGACCGTTCAGCAGGAGCAGCTGCTCATAACCAGCGCTCATTAAGCTGCCGGCCGAGAGTATGAACAAAATAACGGCAATGTTGCGAATACCAGGAAGCGTTACATGCCACATTTGGCGAGTGCGCCCAGCGCCGTCGATCTTAGCCGCCTCGTAAAGCTGCTGGTCAATGCCGGCGATTGCTGCCATATAGATGATCGAGTTCCACCCGATGTTTTTCCAAATATCCGAGCCTACAACAATTTGATAAAACCATGTTGTATTGTTCAAGAACTGAATCGGTTCTACACCAAACACGCCAAGCAATTCATTGATTGGACCTCCAGATGGAGTAAGAAGACGCTGCATCAGCGTAACAACGACAATCCATGAAACGAAATACGGTAAATAAGAAAGCGTTTGCACGGTTTTCTTAAATTTAATGTTTCGAACCTCGTTCAATAGGATTGCGAGACATATAGGCATTGCAAATCCGATAAGAAGCTTCATGAGACTGATGATAATCGTGTTGCGGATCAACTCGAATGACTGATAATAGGAGAAAAACTGCTGGAAGTATTTCAGTCCTGCCCAGGGGCTTCCAGTGAAGCCCCCAGAGAACATGAAATCACGAAATGCCACTTGTACGCCAAAAAGTGGAACGTAGGAAAAGAGGAAAAACCAGATGATGCCGGGCAGCATAAACAAATAAAATAGTTTGTGCCGCCAAATTCGTTTCCACAATACTGACTCTGTCATATGCTCTACCTCCTTGCCAAACGGATCGTTTTTATTTCAAATGGAGTAAAGGCCAGATGGTATGCCCCTTCCTCCGCATGGATTCTATCGATGGGTGTTTCCATCAAATCAGTAAGCCAAGCATCCGCTTCGTTCATAGCTGCAATGAGTTTTGCCTTAAGATGTGTTCCTGCGGTTTCATATAAACGGATGATGAGATCATCTCCGTCCTCTGCCTGCTTCACCGTTTCAACCATTACATTGGAATGGTCAACGCTGAAAAATGATTTTGCTGCTGGCAAATGCTGTGCCTCGTCGCTTGCTGTCATGCTTACCGAACGCAGTGGTACGTTAAGCTCATATCCACGCTTATAAACCTCTGCCTGAACATGATCACCTTTGTGCGGGTACAAGGAGTACGTAAACTGATGCTCTGCTTGATCGGCTTCTGGATCTGGATACGATGTACTGCGCAAAAGATTTAAATCCAGCACATTCTGCCAAGCACGATGTCCGTATTTGCAATCATTGAGAAGTGCGACGCCATAATCCGACTCCGAAAGATCGATCCATTGATGAGCGCAAATTTCATCCTTCGCATAATCCCACAGCGTATTGCGATGTGTAGGGCGTTTCAAGTAGCCGAACTGAATTTCACAGCTCGCGCTGTCCGAACGAATATTGACAGGGAAGGATGTACGCAGCATCTTCGCTGATTCCTTCCAATCAACGTCCGTAACGAAATCGATGCGGCGGCTGCCTTGAGTCAGGATGACCTTCTGTGTCATTGTTGATTGACCAAACCGATATACAAGCAGCAAGCCTACCGTTGGACCATCTTGGAAAGCTGATGATTCAGACGGCTCAATCGGCACTCCTCCCGAGAGGCGATAATCTTGTTTAATATCCCATGCATCGCCCTCATCATGATACAGGCTGAGTTCATTCGCCTTCTGGCCATGCGGGATGATTTCCCGGCCAAGCTCTTTATCAATGATGGATATTATCGTGAAGTCTTCAGCGAACGTAACCGATAACATATCATTTTCCATTATCCGATCGATAGCCGATGCACTCATATCAGGAAAGAGGTTATTTGCCGCTGTTTTCTCTTGCGTCCGGGCAGCTGCAATTTCCGCTTCAGCTGCTGCCGTCTCAGCAAGCGCTAGTGAACCATTTGCAACGGCATATCCCATAGCAGGAATACGAACCCGCTGCCATGCGCCATTGTTTTCATACCATTCTTCCCGATCCCATGACAGGGAGTTAAAGATTACCTCAGAGCCTTTCTCAGCAGATACGGATTGTGCAACCGCTTCGTAAGCTTCGGAAATTAATTGCTCGACACGGTCAAGCAGTATCGCGTATCTCTCCAGCGATTCATCATATACGCGCTTGATAGAGGAGCCTGGCAATATATCATGGAATTGATAGAGCAGCACTTCTTTCCATATCGTTTCCAGCTCCTGCGCAGGATAAGGTTTGCCCTTTGTTCTTTCAGCCAAGACAGCTGCATATTCGAGCTCGCGCAAAGCTTTCTCAAGCTTACGGTTATACCGTTTATTGCGCGCTTGGCTCGTCAGCGTTCCTTGATGGCGCTCCAGATAAAGCTCCCCGGACCACACTTGATAACGATCAGAACCAACTGCAAGCTTCTCAAAAAATTGTGAAGAATGCTCTTGAACAACTGGGCTAAGGCCAAGTAAATTTTTCTCCCGCTGCAATCTCTCGAGATGCTCCTCGCCAGGACCGCCTCCGCCATCGCCGATTCCGAACAACATGAGACAATTCTCCGATACGTTTTTGTCCATATATTCATTCTCTGCCTTCACAATAGAACGAGGTGCAGCCGGGCTGTTATACGTATCCTCAGGCGGCATATGAGTCAAGACACGCGAGCCGTCGATTCCTTCCCAGTGGAATGTATGGTGGGGATGACGGTTGTAAATGCTCCATGACAGCTTCTGCGTCATCATGTAATCAACGCCTGATTTTTTCAAAATTTGAGGCAAGCTCGCTGTGTATCCAAATACGTCCGGCATCCAAAGCGACTTCATCTCTTGACCAAACTCGGCTTGGAAATACCGTTTTCCGTAAAGGATTTGACGAATCAACGCTTCCCCGCTAGGTACGTTAGTATCCGATTCAACCCACATTGCGCCTTGCAGCTCCCAGCGCCCTTCTTGCACACGCTCTTTGATGCTTGCATACAGCTTCGGATAATGGATTTTCATCCAATCATAAAGCTGTGGCTGGCTTGCTCCAAAGATGTAGTCAGGGTAACGTTCCATCATCCGCAGCACCGTTGAAAATGTGCGTGCTCCCTTACGGATCGTTTCACGGATAGGCCATAACCAAGCCAGATCCATATGCGCGTGGCCGACGGCACTAATAGTAAGCACTGGATCTCCGCCGCGTTTATCAAGCTGCTCGCGCAGCAGTTTTGATGCCTTAGCTACTCTTTCTTCACTCAAAGATGTAAGGATATGAGAGGCTTCATACAAAGACTGCAAAATGCGTGCTCTGCGTGCTGAACCTTCAGGCAAACGATCCGCCGTCTCAAGCAGTACCTCAGCGTCATAATAAAGCTGATGGATGTTCTCGTGGCAGATTGCGACTTGGGCTTCCTTCAAAGTGCCACTGCGGAAGCGACCGAACAGGTCGTTGCAGCCTGCGTCGCCCCACAAATCAATTTCTTCATCTCCCTGCGCGCTTTCACTAATGTGTACAACACGTTTGCCAGGAAGGCCAAGGCTATAATCAAACTCAGAATTTATATTCGTTAAACCCTGAGTAGGTGTTCCCTCTTCATCTACTAAACAAAGCTCACCATTCACATCAATAAGAAGCACAATTTTGGAGCCCTTCGCCTCTTGCGGTACTTTTCCGCTAAAGTGAAACCAAGCGCAGTCCCAAAGATTTCCCCAGCGGTCTCCCGCAGCGAGTTCAATCTTCCGGCCTGACTCCCTATCCTCGTAAGAAACCGGCTCCTCAGTAACCCAAGCAGTTACTTTCAAATCCGTAAGCGGCTTGTAGATTTGTTCCTTCAACCGGTCCAACAGCGACTTCAACTGCTCCGTTCTCACTTTTTCGTATGGCATTTGTAGGTCTCCTTTATCATCCAGTTCTATATTTCATACAGGCTTTTTCCCATACATGCCTATCGACTTCAAAATGTTAGCGTTTTCAGATCGTACTCGCGAAACTATTCAAAACTTCGCTATGAATTTTGCAACCAAGCTTTATAAACATTCGTCTTATTCATAATATAATATATAGATTCAATATATTCAATATATAAATAAAAAAATCTTTTCCTTAGCGGAAAAGATTCTCAATTTTATCGCTTATTCAATTATTGAACAGGTCTTGGTCCAGTCGTTTGGCGGATAACCAGCTCAGGATTCAGCAGCGTTTTGCTATATCTATTGCTTGGGTCTACCCCATTCTCAATAATGTCGATCAGCGTGCTTGCTGCACGATAACCCATATCATGCTCAAACTGATTGATATGTGTAAATAAGCTGAACTCATCTACGATAGATGTCGGGTCATCGAAGCTGATAATAGACAAATCCTCAGGCACGCGAAGCCCCGCTTGCCTAGCCATTTGATAAATTCGAACAGCCAGCCTTCCGTTAAGCGTAATATACGCCGTAGCCATTCGGTTGCGAATATAGCGGTATAACGGGTGCTTCTCCGCATCCTTAAGGCTGCCAACATTAAAGTCGGTAATAATATGAGCCGGATTAATGAGTGCGCCCTTGTTTTTCAAAGCGTCCATATAACCTTCAATCCGCTCCTGTACCGTAACCGTTTGCAGCGGAGAATCTGAGCAAATCGCAATTTCCCGGTGCCCAAGCTCCCACATATATTCGACTGCAAGGCTTGTTCCAAGCCTTCCATCCGCAGCGATATAATTGGTTTCTACGCCAGGCAGGAAACGATCGATAAGTACAAAGGGGTAGCCATTGAACTTCATATTTAATATTTCCTCGTTATAATTCTCTTCATCTACGGGAAATACAAGCAAACCGTCCGTACCGAATTCCTTGAGCGTCTTAAACGCTTCTTTCTCTTTATCGACATCTCCCTCAGACAGCAAAATCATGCTTCGGTAGCCTTTTTCTCTTAGCGCCCTCTGCACTCCCTCAACTAAACGGATGGCAAAATAATCATAAATAGATGGCATAACGAGACCAATCATACGCGTTTTATTCTGGGTTGCCGAACTTTCTAAACCAACTGTCGGCGTAGCCGGCACAATCTCATCAACTTCTACCGGTCCATCATTGCTGACGAAGCTGCCCTTTCCCGGTACCCTTGAAATGATTCCATCGTTGGCAAGTCCGACCATCGCATTCACTACAGTTATTTTACTGACGTTAAACAACTTCATTAGATCTTTTTCGGTCGGAATGCGGTCCCCCGCCTTCAAGCCTTCCGTAGCAATCAACTCGCGGATATAATCCTGGATTTTCTGGTAAAGCGGCGTACGGACTGTTGAATTCATTTGCTATCACCAAGCTCCATATTAATATTTGTAATATATAATATAGGTTAGCCTCTTTTTAGGCAATACCCACATCTTTGTCGAATGAAGTAAATCACCCTTCTTTAGAACTAAGGAAGACGCTAATTTATAGCTTTTTTCCTACACATCGAGCGTTTTTAACCACTTTCCTTGTCGAATATCGCGAATTTTGTATATGTAATATATACAATATATATTTATAATTGTATTCGAAATCGTTATCAATATGACAAATCATAAGCAATTCATCCATTTAAACTTCATTGTTCATACATCAACCTATGTCATAAGTCATGCTTTCACCTGCGCTGTTGACTCTCGGTACAAGATCTCTCCAGCTACAAGCAGCTTCTCCATCGGCTCCTGCTTGTTCGCTATTCTGCTAATCAGCCTCTCTACCGCCCGCTTGCCAAGCGCTTCCTTAGGTACATGCACCGTCGACAAAGAAGGTGTCATGCGATAGGAATCGTCAATGTTGTCATAGCCTGTAATGGACACCTCTTCCGGAACCGCAATACCTAGCTCCTTCATGGCATCAATCGCACCGATACCGATCATGTCATTTGCACATAGAAGCGCCGTTGGCATCGTTTTTGCCTTAAGTCTTTTGATTGCCCACTGTTTTATCGGCTCTTGAAACTGCTCATGCTCAAAACCTTCAACGGGAAGATAACAGTCATTGCTCATTTGAAACTTAGGCTCTACCAGAGCCTGCTCCTCCAATACACTTCGGAACCCAAGAAACCGATCCTTAAAGCTCCGCGAATAATTCATATCCCCAATAAAGCACAGCTGCGTATGTCCTTTACCAATCAAATGTTTCGTCAAACGATACATTGAATCATAATTGTTCGTAAACACCGTATCACTAGGAATCAACATATCCTCATGATCCACGAGCACCATTGGCAAGCCGATGCGATGCACCTCTAGCAGCAGCGGAGTTGAAATTTCTCCCACGCCGATAAGCCCCAATATGCCATTCGGGTTCAAGAAATGAAGGAAATGATCGACGCTTTGCTCTGACACAATGACCATGCCATAACCATCTTCTTCCAATCGCGAAGCAATTCCATCGAGGATTCTTCCCCAATACAGCGACTCCTTCGTTTGGAAGCGAATATTAGGCATAAGCACAAGCACCGATTGTTTGTGGGCGGCAGTCGTTTTGGGAAGCTGCTCAAGCTTCATTGTTTTCACATAAGCATTCTTTTGCGTAAAATAACCCAGCTGCGATGCCGCTTGAATAACCCGCTCCTGTGTTGCCTCACTTACGCCGCCTTTGCCGGAGAGCGCCTTCGAGACAACAAACTTTGATACGCTTAAATAATCAGCAATTTGCTGCATGGTAACCTTGTTTGACATCGGTAGTCCACCTTAGCTTTCAGTAATGGTTCGCGCTTCTTTCCAGCGCCTATTGTATTCGGTAAACACCTTCTGCAAATCTGGAGAGGCAATCCACTCTTGAATATAATCGCCGGACCAAAATGCAATTTGAGCTGTATTCGCAATTTCAAGCAAGAGGTCGTCTGGCACTCTGCGCTCCAGAAATTCGATGTTGAACGATAAAAACTGTTGAAATTGCGGCAAGGAAGGCTGCTTATCCTCAATCACAGGCAAGAAGCCCGAATCATCAACATAACCAGATTCGTTTACAAAAAATTTGACCCACGCCTCGGCCAGCTCTTTATTCTCGCTAAATTTGCTTACACCCACAAACCAATCCGGGCTTAGCGGCGAGAAGCGCTTCTCGCTATTGTCGTAAGGGAATGGGAAAAATCCGATATCTTCCGATTTCGCACCCGCTGCAATAACTTGATTAATGACCCAGTTACCCATTAAATACATGGCGGCTCTACCGTCAGCAAGCTCTTTTTTGGATGTTTCCCATTGATTCGTGAGCAATTGGTTTTCCACATAACCTTTTGATATTAATGTTTTGACGATGGAAATTGACTGTCCCCATGCATTATCAATAGTCCACGGCTCGTCCGTGTTGACCATATTATTTAAATAGTCGGCATTGCCAGTCATATAGCTGACTAGATCCTCGCCCCAAGTCATAAGCGGCCACTGAGCGCCATAGTTCAGATAGACGGGCACAATGCCGGCCTTCTTCAGCCTCTCGCATGCTGCATAGAACTGCTCCAAGGTCGTTGGAATTTGTGTAATGCCTGCCTTTTTAAAAGCTTGCTTATTATATACGATCCCTGTCGTGGAAGCGCCGGTAGCAATGCCAAAGCGTTGTCCAGCATAGGCTTTAAAGTCTGCAAAATGAATATGCTCAAACAAGCTGTCGCTTAGCGGCTCAAAATAATCAGGCAAATCTTCATTTTTAATATTGTTCGGAAGCAGCAGCACATCGCCTAAGCTGCGAGTGGATAAGCGCAGCATAATATCGCTGGCATAATTGGTTATGCCCTCAAACTTGACCGTTACGCCAGGATTCAGCTGTGTAAATTGATCGGCATATTTTTGAAACACGCCATTCTCGATCAGATCAACGCGATTAGTCATCACGTTAAGCGTCACATTTTGATTAGCTTGTTCCTCTTTGCTAACGGGCTCCTTTTCCTTTTCGCTGATGCCTTGTGCCTTCTGGCATCCAGTCAAGCCTATGCTGGACAAAAGAACAATAAGCAGCAGCATACAAATGTATTTGTTCATGCAGCGTCTCTCCCTCATTATAGTGGAAACTGTAAAATAACCTCGGTGCCTTTCCCCCGTTCACTGGTCACCTTCAAGCCATACGCGTTTCCGTAGTGGAGCTTGATACGCTCGTTTACATTTTTCAAGCCGATTCCGCCTGATTTGCGCTTGACGACCGCTTCCTCCGATCCTGCAAGTGAACGGTTTAAGCGATCTAATGTATCCTCATCCATGCCAAGCCCATCATCTTTTATGCGAAGAAGTACACCATGCGGCGTACGCTCGCTGCTCATCACAATTCTCATCGAGGCCTTATTGTCATCCATGCCGTGATAAATTGCATTCTCGACAATGGGCTGCAGCACAAGCTTAATCATAGGATACTTCAGCATGTCATCGGTTATATGCGTTTCTAAATGGAAGCGGTTCGGATAACGATAATTAAGCATTTCCACATAGTTGCGCATATGCAGAACCTCATTCTCCAGCGTTACTTCCTCATGCAAATCGCTTATGCTGTATCGCAGCAGCTTCCCGAGTATGGCAATCATGTCGGCTGCGATCTGATCGTCGTTCAGCTCAGCCGCCATTCGTATCGATTCGAGCGTATTATACATGAAATGCGGATTGATCTGGCTTTGCAGCGCGTGCAGTTCAGCTTCCTTCTTCTTTGTCTCCATCAAATAAATATCCTGAATGAGGTGATCGATTCGGACAATCATTCGGTTGAACTGATTGCCTAGCTGGCCTACCTCGTCCCGATATTTCACTTGAAACTGAACGTTAAAGTCACCCTCCTGCACGTTCTTCATCAATCGCATCATTTTGCGGAGCGGATTCGTTAGTGCAAAGGAAAACACAACCGATATGAAAAGCGCGACGATAATCGTAATAATTGTAGCGATCCAGGTTACGTTGCGAATGACAACGGCATCTTTCGTCAGCTCACTGTCCGGAATGGAGGTCATTACCTTCCATTTCGTATTGGGCGAGGTCGTATAAATGTATAATCGATTAACACCGTCACGCTCAAAATAAAAGCTCCCCCTCGTGCCCTTTGCCTGGGCTACCGTAGGATCACTCATAATGTTTGTGGCCATTCGCTGCTTGTCGCTGTCATAAACGACATTGCCAAGCTCATCGATAATAACCGATTTTCCATTTGTCACCTTATCAAGCTCACTCATTTGATCCTCAATGACGCTAATATTCGCATCCACCGCAATCATGCCGATAGGCTTAAGCGATTTATCAATCACCTTGCGAACGACGGTAAACGCATATTTGATGCTCTGCAAATTGCTCGTATATTTTTGCGTGCTGAACAGCCTCGCTTCACCGCCGGAAGTATTGATGAGCTCTCGCCATTTCTCATAGCTCTCCTTCACGTTCAGCCGAATGCCGCCGCCTGCTGTAGAATAATAGCCATTGCCGAACTGATCAAATATATAAACCGAGTTGGCGCCGCGTTTTATCGTATTGATGAACGAAATATTTCCCTCAATGCCTCGCTGAATCAAGAGCAGAAGGTCAAAATCGTCAGGCACCTGATTGCTGTTGTCTATCGACGTTTGCTGCCTTTTCTCGTAATAGCTGTTCGAGAGAATCAGGTTTTGTTTGATATCGTTCTGGTACGCAGGAATAGAGGAAATACGAATCATATCCTCGATATAATCGTCAACACGAACCATCATGTTCTCAAGCATCTTGGTCGAATAGACAATCGTTTTCTCCTCAATCGAACGCGAGTAATTGCTATATGAGATGTAGCCTATAAACGATAACGGCAGCGTGATTAGAAGCAGGAAAACGATAAACAGCTTCCCCTCCATTCTCATGCTGCCTAAAGCTGCCCATATGCGCCACAATCGTTTTCTGGGGCTCATCCTCTTAACTCTCCCTTATTCTAGATGGCAGGCATAACGTTTCCGCCGTTTACAGGAATGTAAGCGCCAGTTATAAAGCTTGCTAGATCCGATGCTAGAAAAGCAACCGTATTGGCAATCTCTTGGTCCGTTCCTCTGCGTTTAAGCGGAACGTTTTGTGAATAAGCAAGGTTCTCCTCCGTACCGGTGGCACGATCGCGATCGCTGATGGTCCACCCTGGCGCCACCTGATTAACCGTAATTTGATGCTCCCCAGCTTCTTTGGCTAACACACGATAGACGCCATCCATCCCGCGTTTCCCAGCTGTATAGGCTGATTGTCCCGCGAAATTTTGCATCGCGCATTCGGTGTTGATGCCAATGACTCTACCCCCGCCCCGCTCGATCATCGCCGGCACAAAAGCTTTTGCTAAAAAGACGCTTTGCAATACGCAGGATTCGAATTGGCTGACATAATCAGCAACAGGCTGTTCTAGTATGCTTGTCCATTGGTACTGAATGACCGCGTTAGCGACAACGATGTCTACATGGCCGAGCTCCTCTGTTACCTTAGCTTTCATTTCATTAATATGCTGCTCATTCGTTACGTCTGCCTGTACGATCATCGCTTTTCTGCCCATAGCTGTAATTTCCGTCTGCAATTCTTTGGCCTTTGCTTCGTTATTATTGTAGTGCAGAACGATGTTAGCGCCGCAGCTTGCCAGTGTACGTGCCATAACCCGTCCCAAATCTCCAGTGGCTCCTGTAATTAACGCTGTTTTATTAGAAAGATCAATTTGCATGAATAAGGTCACCTTTCCTTGTGGAAACAGATTTGTTAGATCATTTGCTAATAATTATGCTACCAAAAAATATTCATTTTATAAAGCTTATCCAAAAAAAATGAATTTGTACACACAAGTAAACGATACGGCGAATTAATTTACAATATGGTTATCTTCTTCATGGCTTACAGCGGCTATTTCAAGCAATATTCCTTGTGATTTCGACTATTTTCATGTATATTACAGACTATAGCCTACTCTAAACATTCACATATGTATTAATAATAACTCTTATTCGGAGGTAACCCTTGAAAATCGAGCTATCAGAGCAAAGCCTGCCTATATTTGAGGCTATATCGAGTAATGTACGCATTCAAATGATTCACCTGCTCTCCAAAAAATCAATGAACATTCGAGAGCTGGCAGAGGCTTTAGGCTTAAGCAGTGCAATCATGACAATGCACGTAAAAAAGCTGGAGAAGGCCGGAATCATTAAATCCGAAATGACCCCTGGCAAAGGCGGTGCCGCTCAGAAGGTGTGCTCGCTTAGCATGGATGGACTTGAAATAGCATTCCCCCGCAAGGACGTCGTACAGCGCGAGTCACGCAGAACCGAGGTTTCCATCGGACACTATACCGATCTCAACATCGTTCCTACTTGCGGCATTTGCACGACGGAGAAGGTTATCGGTATTTTCGACGACCCCCGCTACTTTCTTGATCCCGATCGCGTGAACGCCAAAATATTATGGTTCTCGCAAGGCTATATCGAATACAAAATTCCTAACTTCCTATTAACGAGCGAGAGTCCAGATGAGCTCGAAATTTCGATGGAAATTTCGTCTGAAGCGCCGCTCACCAATATGAACTGGCCTTCGGATCTTACGTTTTTCTTTAATGGTGTAAATGTTGGCATGTGGACGAGCCCTGCCGATTACGGTGGAAAAGGCAAGCTTAATCCATCTTGGTGGTTTGATGATGTCAACCAATTCGGTTTATTAAAGCGGTTGATTATTAAGAAGGACGGTACTTACATGGACGGCCTTAGGCTCTCGGATGTAAGTCTCGACCAGATTGATATTAGCAACAGCCACTGGACGTTCCGCATTGCGATTTTGGAGGATGCTGAGCATATTGGCGGCTTTACGTTATTCGGCTCTGGTTTCGGAAACTATAATCAGGATCTCATTTTCAAGCTGTATTATACGAAGCTGGCGCAAGAGGATCGGACAACCGTCTAATCTGCTATATACGAAAGAGAGGAGCCTCGCTTGGGGCTCCTCTTTAGCTTGGTTAAGCTGATTCCTGTCATTCTGCCTCGTTAAACTTTTCTTTCGCTGATAGCAAATTCAATATCCGGTAAAGAAACACTGCTGTTTCAGCACGAGTAGTCTGGCTGCTTGGTTTGATCATGCCGCCATCGCCTTGAATGAGCCCTAGCTCAATCATGCCTGCTATGCTGCTGGCTGCATAATCTGGCACCTTATCTGCATCCTTGAAGCTGCTGAGCGATGTAATATCGCTAGGTAGCTCTAACGCTTCCGCTGCCTTTAATGCCCGCGCTGCCATAACCATCATATCTTGCCTTGTCATCTTTGCTTGCGGCTCAAATCGTCCACCTTCCATGCCGGTAACGATACCTAGCTTCTTGGCAATAGCCACTGCATCATAATAATAATCCTGTGGCTGAACATCTGTAAATGTATCGCTTGCCTCCGCTTTCAAGCCTAGTGCTCTTACAAGCATTAGAATAAAATCTGCTCGGCTTACCTGTACAGCCGGGCTGAAGGTTGCAGCCGATGTTCCTTTTACGATACCTAAGGCAGCCAACTTCTCAACCGCTTCCTGCGCCCAAGAGTATTTGCCGAGATCTGTAAAGGCTACAACGGGCTGTTTATAAAATACTGCATAAGTACCCATACGGTCTGTTTGAAACCTGATATGCTTATCCGAGTCGGAATAGGCTGCTGCCGCAATTGCTGATGCTGTTCCTTGTTCATTAATGGACAATATACCGATGCTTGACGCTGTCTCGCTGCCTGTTAACAAATACGGAACCGTAACGGTAATCGGTGCCTTTGCATTGTTCCATGTATAAGCCTTTCCGTCCAATAGTGCCGAAAGCTCAACGACTGCTCTTTCACCTACCTGGATTTGTACATCCTGCTTCAACGTTTTAAGGTCCCGCTCGCCAATGATAAGCCGCAGCTCCTTGCCAAGCTCTGCTGACTTCACCAGCATCTGTCCAGAAAGCAAGATCGTTGCTTTAGGCGTCGTTACTTCAATAAGCAAGTTAGGATGGTCAGACAAGAAGGATACAGGAAGATCCAAGGCATATTTCGCTGCCTCGCCGTTTTTCTTAAGCACAATCGTTGCTTTCAGCTTTCCGTCTTTATCTGCTTTCGCCCGCGCTATCGCCTTCTGCAGGTCTTGTTCACTGACCACACCGACAGCCATCGTTCCGCTCGGATCAAGCTTAGTGCTCATTTCCGTTTTGACAGAACCATCTGATTGCAGCTGGAACAAGTCAGGAGTGGAAATAACCGAGTCACCGCCTCCTCCGCCAGTCGATGCTTTCTTGTACTCAAAAGTAACCCGTTTAGGCTCGCTCATATCATCTAATGCTAGATATGCCTCATAGATACCCTCTACATCACCTGTCAATGTAAAGGCGAATTGAAAGTTTCCAGCTTCTGTACTCGTCGTCTCGGCTGTGTAATTCACTTTTCCTTGTGGATCGACAACTTTCAAACTTACGTTTGCAAGATCGCCATTCATCACTAGACCGTCTAAAGTTACTTTTTTTGATGCCAGATCTATAGTAGTTTTAATACCTTCAATAGGCTTGGCTTCCTCTGCTCCCGATAAGTGATAAACGCCAAATTCATAGAACGAATATCCGTAAAATGTTGCTCTTTCGATCCCTTCAAATTTAATATATCTAGCCTTTATAGGGTCAAAATGAACCGTTTCTTTGCCGTCTTTCGCCGTAATTATACCATCATTTTCCTTGATAACACTCTTCCAATTTTGCTTATCATCGGAGACGAGTAATTTATAGGTTTTTGCGCGAGCGTATTCCCAATCAATCGTTACAGTGTCCATCTCCGTCACTTCTCCGAGATCGACCTGGAACCATGTATTGTTCAGCAGTTCACTTGCCCATCTTGTTGAAGGGAATCCATCAACTGCTCTCCCCGGAGCATAATTTGGATTATCGGCTTCTACTGTAGATGCTTCCGCGGCCTTATTCTGTGCCAAATTTCCAAGCAGGTAATAGACGTCTTCCTTCAGCGTGCTGTACGCCCCGTCTGTAATCATATGCTCTTTTTTCAGAAGCTCCAGCTTCGCATTAAAGCCTTTTAAGTACTTGGTAAACTTCGACTTGTCGTTTCCTTCGAACCGGCTCATCATCTCCAAATAATTGTTCAGCGAGCGAGCTGCTTCGTCATTCGTGATTTGTTTGGTTTCCTTGTAGCTTTCAATTAATGTTTTCAAATCGGATGCGCTGGTACCCGCTTCAATCACATAAAATGTTTTCTCCGATTTGCCTGCTGCTACGGTTATGACAAGCTCATGTTTTCCTGGCTTGCCTGCCAAATTTACAACCGTTCCTTCTGTGTAAGGCTTGCCATTAAAGGTAGCTGTTACTTTATTCAATCCGCTTCCATCATCATTGATTAATTTCCATGTAAACGAAACGGGTTCTCTTTCCGAAATAGCCACTCCGCTTTGAAGCACTTGGCCATTCATTTGTACTTCTGCTTTTGGAGGGGCAGCGTTGTTCGCTTGATACGTTCCATTTATAAATTGATAGAGCCAATCGTACAAAATGCGTGTTGCAGGATCAGCACTTACCGCCGTATCAAATACAGCATTATTACCTTGGTAGTAGGCTTTAAAGGCTGATTGCATAAAGCCGGTTTGGACGCCGCTGTTTAAATAATCAACATACCGCTCCCTAAACACGCCATCAGTCACCATACGATCATCAAACTCAAGCTCAACGCCCATCCCATACTGCTTCGCTATGTTCGTGGCGTCTTCCAGACGATCCTCATCCAATGGCTCGAAAAAGTAGTTTGGCTGGAAGGCTACTGCATCTATCCCGACATCCTTCCACATATGGCTTTTGTAAGCTAAGAAGTGCGGTATCCAGAAAAGCTTCAAGTTCTGAGCATGCACTTTATTACTCGTCGAACGAATTAAATCCGGCCCTGTCGCGCTTGTACTGATTTGTTCCTCCAGCCAGTACATGCCGGCAAGCTCAAGATGAGAGTAATGGTTTGATGCCCATTTTTGTTCGGCTTCATTTAACCACCACTGTATCGCTTTCTCTCTATTTGCATACGCCTTCATTTCTCCGACTTCAGAAGCATTAAAGCTTTCAGATATACCATCACCGTCAATATCTCCGAAATCGTTCACATACTCACCTGGGTCTGGAATCATTAAAACAACCTTTACCTTATGATCAGGCTGATTCAGCTTGCTTCCTACTTCCATCGCCGCTTCGTTTAGCTGCTGCATATCGCCTGTTTCTGCAAATGTTTTGTTCAGGTACCATTTCCAGTCCTCCAGTGTAGCTCCTCCGCCAAACGCATTTCCGGCCGGCGATGTAAGTCCAAGATAAAGAACGCCGTCAAAAAGCCAATCCACTGGTTCTCCGGCAAGGTCTACGTAACTGATATTAGGAATAATCCGATCCTTCGTCCAAGTTCCCTTATCATTCGCATATTGTCCGTTATAGAGCAATCCAAGATTACGAATGCCAGCCGTTGCTTCTCCCGGCTCTAAGTAGCTCGGCTGCTCAGCGGCAACTTCTTCTGCACCTTCCACTTTTCCATCTGCGCCCCATATTTCGATTTCATCAATGAAGGTCCAAGCTCTCGTATGCATCGAGAAGGTTACTTTCACATAACGGGCATAAGCCATCTCCGCATCAGAATTCCCGCTTTTGATGCCATCTCTGCTTCCATTCCATTCATATACCTCTTCTCTTGGCGGACCATCCCCCCAAAGCAGCTTGGTTGAATTGTGTGAAAGCGTTCCCCAATTTTCTTTGTCGTCGGAGACGTACATTGATACCGTCAACGGCACAAGCATCGTGTTGTCAGGCCAATCCTGCAAAAATCGCGCTTTAATGCTCGAGATAGATTTCTTCTCCCCTAAATCAAACACAACCTCGCGTGTCATCTTCTTCACATGTCCTACCCAAGCCGGGTCCGACATATCCAACTTGCCATAAATGCCATCCGTCAGCTTATTATGATCGTCGGGGTACTTAGCCTCCGGCGCTTCGGACCATTCATATCCAAGCCCCGCAGCAAGATTACGGAATGCAGACTGTCCCTGATCCTGTCCCTGATCTTGTCCCTCTTCCGCTTGTACTGCCGGAACCAGTGTCAATAACAGGGCACTTATCAATGCGATAGCTATCCAGCTTTTACTTCTTTTCATTAATGACAGCTCCCTTTCTATTCTCAAATAAAAAGACTACTAAACATGTGTACAATAGGTTTCATTTCAAGCCTGCTTTAAGTCTTTTGCAGCACTCAATCCCCCTTTCTAAGATTCCATCGCAACCGATGTAGAAGCTTGCAGCCATGTTCTTACTGTTACTTTAAGAAACTTGACCCGACTTTCAAAGAGATAACTTATGACTTTGATATACATTTGTTTACTTGTCTCATTTCACCGCCCAGATTGCCCTTGTCATGGACAAATAAATGGGCCTATCTCAAAAATAATTAGACCCAAATAAGGAATGGCGTCACAGAAAAAATTTCTGTGACGCCATTTTTTTCATCAGCTGCATGATTATTAATAAAATCGAGCTATCTCTCCAGTGAGTATATCTCTTTTGAGACTCGCCCTATTTCATCGTGCCTTGTATGGAAGCGATAGGTTTTATTTTACAACGCATTCTACTTTCGCATTTATGCGTAGAGACACCTTATCCCAACCCTGCCTATTTACCTTATGCAGGCAGCTCTTGCTTCTCAAGCATATCCGACAGTTTGATCGCAAGCCCCTCATGCAGCCTTGAATGCTCCGACGCAAATGCGATCAGATGGCTTTGCAGCGACGCCGTTGCAGAGGTCAAGCCATGTGAAGGATTGCTGTCGAACTGGCAAACGTTTCGCAGGAACGAGCTGACCATCCGATCATCTCCGCCTCCGTGGCCATCCCCTTGGACGCTGCAGCGAATTTCAAGCTGTTCTCCCGTTGCATAACGATACAGCGTAAAAGAACCTTTCTCCATATCGCCAATAATTTCACCTTTTGTGCCCATCATTTGAACACGGCGTGTACCGCTTTGCGTCAATCCTGACATAATGAACGATGCATTCGCTCCATTCTCGAATTGCATATTCACAACCTGATGGTCAACGACATTGTTATCGCAGCGGTATACACAACGTCCAAACGGTCCTTCCTTCAGTGCTTTCAGAATACCCTCTTGTGACAAATCATTCGTCATATATCTCGCCCAAGCGTGATCCGGCGCCTGCATATACATCTTTATCGCTGAGAAAGCACATTCCTTCTCGACGGCGCAACCATCAATGCAGCGTTCCGTTGAACCATCCGGAGCATTCTCCGATTTGAAATGCAGTAAAGAGCCGTACGAGCTAACGCTTGTACAAGGCTGATCCATAAGCCAGGAGATGATATCCAGATCGTGGCACGATTTGGCTAAAATCATTGGACTAGTCTCCTCTGAATTCCGCCAATTGCCGCGCACATAACTATGCGTCATATGCTGATAACCAACATTCTCCGTTAATTGAATCGTACCCACCGTGCCAAGCTCGCCGTCCTCGATACATTTTTTAATCCCAGACCAAAATGGTGAATACCGAAGAACATGCGTAACAACAAGCAGCCTTTTATGCCGCAGTGACGCCTGCTCAAGCTGAATGCATTCCGTAAGTGAAGGCGACATCGGCTTCTCAAGCAGGACGTGATAACCGAGCTCCATGGCCTTCATCGCCGGTATATAATGCATCCGATCGAGTGTACAGATGATCATGACATCTGCTATACGCCCTTGCTCAAATACTTTCTCCCAGCTGTCATACACATGCTCTTGGTTGATTTGATGGATTTCTGCAAACCGCTTTCTGCGTTCTTCATTTGGTTCAGCTACAGCAACCATTTTTAATTCATTCGGAAATTTCTCCGCATACGGCCCGTAAATGTATCTCCCTCTGCTGCCTGCGCCTAGTAATACGGCTGTTAATGTTCTCAAAATTTCTCCTCCTCTTGTGCGCTATCTATACCTCAATTGTAAGGGGAGCGTTCAGGAGGAGACAGAGATCGTTGTTTACAATCCATATACTATTGTTGACCTTGCATTTGCGACTGGCACCTTGCCATGCGGAAATCCTGCGGCGTCGTTTCATTCTGCTTCTTGAAAAACCGAATAAAGGCAAGCGCGGAATTGTACCCGAGCGCAGCCGCAATTTCGTTGACTTTCATGGATGTGTTCAGAAGCATGTCTTTGGCAACCAAATTCCGATAGTCGTTCACGTATTTCGATAAGCCTATGCCCGTTATTTGCTTATAAAGTCTGGACAAATAAGAAGGATTTAAGCTTACGTAATCGGCTAAAGCGGTTAAGGAAATATCGGTAGACAAATTCTCTTCAATAAAGCGATGTACTTTATTTACAACCTCAGTCGGCAATTGCGAGCCTCGCAGTGTATTCCATTCAAAAAAACAGTCTGCCATTTGCCTATAATACTGAATCAATTCCGTCCATGAGGTAGAGTCCCCGTAGCGGTATAACTTCTCCAAGTCGAGCTGCGTATTCATGTAATCCCGAATGTCCCGGTTTTTGTGTATATAGTAAAGAAACACTGCCGAGAGGGAATGATACATTTCTATTTTGCGCTCATTGGGCGTTCCTGGGACATTCCAAATGGCAGTAAGCTCCACATACAATTTATTGAACTGCTCCCGATTGTTATTTTCTAGACAGCTCATCAGCAATTGCACCCGAGCATGGTAAAAGCTATCATGAATGCTGCTGGCTTTATCGTCTGTCTCTTGATTCTGAATGTCCTTATCGGTCATAATGACCTCATTAAACAATCCATGCCCTTGCACAAAACCATATTTGTTCGCATGAAAACGATCCGATAGATCATTCCATTCCGTCACTTCGCTGCCAAGGAGAAAAGAAACGGTCGTTCCGAGCAGCCTCTTGCATGTGCCTTGAATCGTTTCCAATATGCCGCTCGTATAGCGATAGGCTCTAACAAAATCCAAATTGCTGGAACTGGTATCAGCAGATAACTCATCAGAGCTTTTCGGTTGAATCAGCCAGACGATCTTTGACAGCTCAAATACAACGGAATAGCTTCTTACCTGTGCAGACAAATATTCGTCGCCAATATTTTGCAGCGCATAAGTTAATAAAGCTTTATCCGGCGCAGTGAACATTTCCTTCCATACATCGACTCTGGCAATAAGTACATAAACCGGCAGGGCAGCATCGAGCGGAATATTTAATTCATTGAAGGCCTGCTTCAACTGATTCTCCGCTGCATGCTTGCCCTGCAAAAGCCCCCATATATACTCTTTTTGCAGTGAGGGCAATGCCAGTCTCATACTGGTTTGCGCTCTCGTAATCATCTGTACTTGATCCTGTTCCTCTTCTATTTTCTCGATGGCTCGTTCGACAGACTGGATGATTTTCTCGTCGCTTTCTATTTTCAGAATATAATCAAAACCACCGTAAGTAATGGCGTTTCTTGCATATTGAAAATCGTTATATCCCGTTAGAAAAATAACTTTGCAGGCAGGCCACTGTACCTTTATTTCCTGCAACAGCTCGATTCCTTCTATTCCCGGCATTTTAATGTCGGATACGACGATATCCATGCGATGCTGGGATAATACGTCCAATGCTTCTTCCCCTGAATAAGCTTTCATCACTTCGAGCTGCAAATGCTCTGTCTGCTCGAACAGCTCTACTAATCCATCAACAATAATGGGCAGGTCATCTACAATGAGCAGTCTGTACATGATGCTTCCTCCTCTAGCTTGCACTCAGTTTGATTGTGACCATCAATCCGCCTAAATCAGATCTTGACAGCGCAAGGCCGTAATCCTCTCCGTAACGCAGTTGAATTCTACGATGCACATTTATAATTCCTGTTGTTTCCTCGATATGATTTCTAGAATGCCGCAGCTTCTTCTGAAGCTGTTCAATCTCATTATCCGTAATGCTCTGGCCATTATCTTCTACATAAATCGTGAATTCATTTTCCGTTTGGTCACTGTGTACCTTCAATTCACCGCGCTGTACCATATTGCCTAAAGCATGCTTATAGGCATTCTCAATAATAGGCTGCAAAATAAGCCTTGGTACGTGAATAGCTGGGACATCTCCTGCAAAAGAAACCTGTATCCGTTCCCCGTAACAGATCGATTGCATGTCAACATAAGTACGCGAATGCTCTACCTCAAGCTCAAGAGGGATCTCATCCTCATCATCGCGAGTAATAAACTGAAAGTATTGCCCAATGTATAAACAAAATTGATAGGCCTTCTCCTTCTGACTGTCCAATTTAATTAACCGGCACAGAACAAAAAAACAGTTATATAAAAAATGAGGATTAATTTGCGATTGCAGTCGTTTCAGCTCCGAACGCTGATTCCGAATTTGCTGCTCGTAATTTTCCTTAATTAACGTATTGAGCGATCGTACCGTGTCATTAAAGGCTTTGTACAAATATCCGAATTCATCTCCTCCACGGTCAATCACAATCGGCTCCAGCCTATTCTGCTGAACACGGCGAAAGGCTTGCACCAGCTTCATTAGAGGCCGGTAAATAAAGCGCAATAGGAAATAGGTGAAAAATAAGACGATACCTACCGAAAGAGCACAAGCCCATAAAAATAATGTTCTGTACATTTGCAATGATCCAAGAACCTTCTCTTCAGGAATACAGGTAATCGAATAGGAATTCCAAAGCGTAGAATATTTATACACTGTAAGAAAGCGCTTACCATTGTAGATAACCGTTTCGTAACCTTCATTGGACTTTGATTGCTGCTTTTTAACAGCCAAAGCTTTCATTTGCCCCAGTAAAGCCGGGTCTACCCCGCTTTCAATTTCCCAGCCGCGTTCTAAATTAAGAAGCACGCTGTGTCCGTCTCTAGTTCCGCCAATTTGCGATAACGTTTCCTTTATTTTGCTCGTTGAGAGCTCAACCCCTACAATATATAGCGGATTTTTCACAGTATTAGTAGGATATTGCATCGTTATAAACAATCGGTTTCCCCAATAAATGAACGGTTCTTCATACAATTTCACATTAGCCTGCATCGCGGTATACTCCGATTCATTCAAAGAGGTCTCAAAGTCATTGCTCAGAATCGTGCGCTTGATTAATGGAATATACGCCTTTGCTTCTTTAATAAACGGACTTGAATTTTTCATAAGCTCAAGCCTTCGCTGGATATCCAATATTTTGCGCGAACGCTCATATGAGCTCATGTCATTGCCCGTTGTAGCAATTTCCATTAAATCTTTGTCCATCACATAGTTCGGCAAGTAACGGCTAATTCGATCCGCTTCCTTGTCGAGAGAGTCCATATAAAACCTAGTCGTATTCAGTATCGATTCTGAGATCTCGCTGCGAATATTTTCCGAGCCCTTCTCTATAATCATCCAAGTAATGGCCATCAGCGGCAGCAAGGCCGCCAAAAAGGCAGCCATAATTTTTTTGAAAATGGAGGAATCATGCAAAAAGAATAGGTTTTTCATCGTTTTTACTCCTGCTAGTAGTAGTAGACCCTTCCGGCACTATTCTTTTACGCTCCCCATTACGATTCCTTTGATGAAAAACCTTTGCAAAAAAGGATACACAATCAGAATCGGAAATGCTGCGACAAAAATTTGTGCCGCTCGGCTTGTGCGATCAGACAGCTTGAGCATTAATTCGGCATTCTCCGCTTTAATAAAGCGGAAATCCATCTTGATAATGACCGTCTGCAGAAACGTCTGAAGCGGATAATTCTCAGTATGATTCATATACAGCATGCCGTCAAACCAACTATTCCAATGCCCCACCATCGTAAGAAGTCCCGTCGTTGCCAAAGCTGGTAACGATAGCGGTACATATATTTTCCATAATGTAGTGAAATGACCTGCACCATCTATACGCGAGGATTCCTCTAGTTCTTTAGGCAAATTACGATAGAAGTTAAGCAATAAAATAACATTAAACACCGGAATAGCCGTTGGCAGGACGAGCGCCCACATCGTATCGATTAAACCTAGCGATTTTACAGTCAAATATGAAGGAATCAGACCGCCGCTGAACAAAATCGTAAACACGAATAACCATGCATATAAGGTTCTAAGCCGAAATTGACGGGGATCTTTGGATAATGGATAAGCGGTTATAATCATCAAAACCATACTAATGGAGGTTCCTAGAACAACGCGCTGAATCGATACCCAGAACGCACGCAAATATTCCGGTTTTCCAAATACATTATCATAAGCCGCAGTGGTGAATTCAACCGGCCATAAAATAACCTTCCCAGCAGCCGCGGCAGCTCCAGAGCTGAATGAGATCGCCAAAATATGAATGATTGGCATGAGGCATAAGAAGGATGTCAGCATGAGAAAAGTAAAGTTGCATGCTACAAATAGCCGTCTGCTAAATGATCGGTTTGTAATCACGTAATGTCTCCCTTCTGAATTACGAACGCATCGTTAGAAAATGCGGTAATTCGCTACACGATAAGCTAACAGATATGAAAGAGAAATGAATATAAAAGAGACGATAGATTTCAATAAGCCTACTGCCGTGGCGAAACCGAATTGCGCTTGCTGCACACCCATTCGATAGACAAAGGTGTCAATAATATCTGCGCTTTCATAGACAGGCGGACTATACAAATTAAAGATTTGTTCGAAGCCAGCGTTGAGTACATTCCCGATATTAAGCGTAAACATAAGTACGATAATCGGCATCATTCCAGGCAGTGTGACATGGAAGGTCTGTTTGATACGCCCTGCACCGTCAATTTCGGCTGCTTCGTAAAGCGAGGGATTGATGCCCGTCAGCGCAGCCAAATACACAATTGTACCAAATCCAAACTCCTTCCATACATCCGAGGCGACCATAACATAAGGAAACCAATCATTGCTCCCTAAGAAAAAAATAGGTTTTATCCCGAACAAGCCTAATATTTGATTGAAAACGCCTGAGGATGGAGAAAAAACATCAACGATAATTCCGCTCAGCAGTACCCATGATAGAAAATGAGGCAAGTAAACGAGCGTCTGAAACGTCCGTTTTATCCATTCTCTCCGCAGCTCATTAAGCAATATCGCAATCGTGATCGGTACAATGAGACCTACTATGATTTTCATCACGGCGATATAGACCGTATTAAAGAAAATACGCCCGATATCAGGGTAATCAATCAATAGCTGAAAGTTTTTCAGTCCAATGAAGGGGGACCCGAATAACCCTTTGTTTGGTACATATTTCTGAAAAGCCATCATGATGCCGACCATCGGGACATAGCTAAAAATCAAAACCAAAACGATTCCCGGAAGCAGCATCAGATGAAGAGGCCATTCCCTCTTCCACATCCGTGTCAGTACATTCAAGCCATTCACCTCGTTGTTTAAGGTTAATAAAAAGAGGGATTGCTTCAACCAATCCCTCTACTCATTCGTTTTGCAATTATTTCAGAGCAGCGTAAAACTCGTTTACTTCTTTTGTAATTTCATCGCCGCCAAGCTTTTTCCATTCCACGACGAATTTATCGAATTCATCCACCGATACTTGATTCATGATGATTTTGAAGAAAACTTCATCGCGCTTCTTGAGCAAAATTTCTTGTCGGTCTACCATAGTCGGAGTAGGCGCGCCGTAAAATTTATTTTGCAAATATTGCTTATTCTTCTGGATTTCCGGTACATGAGAGAACGCGCCGCCTGGGCCTGAAATCAAATACTCCCACCACATGCTCGTATCGCCGTCAACATACTTCATTGCCCGCTCATACCGCGTTTTATGATCCTTCGTCACCAACATGCTAGTGTCTTTATTGGCAATCGCTTTTGGCAGTATTTCGCCGTTGTTATCCAGTTGTTTACCTACGCGCAGCGGACTAAGCAGCCAGTAGTTGTTGCCCTTCTCTTTCAAGTCTTTACCGAATTCATATACCTTTTGCTCATCGGTTGGATGATTATCGACGGCAATCCACTGGTTCAGCAGCTTAATAACGCCTTCTGGATGCTTCGCCTTCTTGGAGATGACATAATATTCATCAACACCCAGCCCGATTTGGGATAATGCAGGGCTGCTGTCTACTGTTGGAATCGGGAATGCCCCCCACTCCTGAACCACTTTACCGTCCTTCACAGCACCTTTCACAAGCTGAGCTGGTGTCCAAGATGCGCCATAAACCATACCAATGCTATTGTTGTAAACGAGTTCTGATGCTTTCTCCACATCTTTTACAGCGAACTCAGGATCAATCAGCCCTTTTTTGAACATATCCTGCAGTGCAGCAAGCGCATCCTTTACTTGCGGCTGAATGTCGCTGTTAACCAAGCCGCCTTTGCCATCTTCGATCCAAATATTTTCATAGGCATGATAGCCATTGAGGAATGCACGCAGTCCCGTTACTCCTGTATCTATACTGAATGGATTTTTACTTACGGCAAGCCCGTATGATGTACCTGTGCCGCCTGGATCCTTGGCTTTGAAAGCTTCAGCAATCGCCATGAAATCTGCCATCGTCTTCGGCTCAGGCAAATTCAGCTCCTTCAGCCAGTCTGTACGCACATACAAAAACTGATATTGGTACGGATTGTATGAGCTCGGAATACCCATCAGCTTGTTGTCGAACATCGCTGTTTTCATCTGCATGCCGCCATCCATCGTCAAAAACTTTTTCGTTTCCTCCGTGGCATTCTCGTCATACACTTTGGTCAAATCCATAATCATATCCGCTTCAGTCAGCTCTTTCAATTGCGTTGCATTAACTAAGAGAAAATCGGGAAGATCATCGGAAGCGATCGTAATCTTTACCTTTTCCTTGAATTGGCTCGTATCGGCTACCCACTTGTTCGTAATCTTGACGCCAATGTCTTTCTCATAGGCATCGTATACGGAATTTTTCTCGAAGCTCTCGCCCTCATCAAACTTCAAATATTGATCGCTTGGCGAAACCGTCGATACTTCAATCACTTCATTTCCTTTTTCAACGGGCGTGTTAGTCGATTTTTCCGGTTCATTCGTGTTTTTGCCACATCCGGCAACGGCCAAGCTAAGAACCAATGCGATACTCAAGAGCGCCTTCCTTTTCTTCTTCATACTACCCCTCCACATGGTCTTCATAATAATAATGCGGCTGCTTTTATGCAGCTTTCCTTCTTAGTTCTAGTATAGAAAGGTGAGCAATGTTGATCCATATACTAGTCTTTACTTTCGTATACACCTCTTGACTCGAGCGAGCTCCTGCCTGTACAAAGCGATGAAATGCTGAAGATCTAAAGGACAATAAAAAGAGTTGCGCTCCAAATAAAACCGTGATACTATTCTAATCATACAATTCCACTAGGAATAATATGGAAAACGACCGGACAGCCGGAGAAATCGCTTTATGCGATAGCTCCGGCTGTTTTTATATTCTCATGCACATTCAACATCTGCCAAATGAAAAGTTATTTTACGAAGGAGGGCGTACACGATGACGATTAAACGGAGCGATTCAGCTGAAGGCAGCTCATTCCCTGGCAGAACCTATGCTGAAGCGGTACTTGCGCCAGCCTATGACCAAGCCAAGAAGGAGCTTCTGCTTCCAATGATCTCCGTGCATAAAGCGCATCTCATCATGCTGCTTGAGCAAGGGCTGCTCAGCAAGGAAGAAGGCCATAAAATCGCCAAATCATTATTTTCTGTTGATTTGGCGCAGTTAAACAGCGGTACCTATACCGGCCAATTTGAGGATTTGTTTTTTGAAGTGGAACACCAGCTGCTTAAATTATCGGATGAAGCCTCCGGCAGCCTTCATCTGGCTCGCAGCCGCAACGACATGGGTATCGCCATATACCGAATCACTTTACGAGAAAAACTGCTTAAAACGATCTCGTCTGCCCTGCAGCTTCATACTGAACTGCTTGCTTTCGCCCAGAAAAATACGGAAACGATCTTTATCGCTCATACGCATACCCAGCAAGCACAGCCGACGACAATCGCCCACTACATTGCAGCGGTAACCGACTCGCTCGCAAGGGATATACGCAGATTGCAGGCGGCCTACGCAAATTGTAATTTAAGCAGCATGGGAGCTGCCGCTCTGACAACGTCGGGTTTTGCCATTAGCCGGGAACGCGTTGCCGAGCTGCTTGCTTTTGACGGGTTAATTGAAAATTCATATGACGCTGTAAGCGGAGCAGATTATGTAGGTGAAATCGCCTCTGGAATCTCGCTCGCAGCGATTAATCTTGGACGATTTACGCAGGAGCTGCTGCTGTGGTGCACACAGGAATTTGGAGTCATTCAAATAGCTGCCCCATACGTCCAGATCAGCTCCATTATGCCGCAAAAAAGAAATCCCGTTTCTGTTGAGCATATTCGTTCACTCTTATCCAGCATTGCAGGCAATGCTCAGACCGTCCTTACGATGATTCACAATACGCCTTTTGGCGATATTGTGGATACCGAAGACGATATGCAGCCCTATGCTTGGCGCAGCCTAGAAACGCTTGAAGTTGTGTATCGATTGTTGTCCAAGGTCATCTCTACCTTGCAGCTAAACGAGGATGTTCTGAGGCAGCGCACTGCTGCAAGCTTCGCTACCGTTACCGAGCTTGCTGATACGATCGTCAGAGCTGAAGGATTATCTTTTCATAAAGCACATTCAATCGTAAGCAAGCTCGTCACGCATGCCGTTCAGCATGGCAACAAGATAACTGACTTGAACCTTGAAGCATTAAATGAAGCTGCGATCCAAACCATTGGCTTCCCGCTTGGGCTGACTGAGAAGCAATTAAAGCAAGCGTTGGAGCCTGCGCATTTTGTAAATATACGCAGTCTGCGGGGCGGCCCTAGCCCTGCCGAGATGAACCGGGCACTTACCGTTCAGCAAGTTAGATTATCTGAGCTTGCGCTATGGCTGGAGGAACGAGAATCCCGATTGGAAGCTGCTGCTGCCGATATTGATTTGATTTTGACTGATTGGATCATCAAGGAATTATGAATGGAGTGAAGCTATGTTTCGCAGCCAATTTAAAGTATTTGATGTACATGGACATCTTCCTTACCGATTAGTGCTAGGAAACAACAAACGGCATGAATCCGTTGCTCGCTATGGTGCAGAGAGAAGCGAGCGAATGCGGCTCACTTGGGATTTTCCAGATGCAACGATTGCAGAAAACGATAGTGAAAATGAAAACACGCCGTTAATTGACCGATGGGCGAAGGAGCTTGATAAGTACGGGATCGGAGGGCTCAACTTCCTCACCGCGCTTGATAATGACAATTTGGCCGATCATCTAGCCAGTCATCCTGATCGTTTTACCGGCTTTGCCCATCACGCCATCGAGGATGCTGGCGCAGAGGAAGAACTTCGAAGGGCAGTCAATGAATTAGGGCTTAAAGGTTATAAGCTGTTCGGCCCGCTGACTTCCATCCCTTTTGATGATCCGTCCCTTACGCCCGTATGGACCTTTCTCGCAGAGAAGAAGCTTCCTGTGTTGATCCACTTCGGCTTACTCGGCCATGCGGGAGGAATTGCCCATCATCCGAATATAAGTCCTCTAGCTATTTTCAACACGGCAAGAGAATTTCCAGACATTCCGTTCATCATTCCTCACTTTGGCGCAGGTTATTTCCAAGAGCTGCTTCATCTGTGCTGGAGCTGCCCGAATGTATATGTCGATACTTCCGGCTCCAATCAATGGATGCGCTGGATGCCCTATGAGCTCACCTTGGAATTCGCGCTTCGCAAAACCTATGAGCTGATCGGGCCTGAACGTATTATTTTTGGAACGGACGCCAGCGGATTTCCTCGAGGTTACCCTTATCGTTACCTGCAGGATCAAGTTCGCGCTTGCCGCGAACTGCGATTCGGAGAGGAAGATATCGAGAATATATTCGGCAATAACGCTAGGCGCCTGCTCGGTCTTGAACTGCCGCCTAACACGATTACCAAGAAATCCGACATCGCAAGCCAAGCATAAGCACCGTTTTTTTTATAAAAAAGGAGTGGATACCATTGAAGAAAAAAAGCTCAGTTTCTATCGTTACAGGATCACTTATCATCGCACTTGCTCTAGCAGGCTGCGGCAGCAACAATCAAGCAAACAGCACAGAACAAAATAAAGCAACGGAAAAACCAACCGATAAAGCAACAAACAAAGAAACAGACAAAGAAACAGATAAAAAAGTGACGATTGAATATTGGCAATATGAATTTCCAGCCAAGGTTGAACTGATCAACGAACTCATAAAAGAATTCCAAACCTTGCATCCGAACATTACCGTAAAACAAACCAACTTCCCTTATGATCAATACAATCAGAAGGTTGCTACGCTGGTGCCAGCCGGCAAAGGCCCAGATGTTATTAACCTCTACTATGGCTGGCTGCCGAAATACGTCTCATCCGGTTATTTGCAGCCGCTGCCTGAGGATCATTTTCCAACTGCGGAAATTGAAAGCAATTTTTACCCATTAGTGAGCGCCGCAAAAATTAATGGCTCCTATTACGCTATTCCTACTGCCGTACGCACACTCGCCTTGTTCTACAATAAAGATCTATTGTCCAAAGCCAATATTACTGAGCTTCCTACAACATGGGAGCAGCTGGTAGACGTATCCAAGAAACTGACAGAAACAGATGCCAAAGGGCAGTTTGTCACTGAAGGTTTCGCATGGGAGCCCGGCGCGCAGCTGCATCACTGGTATCGAGATGGTCTGCTGCATCAAGCAGGCGGTCAAGACTTAAGCGATGATCGTCGCAAAATATTATGGGCAGAAACACCTGCAGGTTTGGAGGCATTTCAATATTTAATCGATTTTGCCGTGAAGCATAAGGTTGGGATTAACGGATTTTATGAGAATGACAGCAATGCCTTTATGACCGGTCATGCAGCTATTAATATCGACGGTTCCTTCCGACTTGGCTCCATTAAGAAGGACTTTCCAGATTTAAATTATGGCGTTGCACCTCTACCGTCCTACAAAACCAAATCAGCTCCTTCCTCCTTCTGGGCGAACGCCATTCCCAAAAATGTTGAAGGCGACAAGCTGAAGGCTGCTTCTGAATTTTTGGAATTTCTAACGAGCAAAGAGGTTCAGGAGAAATGGGTAGAGCAAATCGGAGAGCTTCCAGCACAGAAAGCTGTTGCGACGCAGGATAAATACGTAAACGACGAGAAGCTAGGGCCATTTATTTCCCAATTGGACGATAGCCGCGCGCATTTCTTCATCGACGAAACCCAAGAAAAAACATTGTTTGTTGATGCGACAAATGAAGTGCTGCTCAATAAAGTTCCGGTCGAGAAGGCCTTCCAAGACCTTGTAGCCAAAACGCAAAAGCTCTATGACGACTATTGGGCTGCTGCAGACAAAAAGTAATATAAAAGGCGCTCGGCCTAGAGCGAGCGCCTTTCTTTTGATGAAATGGAGGTGAGTTCCATTATGATTGCACATGCCTTAAAGCTAACCGTACGCAAAAGCCGAGAACTGTTCCTCACACGTTTGTCCTACCGCACGCAGCGTTATTTGTTTATTTATATTACGCTCGGAATTCCTCTGCTTTATTTCCTCAGCACGCGGCTGCTCCCCATCCTGTATGCCTTCAATGTAAGCGTTCGTGAATGGGATTTATTGTCCCCAAGCAAACCTTATGTTGGACTGGCGAATTTCAAGGCGCTGTTCACAGATGAAATCTTCCTCAAGTCGATCGCCAATACGTTCAAATTTGTTGTTATTGGTGTGCCCGGACAGCTGATCGTTGGGCTTTTTGTCGCACTGCTGCTTCAAAATATTAAGCGGCTGCGCGGCTTATTCCGTACCGTATACTTCATTCCTTACGTCACAAGCATCGTTGCAGTAAGCTGGGTATTCCGGTGGATTCTCATGCGCAACGGCTGGTTAAACGAGATGTTATTAAATCTCGGTCTCGAACCGCAATTGTTTCTGCAATCGCCGCGTCAGGCGCTTTTTCTCATTACGCTAACGATGATATGGCAAAGTACCGGCTTTCAAATGCTTATCTTTATGACAGGGCTTGAAGCGATACCGCGCATGTATTATGAAGCGGCAGCTATCGATGGCGCAAGCGCATGGCGGAAATTCCGTCATATTACGCTTCCGCTGCTTAATCCCGTCATCGTTTTTTCGGCTGTCATTGGCGTCATCTCTTATTTGCAATCATTCGGGCAGGTGCTGAGCATGACAAATGGAGGACCGCTGAATGCGACAACGACGATGGTGCTCCATATTTACAATTTAGCGTTTCAGCAGTTTAAGATGGGCAGCGCCGCAGCTGCTACTGTTATTTTGTTCGTCGTCATTTTGGTGCTTACGCTGCTTCAATTAAAAGTGTTGAACAAAAAAGTAGAATATTGATGGGAGGACGAATCAGTGAGCACACAAAGCGTTTACAAAACACAGAAAAACGCAAAGTCCCCCGCAGAGAGGCTGCGCACCCTTGTCATTTATTTGCTGCTGACGCTCGGCGTAGGCATCATGTTGTTTCCGTTCTTATGGATGGTCGCTACCTCCTTCAAGCTTCCACAGGACGTTTACAATCTTCGCTTAATTCCTGAGACGATAACCTTTGACAACTACTCTGCCATATTCAAAAAGGCTCCTTTCGCACAATGGATCAAAAATACGCTCATCATCTCTCTGATTGCAACCTCTACTGTTCTAATCTTCGATACAGCGGCAGGGTACGTGCTTGCCAAATTTTCATTCGTCGGCAAACAGCTCATTTTTCTGCTCATAATCAGCACCTTAATGGTTCCAACAGAGATGCTCATCATCCCTTGGTATTTAATTGCGAATGAATTAGGCTGGTCCGATACTTATTGGGGCGTGCTGTTTCCCGGTATTATTACGGCCTTCGGCATCTTTCTTATGAGGCAGTTTATGGACTCCATTCCTTCCGATTTGCTGGATGCGGCTCGTATTGATGGACTTAATGAATGGCGTATTCTGCTGCATATCGCCATCCCACTAGTGAAGCCAGCTATAATCACTTTGATTATTCTTACGTTTATCGGGAACTGGAACCAGTTCATCTGGCCGCTCATCGTGCTGCAAACGGAGGAGAAATTCACACTGCCCGTCGGGATTGTTTATTTTTCCAGCGAACTGAAGGATACGAGCAATTGGATTTTAATTATGGCAGGAACAACGATTTCAATCGCTCCGCTTATTGTTATTTTTCTTATTTTTCAGAAGCAAATCATTCGTGGAATTGCGCTTAGCGGCATGAAATAAACAGGAGGTGATCCAGATGAGCGAGCCTAATCAAAGAATGATTTTAAATTTATTTCTACACAATGCGGGCGCTCACAAAGGAGCTTGGCGTCATGCAAGCACGAAGCTGGACGAAATTCATGACGTCAGTCATTTCCTGCGGATCGCCAAAAAAGCGGAAGCCGCCCGGATAGACTCCCTATTTATCGCGGACGGTCTGTCGATTGAGGCAAAAGCAGTCCAGCATGGTCCGATCTTCGGCTTCGAACCACTGACATTGTTATCCGCAATTGCGACCGTAACGGAACGAATCGGCCTTATTGCTACCGTTTCTACAAGCTTCACCGAGCCCTATAACACAGCTAGAATATTCGCCTCGCTTGATCATATAAGCGGCGGGCGAGCTGGTTGGAATATTGTAACTACTGGCGTAGAACGTACAGCCTTCAACTTTGGGCTGGAACAATTGCCAGCTCATGCAGAACGTTACGAGCGAGCGCGGGAATTCACAGAGGTCGTGCTCAAATTGTGGAGCAGCTGGGAAGCCGATGCGCTCGTTCAAGACAAAACATCCGGTGTGTATGCCGACGTCAACAAGGTTCATGATATACAGCATCAGGGGAATTATTATTCCGTACGCGGTGCGCTTAATATGATGCGCCCACCACAGGGAAGGCCTCTGCTTGTCCAAGCTGGAGCCTCAGAGGATGGCAGAAATTTAGCTGCTCAATATGCCGAGCTTATATTCACCGTCCAAAACTCATTTGAAGACGCGCAGCTGTTTTATCAAGACATCAAAGAAAGAACTGTCAAAGCCGGACGTTCCCCGCATGATATTAAAGTATTGCCGGGCATTCATGTTATTGTTGGTGAAACGGAGGCTGAAGCTCGTGACATTGCGAGAGAGCTGCAGCAGCTCGGTTCAATAGAACGTTCCGTCATGTCTCTTTCCAATTTGCTTGGCATCGATTTTTCGGGATATGCACTGGATGATCCTTTTCCTAAGCTGCCTGATATGGGCCAAGTTAATGCGTATCAAACCTTCTATCAGATGGTCAAAAAGATTGTTGATAATGAACAGCTGACACTCCGGGAGCTGCTCGAGAAATATTGGGTAGGCAACGGCCAGCTAAGCATCGCTGGAACACCTAACCAAGTAGCTGATATTATGGAGCATTGGTTCGTAAATGGTGCTGCTGATGGCTTTAGCGTTATGCCTCAGCTGGCATTTGGCGGTATTGACGCCTTTCTGGAACTAGTCGTTCCTGAGCTGCAAAGGCGAGGATTATTTCCTAGCGAGTATGCTGGAAAACATTTGCGTGAAAACCTCGGCTTCAGTCCGTTGTAACTTATTAAAATAAGGAGGCTGCTCACATAACGAATACGAGCGATTTACAATACCCTAATGAACATCTGCTGGCAGAGGTGCATTGGCTTGATAACTATTACCAAGAGCCGAACATCGTTTTATTAGATGTTAGAGCCAGCGGATATCAATCAGGTCACATTCCAGGAGCGTACTGGCTGGACGCCAAAGCATTAAAGGATAGCTCACGCTGCACTATAGCTGCCGCGGATACTCTTGCTTATTTGCTTGGAAATGCTGGCGTCAGCAGTGATTCAACAATTATCGTCTATGATGATGGAGGCGGAGTGTTAGCGGCGCGCGTCTTTTATGTGCTGGAGTATTATGGTCTGAAGGATCAAGTGAAGCTATTGCATGGCGGTTTCGCAGCGTGGACAGCGGCGAGTTATGAGACAACAACTGATTTGCCGCCAGCCTCTAAAGGTACACTGACGTTATCTGCCCATTCAGAGCTGGTTGCCACGAAAGCATCTATCCAAGCTGGGCTCGATAATTGCCTTCTTGTCGATACACGTTCCGCTTTAGAATACACCGGAGCTGATCAACGCTCGAATCGTAAGGGCGGGCATATTTCTGGCGCAGTTCATAAAGAGTGGAACGATTCCCTAGAAGGGGCAGATCAAGATGGCGTCGTGCTTTTCAAAGCTTATCGAGATTTAAAGCAGCAATTTGATGCTCTTGGCATTGACCCTGCAAAAACAATCGTGCCTTATTGCCAGACAAATCAACGCGGAGCGCATACTTATTTTACTTTACGACTAATGGGCTATCCTCATATTCGCCCCTATGAAGGCTCTTGGGATGAATGGGGCAACGACGAGTTTACCGAAGTGAGCCAATTGAACGCCTCATTCTCTAGCTTATCTAACTCGTAGGTTTGCAAGAAAAAGAGCTGTGCAACGGTCATCGCAGACCATGCACAGCTCTTTTTGCCATTGAATATTTTACTCGGCTTTTTCTTTCTCCTCAGGAGGCAGCAGGATAATCTTGCCTTCTCCAAGCTCTACGCGCAGCTTATTTGAGTTTTTCACACCGATGGATTCCAAATAGTTGGAAGGCACCTGCAATCGGCCCGCTTTATCAAGCACCGCATATTCTACATGCGTGCCTTCCTCATCCTCCTGCTCTAGCTCCGCCAGCTCTTCCGCATATGAACGTTTGCGCAGCATTTCGGATGAAATCTTGCCGTCTCGGATTGCCGCTACACGATCTACCTTCTTCGCAAGCTCTGGATCATGCGTAACGATAACAACGGTAATGCCAATCGTACGATTCAGTTCACGGAATAAGTCCAAAATCTGATTAGCCATTCGCGAGTCTACCGAACCAGTAGGCTCATCCGCAAGCAGCAGCTTAGGATGATTGGCGAGCGCAATGGCGATTGCCACCCGCTGCTGTTCTCCCCCTGATAATTCATATAGCTTATTTGAAGCACGGTGGCTTAGGCCAACGGCGTCAAGCAGCTCCTTCGCTCTCCAGCGCTTGCGACTGCCTGTTAGCAAAATAGGCAGCTCTACATTTTCAAGCGCGGTTAAATAAGGAATCAAGTTTCTCGCATTATTTTGCCAGACGAAACCTACGCTCTCTCGCTTATACCGAACGAAGTCGCGTTCCTTAAACTTCAGCATATCTCTTCCGTCAACGGTCAGCTTGCCTGCCGTCGGACGGTCCAGTCCGCCAAGCATATTCAGCAGCGTTGATTTGCCGCTGCCGCTGTTGCCAATAATGGCCATCAGCTCGCCGCTTTCAATTTGAAGATCGAGGCCTTGCAGGGCGAATACCTCTAGGTCGGCTGTTTTGTATATTTTGACAAGCCCTTCGCAATGAATCATCCGTCAATCCTCCCCTAGCTTGATCGCTTGATGAATACGCAGCTTCGATAGCATATAAGCTAATATGCCAAGTCCGATGACCAACATAAAGCCGACAAGCACATAGATCCGTATTAAATCCGTAGCATCGAACATAACCTTGAAAGGCGGTACAAGGCTGCTTGGATTAAACGCAATTTGGAAGTTAGGCACATACAATCGACTCGCGATATTTCCGACACCTATTCCAATAAGAACGGCAACGCCCGATGTTAACAGCTGCTCAACCCCAAGCATGCCGATGAGCTGTCTCAGCGATAGGCCAATCGCGCGCAAAATACCATTTTGCAAGGTCCGGCCTCGGAGTGATAGTACCCAATATAATAGAAACCCGATAAAGCTAACAAGAATCGACAAGACAAAACCTAAAGTCAAAATACCGTTTAGTGCCATGAGGAACGGATCGTTTTTGGCAGTCACAAGCTTCTCTCTTGTATTGACAATATTCGTAATCGGAAGCTTCGATTCCTTAAGCCCCTCATAAAACTCGGAAGTGCTCACCTCCGGCTTTAGCTTAAGCCATACGTCGTAAGGCTCAAGTGCAAGCTGAACTTGAATACGCGGCAAATGGCCGACAATCAGCATCGGTGCTCGGCCACCCGATGTATCTTTATCTTCACTAACATTTACGCTGCCTACAGCAGGGTTCGGATTAAAGGTTGGGAAATAATTAATGATGCCATACACCTTGAACGGCTGCTGCGGTACGTCGCTCCAGCCTACCCAAATCGTGTCGCCAGGCTTCACTTTGTTCTGATCGGCTAAGGTCCGCGATATGAGAACAGCCTGCGGATCTGCTGCAAGCAGGTTCAAATAATCATTAAGCGGATAGTCAAGCAAGCTGTCACGGAACCACGTTGTTTCACCGAACTCATCGGAATCGATACCAATTAACGTTGCAGGGCCATTGCTTTCATTTACGCTAAAGGCGACTTCTTTCTTGAATACTTTAGCTGCATGCTCTACGCCTTTGAGTGCTTTAAAGGGCTCGAATGCCGGCTCCAAGTAATGGACTGGCGCGAGCATAGCTAGATCCTGCGCCGGCGTCGACGGTGCTCCCGGAGGCGGGGGCGGCGGTGCATCGTTCATCCATTGTGTAGTCAATACAACCTCTGCGCCATTGCCATACCTGATTCGATCCTCTGTGTTATTGTTGATCGTTCTTGCCGCTGAAGCGCTAAATACGCCGGTAGCAATCGTCATAATAAGAAAAATCATTAAAAACTGATATTGCGAACTGGAGCGTCCAACCTGAATTAATGTCGCATATACGGAAGGCGGCCACCATTTCTTGCCGATCCAATAGATGAGTCTAAGAACCCACGGGTACAAACGAAGCAAGAGCAAACCCGCACCCATAATAAACAAAGCAGGAACAACAAATTGCAACGGATCGATGTTCAAATCATCTGCATTTAAACCTAAGCTCTGCAAATCAGCAAGCCTTTTCCGGAATGTGTATAAGCCATAAATAGCTAACGCTAATGCAATCACATCAAGGAACATTTTGTGCCATAACGGTGATTTCAAAAGTCTAGCGAGCTGCTGCTTATGACCAACAATAGAGACGCGAGTAGCCATAATGATAGGAATCATCATAATGATAAAACAAACGCCGGAGGCAATGGCTCCATAACGGAAAGACTCGTCCGTAAGTTTGACAGGCAGCCGAACGCGCTGTACAAATTCAAGGAAACCATTGGATGCACCAAGCATCTCGGTTAGGATGACGCCAAGCAAAGGACCCACACCAAAGGCGATGCCGCATAAAATAATGCCTTCCACTGCATAAGAGCTAATAACCTGCCAACGTGCAGCTCCTCTGCTTCGCAGAACAGCAATCTCATTTTTTTGCCGATCCGCAATTAGATTGGATACCATGAACATGTAGAACCCGAGCATAATCAAAACAGGAACATTAAGCGACCACATGAGCGTCTTCAGCTGTTCTGCCCGCACCATGTATTTCGAAATCGTATCCAGAGCCGGTGTTTCCGAGACGGCTTGATACATCGTTACATTATTAAGCATAACGTTGCGAATTTTATTCGTTGTTTGTATGAAGCCATCTACCAAGCTTAGCTCAAGCTTTGAATAATCCAATACAAAAAACCAACCAACGGACGCTACCGGAATCCGGCTTTCCTGCATGAGCTGCTGCTTGGCGAGTTTGTCGCTAATGACAAAGCTTGAGCTTAGCTCGCTTAGATCCGTATCTCTAAAATAGGGGTCGTCATCCTGCTTTTTCTTGAATACGCCTACCGGTTTAAATGCTATTTCCCCGGCAATTTTATCGTCGTTCACATAAAACTTTGAATCCAGTACTGTTTTGAACTGAACGAGGCTTCGTTCTGTAACAAGCACCTCATAAACGCCATCAACTGGCTGCTGCTCAGCCGGCATTCTGCCGTCCGTCAGCGTAATATGCTTCTCAAGATCGCTGAAGGAGCGCAGCGACATCGTCTTGAGATTTTTTTTCGTATCTGGCTCAGGATCATTCTCCGGCCTGATCTTCATTGATCTGGATTGAAAATCAACGATAAGCTCCTGCACCGGTATGCCAAAGTTGGATTGTGCTTGCTCACGTATGTAGCGATCTACTTTTGTATAAATCTTATTTACTTGCTCCGGTGTTTCTTTCGTGTAAAAAAGTTTATTGTATTGATTGCCGGGATATATCCCCCGCTCGCTCTGCATAGTCTCCAAATCCTTGACCAGCATCCTCGATAAAATGGCTTCCGAATAAATCGGCATGCTGCTTACCAAGGCTACGGACATGACTAAGCCAATAAACAAGCTCCCGACCAACCACTTATTTTGCACCATTTTACGAATAATCATAATAAACAAAGCCACTTCAAAACCTCCCAAGCGTAAACGGCTCATAACCTTCCTTATGGAGCTAGTTGATGGTTATCGATCGTTCTATACAGACTCATTATTGAAGTACAACAATCGCGCCTTCTTCCAAGCCCTTCGTAATTTCAATTTCCGTCGAGCCTTTTATGCCCGTTTCAACATCAATCTCACGAATTTTATTGCCATCCTCAAGCGTTCTTACGAATGTTCTGCCAAGGAAGCTGCGCACGCCGCTGCGTGGAATTTTGAGTACATCATCACGCTGCTGCAAAATAATTTTGACATCAGCAAACGCACCGATTGTGGCGTTTCCAGGCACTTTCGGCACTTCAATAAATAATGTTTTGGAGTAACGATCCTGAAGCTGCTGGTTCAGCGTTGAAGGTGCCGATGATGGTGTTTGTACGACTTTGCCTTTCACTTCTTCGGAACCGAACGTAACCATTGCTGGGAAACCCACATCAACGCTGCTAATTTCCGCACCTGATTCAACTCGCAGCGCTAGACGCAGCTGAGATGGATCGGATATGACAACAAGCGTTTGATAAGCCTCAACAAAATCGCCTTCCTTCAGATCCTCTACGAAAGTTACTTGGCCGTTTATTTCGGCAACAAGCTGCTTGCTGTTAAAGGTCGCCGTCAAACGATCCAGCTTTAACTGTTCAATATCCATTTGCAGCTTAGCGATATCGATCGCATCATTGTCACCGCCTAATTTGGCCTGTTTAAATGAAAGCTTAGCTTTGGCATAGGCGAGCTGCTGTTCCTTTAGTTGAATGTCCAGTCCATCTACATTAAGCTGAACTAAAATATCACCTTTTTTCACCTGCGCTCCCGAGGTAACCATCATCTTCGCAATACGGCCGCCTTGTCCTTTAAACTGCGCAATCTCTGATTGTGTCGACTCCAGGCTTCCGCTTCCTTTAATTTCTTGTGTAATTGTCCCCTTCTCGACCGTTACCGTGCGGTAATTTTCTTGCGCCGGCTTAACAAGAGGAGGTTTCAAGGCTGCCTCCTCGGCAGGAAGCAAGGAGCACCCTGTTAGTGAAGCGCTAAGAAGCAGCGCGAATGACCAGCCGAGTATCGGCTTAAGCTTTTGCGACAATTTGTCCATCCTCCAATTCATAAACATGGTCAACAATTTCCATTATTGCAGGATCATGTGTCGTCATGATGATTGTCATTCCTGCCATTTCTACCAAATCACGAAATACTTTCATAATTTGCAAGCCTGTGCGGCTATCCAGTTCAGCTGTAGGCTCGTCTGCCAAAAGCAGCTTCGGCTTATGGGCAATTGCCCGTGCTATAGCTGTTCGCTGCTGCTCTCCGCCCGATAGCTCGAATGGCCGATGATGCATGCGGCTTTTTAAGCCAACTTGCTCTAAAGCGTTAATCGCTGCTTCCTTGCGGCCGTTTGCCGCCATACCTGAAACTCTTAATATAAACTCCACATTCTCATAGGCTGACATCAGAGGAATGAGCGCAAAGGATTGAAAAATAAGCCCCATTTCCTTGCGGCGTACCATATCTCTCTCATGATTCGACATCGCCGTCAAATCGCGTCCAGCAAACGTAATATTCCCTTCGGTCGGACGGTCCAGTGCGCTTAACAAATTAATAAGCGTCGTTTTTCCAGAACCTGATCTTCCTTTAAAGGCAATAAGCTTGCCGGATGGTATCGACAAATCAACACCTTTTAACACGGTAACTGCACCGTTTCCACGTCCAAATGTTCTTTTTAAAGCGCTTGCATGAATAATATCATGCGCGATAGGCAGCATCTAGTAATAGACCTCCATTTCCAATAAATCGATTGCCCTTGTATCTTTTTCCATTTTAACCTTGTCCATCTTGTTGCACAAGAAATAAAAAACCTAACAAACTCAAAATTAAGAGGTTGATAGGTTTACTAGTTTCTAGATATCAAGATTTAAGAAAAAAATGACTGCGGTAACCGTGACTATACTTAAAATAGTAGAAACGAAAACAGATTGCGAGGCAAACTCTGGCTCGTTGTCGAACTCTACAGCGAGCAGCACACTGCTGAGTGAAGTAGGGACAGCTGATGAAACGATGAGGGCAGCTGCCGTCAGCTTGTCGAGTCCCATCAGCCAGACGATCAGCCATGCGAGCAAAGGACCGGCAATCAGTCTGAGTATGCCCGATATGCTGACATCAATGAGGAGTGAGCGCTTTATTTTCCACTCCATATTACCCAGCTGTACGCCCAGTGTAATAAGCGCTGTACCGATAAACGCTGCTGATAAGTAACCGATCGGTGTAGCTATAGGCTGCGGGATGGGAACATCGAACCCTCTGAGCAGGAAGGCAAGCGGGATGACATATATAATCGGCATTGAGATAATTGTCCGCCAAATCGCCCTCATATCTGCTTTGTGCGCGTTGACGTTATATATGCCATACGTGTTCGGTATAAGAGATTGCATCATCATAATTAATATCTGAATAGCGAGTGTCTTCTCGTTTCCTGCAAAAGCCAGCTGATTAAGCGGTATGCCGTAATTTGCGCTGTTATAGAATAAGACGCTGTTGCGCATCGCGCTTTTCATGCTTGGCTGATACCCTCTTATTCTAATAACCAGCTCAACGATAATATATTGCGTAACCATAAACAGCACAAAAAACAATAAAATTCTCCCTACCACTTGGGCAGAAATGTCCGTTTTATACAGGAGGTCAAACATAATAGCTGGTGAAAATAAATAAAAATTCAGCTTCGATAACGTTTTAATATCCAGCTTGAACGCTCTTTGAATAATAATGCCAAGCCCAATCATGATGACCATCGGAAGCACGTTTGTCATTAAAATGTGAAAGAAAATATTCATCGCTGCATCTGCTTCTTTCTATTATATAGTGTGAAAAATGATAGTGTCGGAAATGGCCATGACTGCGACTAAGATCGCTTCCTCATTTTAATAGGTTCATGCTTGATAAGGCAAGCATTCATGTGGCGCTTATTGTTGTGACAAAGTGTTTGGTCTTCAGTGAGTTGCTGTGACTTGTTGTGATGTGTGATACTACAAATCAATTCACATACACATCCATGCGGCGAATCAGTCCATATATTCTCTAAGAAGTGAATCAGCTGAAATAGATCTAGAAACTAGATCTATTTCCATCAAATTAGCTGGTTTCGTGCAAATAAGACTAGAAACTAGTCTTATCCGTAAGTAAACTCGCCCCACTATTCTCGTCTAATCGGCGAATCAACAGAAATAGAACTAGAAACTAGTTCTATTTCCAACCAATTAGCTGGTTTCGTGGGAATAAGACTAGAAACTAGTCTTATCCGTAAATAAATCAACCCAATATACCCCTCAAAGTACCAAATCAGCAGAAATATAACTAGAAACTAGTTCTATTTCCATCATATTAGCTGGTTTCGTGCATATAAGACTAAAAACTAGTCTTATCTGTAAGTAAATCGCCACACAATTCCCGTCCAAACACCAATTCAGCAAAAATAGATATAGAAACTAGATCAATTCCCACCAATCCAGCTTGATACGTGCAAATTAGTCTAGAAACCAGACTTAAACCCCAGATGGCGCTCATTCAACAAAGCAAACAATCGTTTAGTCAATGAACCATTCCTATTAACCTAACCGCTCACTCCAGAACAGTCTGCGCCTGTTGCTGCCTTACGCTCCCTCCATCCGCAGCAGCAAATAAAAGACAGCCTTTGGCTATATCGCCTCTGGCTGTCTGTCCTTCTACTATGACCAAACCTTTAAAGCTGCTGCTCCTGTTGATACAGCACCGTTGACAAGTAGCGCTCGCCGTTGCTTGGGATTACAGCAACTACCCGCTTGCCGGTGCCCAGCTTCTGCGCCAATTGAATAGCGGCATATATAGCTGCTCCTGAGGAAATGCCGCCTAAGATCCCTTCCTCCTTGGCCACTCTTCTAGCTGTCTCGAATGCATCATCATTGCTCACTTGAATAATCTCGTTATAAATATCGGCATCCAATATTGAAGGTACAAAACCCGCGCCAATGCCTTGAATTTTGTGCAGGCCAGGAGCACCTCCCGATAAAACCGGTGATGAGGACGGCTCAACAGCTACAATATGGATATCAGGGAAGCGATCACGCAGTACTTCGCCAGCGCCCGTAATCGTGCCTCCTGTGCCCACACCTGCTACAAAACCGTCCAGCTTGCCATCAAGCGACTCCACAGCTCTTACGATTTCAGGACCAGTCGTTTCCCGGTGAATTTTCACATTTGCTGGATTATCGAATTGCAGCGCTGGAAAATAATCCGGATGTTTCTCTTGCAGCTCCTTCGCGGTGCGAATCGCTCCCTTCATTCCCTCGGCTCCGGGCGTAAGCACTAGTTCTGCACCGTATGCCCGCAGCAGATTGCGGCGCTCCAAGCTCATCGTCTCCGGCATAACAAGCACCGCTTTATAGCCTCTTGCTGCGGCTACCAATGCGATTCCAATGCCCGTATTGCCGCTCGTCGCTTCAATGATCGTATCGCCCGGCTTCAGCTTCCCTTCCCGCTCCGCCTCTTCAATAATGCTGATGGCAATTCGATCCTTTACGCTGCTGCCTGGATTAAAAAACTCCAGCTTCAAATAAATTTCTGCACTTCCGTCCGGCACGACCCTGTTCAAACGAACCAAAGGCGTGTTTCCTATCAAATCCGTAATATGATTGACAACATGACTCATCTAATCTGCCTCCTATATGATGAATGGCCTAGCGGCTCGTGCCGAAAAAAGGAAAAATGGCGCAAAAAGAGTTTTATACAGCAATATTGCCTTGCGAATGCTCATACAGCTCCTTATAGTGTCCATCATGCTCCAGCAGCTCCTGATGATTGCCTTGCTCCACGATTTCACCATGGCTCATCACAATAATCCGATCCGCCTGCATAATCGTCGACAAGCGATGCGCAATTACAATGGTTGTTCGATCTTGCGATACGACCTGAAGCGCATTTTGAATTAATTGTTCCGTATGAGAATCCAAGTTAGCGCTCGCTTCATCCAAAATAAGCACTTTAGGCTTGAACACAATAATTCTCGCAAAAGAAATCAGCTGCCGCTCACCTGCGGATAAACCGCTGCCGCGTTCTGACAGCATCGTATCGTAGCCATCCTTCAGCTTATGGATA
Organism: Paenibacillus sp. MCAF9; assembly: GCF_052114265.1. NCBI lineage: Bacteria > Bacillati > Bacillota > Bacilli > Caryophanales > Paenibacillaceae > Paenibacillus > Paenibacillus sp. MCAF9. The sequence continues at coordinate 420,042 of NZ_JBFREL010000003.1, forward strand.
ATCATATCCGCGCCTACAAATTCACAGGCACGAATAACCTCCTCGCGAGAAATGGATTCGTCGAACATTCTTATATTCTCAATAATGCTGCCCGAATACAGATAAGGCTCCTGCTGAACCAAGCCGACTAGTCGATGCAAGGTTGCTTGCGGGATATCCCTCACATCGATCTCATCTATTCGTATGCTGCCTTCCTTCACATCATAGAATCTGCATAATAAGCTGATCAATGAGCTTTTGCCCGCTCCTGTTGTTCCTACGACGCCAATAAGCTCACCCGAATGGATATGCAAATCCAAATCTTTTATGATCGGAATTCCTTCCTCATAGGAGAAGGAGATCCGATTAAAATCGATTTGGCCCTTCACCTGCTCCAAGCTCAAAGTGGATATAGATGCTTGACGTTCATCCGCCTCTTCATCGCTATCCGTCTTATGCAGCTCGATCGATTCAAGCTCGCGGTCTGTAATGTCCGGCTTATTCGCGAATACGCCCCAAATTCTCGTAATGGCAACGGTAGCAGACTGCAACGTATTCCATTGCTGCGTAATCGTATTAATTGGCTGAAAAAACTGGCGGATATACGTAATAAACGCATACAATACGCCGAATTCCAGCTGGTGGCCAAGAACAGCATTCCCGCCAATCCATGTCACAAAAGCAATCGATAAATTGCTCAAAATATCAAAGGTTCGGCCAAACACAACATTCGTCCGAATTTCCCGAAGATTTGCTTTAAAATATAAGCTGTTTCTCTCGTTGAATTGCTTCTCTTGCTCCTTCTGCTGATGAAACACCTGTACAAGGTTCATCCCCGACAGGTTCTCGGCAACAAACGCTACAAGCCGGGATAGCCTCGTTCTAGCAAGCTGATAGGTCGTGCGCATAAAGGAGCGGAAGGCGATCGCAATCGCCCATATGATCGGCAATAAAATCAAGCAATAAAGCGCAAGCTCCGTGTCTAATTGAAACATCATCACCATAATAAAAATGAGTGTAAGCCCATCCCTAAACAGGCTCAGCAGCACCTGATTAAAAAACTGGTTCAGCGCCTCTGTATCGCTTGAGACATGCGTAATTAAGCTGCCGCTCGACATCCGATCGAAATACCGCATAGACTGCTTCAAAATATGACCAAACAGCTGCTTGCGAATGCGCGACACGATGCTTTGCCCAATATTTTGAAGCAGATTGTTTTGCAAATAGCTAAAAAGCAAACTAGACACGGATAAGCCCAGATATATGAAACAAATGGTTAGCAGCCCTTTGTAGTCATTTTTGCCGGATAACAAATTGTCATCGATCGCTATTTTCATTAAAAAAGGCTGGAACAAATCAGATAAAATCGCGATTAACGTACAACAAAACACACCAATAAAAGCCCATAGATGAGGTCTCGCATACCCGAACAATGTGCGGAAGGCCGAGACATATTCCGGTTTCTGCTCCGGTTGATTCGGATCAGCCTTCTGATCTGCCTGCCAATTATGAATGGCTTGTGCCGGTCGCATGTTGACTTCCCTCCTCCTGAATCGCATGAAGCGTCGCATAGAGTCCTTGCTGCGAGAGCAGCTCTATATGAGTGCCCCGCTGCACAATCAAGCCGTCATCCATCACAATGATTTCGTCCGCATGCTTGATTGCACTAATTCGGTGCGCAATAATGATCGTCGTTTTGCTGTCTCTTTCCGTTTGAATCGCTTCTATAATATCCTTCTCTGTCACCGCATCTACAGCACTAACACTATCGTCCAAAATCATAATCGGAGCATCCTTAATCATTCCGCGGGCCAAGCTTGTGCGCTGACGCTGACCGCCGGATAAGGTTAATCCGCGCTCGCCGAGCCTCGTTTCAAACTGATCAGGCAGCTCAGCGATATTATTATAAATTTGAGCTTGCTTCGCAGCTTGCTCAACCGCTTCAAGCTCAAGCTCTCGATTTGAGAAAGCAATATTTTCTCTAATTGTGGTACTGAACAAAAAGCCGTCCTGCGGTACGTAGGCAACTTGAGTTCGCAAGCTTTCAAGCGTCATTCCTCTTATATCTGTTTCTCCATACCAGACCGTCTCTGGAGGCGGGTCGTAGGTGCGAAGGAGCAGCTTCATCAATGTTGTCTTGCCGCTCCCTGTACGCCCGATGATGCCAAGTGTTGAGCCTGGTTTAACGTTCAGGTTAATATTTTTCAGTACTGGACTAGACAACGGATCGTATGAAAAGGATAAATTACGAATCGTAATGCCCGCGTCTGTCAAATTCACTTCTTTCGCGTTAGGAAGCTCCATAATTTCGGTTTGCTGCGACAATAAGCCGTTTAAACGCTCAAGTGAAGCGCGAGAACGTTGAATCGAATTAATGACATTGCCGATTTGCTGGAGTGGATTCATCAGCATTCTAATATAAAGCGTCAATGCAACGAAGTTGCCCAGCGTAATTTGCTTCGTGATCGTCATGTAACCGCCAAAAGCAAGCGCGACGATTAAAGAAATTGCTCCTAGAAAAGGAATCAACGCTTGGAAAAAAGATGAAACGCGCACTAGCCGCAATTGCTTCAGCCTGATCTGGTCGACCGTTTTGCCGAAGCGCTCATTCATAATGTCTTCTACCGCAAATTTTTTCGTTACACGAATGCCGCCGAATTGCTCCTCTGCCGTCTCTGTCATGAGGCCTAGAGATTCCTGCACCTCAAGCGACCTTTTTCTAATAATAGGTCCGAGATATACGACGATAAAAGGGATAAGCAGCAGCGGAAATATCGAAGCCAATATCAAATAATAAGGAATATGGCTGACAAGCATCATCGTTATGGAAGCCACGAGCAGCATCGACGCATTCGCTGTTGAATTGACCCCCATCGAGATCGATTCCCTTACAGCTGTAACATCGTTCATAAAGTAGCTGAGCAGCTTGCCTACACCATTTTTCGAATAAAACCGTTCGCCCATTTGTGTAAAATGCTTGAATAGTCCTCTTCGAACAACAAATTCAAATTTTCTTCCTACATACATAACCAAGTACATTGCGATGCCGTTAAACAGCACCTGCCCAACGCCAATAAGCAGCAGCAATATGCTGTAATCCACAATAAGCTTGCTTGTTAATCCGCCAATTTGCAGCTTATCCGTGAATTGTCCCAGTACCTTTGGAAAAAAAACGTTGATCAGGTTAGAAATCAAATGGAAAAAGAGAGAGAACAGGTAAATATGCCACGTACTCCGAAAAAAATCGGCCAACAGCCTTTTTGATTTCAAGAAGCGACCACTTCCTATTTTTCAAAATTATTGTTCTGAAACATCCTTTTGCGGGAATTGCAGCTCATAGAGCTGACTGTACCGGCCTTGATGATTGAGCAGTTCATCATGCGTTCCATGCTCAACGATTTCACCTTGCTCCAATACGTAAATCCGATCCGCCTTCTGAATCGTAGACAGACGATGCGCGATGACGAGACAAGTGCGGCCTTGCAATAATTGTGCGAGCGCGTCTTGAATATGCTGCTCTGATTCAGTATCAAGTGATGCAGTTGCTTCATCCAAAATAATAATCCGCGGATTTTTTAAAATCGCCCGCGCAATGGAAAGCCGCTGCTTCTGCCCGCCTGACAGCTTCACGCCGCGCTCGCCAATTTGCGTCTCATAGCCCTGCGGGAACGATTCTATAAAGCCGGCAGCATTTGCCGCTTTTGCCGCTGCAAGCACTTCCTGATCTGTCGCATGCAGATTGCCGTACCGAATATTCTCTTCAATAGAGCCATTGAACAGCACAATATCCTGTGATACGATGCCGATTTGCTCCCTAAGAGACGCGATCGTTATATCCTTTAAGGAATAACCATCAATCGTGATGTCGCCAGACTGAGGTTCATAAAATCTAGCGATAAGATGTGCAATGGTTGTTTTGCCAGAGCCCGAAGATCCAACAAGCGCTGTCACCTTGCCTGCCGCAAGCTCCAATTGAAAATCTTTTAACACAGTCGAATCCTTAGAATAAGCAAAATCAATATGATCAAAAACAATATGCCCGCTCACTGGCGGAAGCTTCACAGCTCCTTTCTTCTCAATAATTTCAGCCTTCGTGTTCATAACCTCCATAATGCGTTCATAGGCGGCGGCCGATTGCTGAATCGTATTAATAATGCGGCTGAAGTGACGAATCGGGTTTTGCAGCAGTCTGAGATAAGCTATAAAAGCAACGATTGTACCCACTGTCATTTGTTCTTTCATTGCAAGCCATGCGCCAAAAACAAGGACGATTGCAAGGCCAAGAAAATTAAGAAAATCAATAATAGGTTCATAAGCGGCTCGCAGGCGAGTCACTTGAATATTCGCATCCATATTTTTCTGTGTTCGCTCGGAGAATCGTTCGGACTCGTAATTCTCGGCAGTAAACGCTTTAATAAGGCGGATGCCGGTTAACGTATTTTGCAGATGATCGCTAACATCAGCCACCGATTCCTGTACCGTTCGGAACGAGGAGCGCATTCTTTTGCTGAAAAATCTAGTTGTCAAAATCATAAAAGGGAAGGTCGCAAGCAGCATTAGCGTCAGCTTCCAATCGATCCACAGCATATAAACCGCAATGGCCGTAAAGGTGAAAAAATCGGTAAACAGCTGCATCATGCTGGAGGAAATCATTTGCTGTAGGATGCTTACGTCATTCGTAACCCGAGACATTAAATCACCGGTACGATTGCGATCGAAGAAAGAAATATCAAGGCTCTGCATATGCCGGTACAAGTCGTTTCGCAAATTGTATAGCACCCTTTGACCGATAGAAGCCATAAGTGAAGTGCTAATATAGCGCAAAGCACCGAGCGCAACAGCTGCTCCCATGACGCCGCCGCCGATAAGCAGCAGTTTATTAAAAAGCTTATTCGGAATGATGTGGTCAATCGTCAGTCTCGTTAACTGCGGAACGATGAATTCAAGCAGCGATATGGCGATAACGCAGGCCACTGCTGCAATCAATGCGGGCAATTGCGTCCGCGCATGCGCATATATTCGTATAAACATGCTGTAAATGCTGGCAGGCTTTACTTTCTCGCCTGTTCCGAATTTTCTCATGCCGCCCATTCCTGCCCCGCCTCGAAATGCCGGTGCTGAATTGTGCTGCTCTCTCATATCGCGCCGCCTTCTCTGCTGTCACATTCGGATTCTGTTGTGATTTGGCGAAGCGCTACTCGAAGGTCATCCAGGATGACGCGCAGCTGCGCAGCTTTGCTCGGATCAGTGACAGCCGCTCGTTCTGCAGCCTTCAGCAAATGCAGCAGCTCCTTGCCAGCAGGCGTCAATCGACGGTTCGGCTTTCTTCTCTCAAAGGGAGCGCCTTCGTCTTCGGATTCACTCTGCTCAGGGCGTTCCATTCCCGTTCCAGCATTATCGTTCTCCTCCAGCAAATAAGCTCTGCCTTCCTCAGTAATCTCAAACACCTTTTTGCCGTCTTGCTTGGAGGACTCTACAAATCCTTGATCCCGCAGCATCTGCAGTGTGGGATAAATGGAGCCAGCACTTGGTTTATAGGTGCCTCCTGATTGCTCCTCAAGCGCCTTCATCATTTGGTAGCCGTGCATGCCCTCCTGTTCAAGCAGCGCCAGCAAAGCATATTTAACTCCGCCGCGGCTGAAAAAACGTCTGCCCGAGCCGTGTCCCTCCCTTTCATTCGCATGATGTAAAAACAATTGTTCCTCTGGCTGCCATTCTTTCGTCATTGTGCAATCTCCTTCGTTAACGATATATCGTATTAATTTACATACTATACGATATATCGTTAACTGGCAATTACTTCTTGCGATTTCATGACAAAGTCCAGTAACGAGATGCTCTTTACTGGACTTTGCTCATTTTTGGCCAGAGATGATTAGAATGAACCTCGTGTAGATACAGGGCCGTTATCGATAACCGCTGCAATACGTTCTAGTGTCTCATGATCAAGTGCAATACCTGATGCCTTCACGTTTTCTTCGACCTGATCGGGACGGCTTGCACCAATCAAAGCGCTGGATACGTTCGGCTGGCGCAAAATCCATGCGAGCGACAGCTGACCCACCGTCAGCTCCAGTTCGGATGCGATTTTCTTCAGCAGCTCAACCTTCGCCAGCTTTTCCTCAGTTATGCGGTTTTTAAAATTTTCTTGCTTCGCGGCTCGCGACTCATCGGGCACTTGTTGATTGGATAAGTACTTCCCTGTGAGCAGCCCTTGCGCAAGCGGCGAGAACACGACCTGCCCGAAGCCCTTTTTAATGCCAAGCGGTATGATTTCCTTCTCGATGTAGCGCTCAAACAAATTATAGATAGGCTGATTCACGACAATACGATCGAGTAAATATTTGTCTGCGATGGCGAACGCTTCGGTTATTTGAGCAGCCGTCCATTCGCTGACGCCGACATAATGCACCTTGCCTTGACGGACCAAATCCTCAAAGGCGCGCAGCGTTTCTTCAAGCGGCGTCTCGTGATCAAAGCGATGGCTGTAGAACACATCTACGTATTCAAGTCCAAGCCTCTTCAAGCTTGCATTTGCCGATTCGATCACATGTTTGCGAGAGAGCCCGCGATCATTCGGTCCATCGCCAATTTTCCCATAGACCTTGGTCGCCAGCACATAGGATTCACGGGGATAAGCACGCAGCGTTTCTCCGACTACTTTCTCGGCTTCGCCTTTCGCATATACATTAGCTGTATCAAAAAAATTAATGCCGAGATCATACGCCGTTTGAATCGACTTCACTGCATTTTCACGCTCGACATAACCGCCATACGTCAACCAGCTCCCGAGACTAATCTCACTAACCTTTAATCCGCTTGCGCCTAAATTTCGATATTGAATCGCCATATGAACAACCTCCTCAAATGTATACAAACGTTAGTTTTCTGCTGCGGCAGCGGAATGAGAACTGCTGCCTCGTTATGGAAATCAGCCGTTTATCTTTTCTGCTTCTCTGCTTAAAGCCCATATCGCTTTATGTTTATTTTCCGGCTTTTCCAGCCCTAAATTCTCGCGCAGCGTTTTGCCCTCATAGGCCGTTCGGAAGAGTCCGCGATTTTGCAGCTCAGGAATGACCTTATCAACAAACGTCTCCAACCCGCTGTAATAAATATGAGGCAAAATATTAAAGCCGTCCGCGCCGTTATTTCTAATCCAGCTTTCAATAAAATCAGCCGTTTGCAGTACAGAACCCGTAAACGATACATGACCATGACCGGCTGCGCTTCGAGCAAGAAATTGCCGAATTGTCATTTTGTCTCGTACCGCAGCATCCACCACTACCTCTTGCCGGCTTGTAATGCCTGTCGTTATCGTTCCGTATGGCTTTGCTTTATCGATTGGAACAAGACTATCAAGCGGATACTCTGACAAATCTACTGTAAAATAGTTTGAAAGCCGCTTTAATGCTTGCTTCGTATTCAGCAGTCCATTAAACTCGTCTTCGATATCGCGGGCTTCTGCTTCCGTATCAGCCACAATCGGACTAAGCCCTGGCATAATGAGCAGCTGCTCCGGCGTCCTTCCATGCTTCTGCAATCTCCCCTTCACATCCGCATAAAACGCCTGAGCAGCGCCTAATGTTTGCTGTGCCGTAAAAATAACATCCGCTGTTTTGGCTGCCAGCTCCTTGCCGTTTTCCGAGGAGCCCGCTTGCACTAGAACCGGATATCCCTGCGGAGGCCGCGGTATGTTAAGCGGTCCTTTTACCGTGTGGTATTTGCCCTTAAAGTTAATTTCGTATACTTTGCTTTTGTCCAATGAGACATCTGCGGCTCTGTCATAAATCAATGCATCCTCTTCCCAGCTATCCCAAAGCTGCTTCGTCACCTCAACAAATTCATCGCCGATTTCGTAGCGCTTTTGCACGTCTGGATGCTCCGTCTTATTAAAGTTTTCAGCATCATCTTGCGAATGCCCCGTTACGATATTCCAAGCAGCCCGCCCTTTGCTGATATGATCCAGCGAAGCGAATTTGCGCGCTACATGGTAAGGATCGTTATAGGTTGTACTGACGGTTGCGATAAGTCCAACATGCTTAGTCAGCGCAGCAAGCCCAGAGAGAAGTGTAAATGGCTCCAGTCTCCTGCCAAGTCCGGAATAGTTGTCGGCTGTAAACAACGAATCAAACAGCCCTCTCTCCGCAATCTTTGCTATGTTCGCATAATACTCCAAATCCAAATCCTCCTTTGGATTCGAATCCGGGTGTTTCCACGCGGCAGAATGATGGCCCGCTCCACGCAAAAACACGTTAAAATGCGCCTTCTTGTCCCGCTTATTCTCGCTCATTTGCCATCCCTCATTTTCGGTTCATTATAAAAACACTCCAAGTTCAATGCTGCTTCTCAGGCTTCGTTTCTTCACCACGATATTTGGTGCCACTTGAGTAATTAACATGAATTTCTCCTGTTAATTCAGCGGAATTCGAAGAGAAAATGGATTTAACAGGAATTTCTCCTGTTAATTTAGACATTTGCTGATAAAACCGCTTATTTCCGCCCATTTAACAGGAACTTTTCCTGTTAATTGAGTCCTATTTAAATCATTCGAAAAATTAGCTGGAGCTTTTCCCGTTAGATTAATAAAAAAGATAAGAATCCAAATAAAATGATCTAACTAACAAAAAAGAGACTTAGCTTATCGTCAGCTAAATCTCCGGTGGTCCGGTCGTATGGTATGGATTGTGCCTTTTATAAATAAATTCATTTCAGCTTGAACCCTTGACCTACAAGGAAGTCATGCAAATGATCACGCAGCCGATCCGACTTGAACCTTCTTAACATTTCACGAGACCATCTTGTTTCCTGCTCTCCGCCTTTGCCTCCGCCTTTGCGCGTAGCATAATACTCCCGAGTGATCGAATCGTAAGCAATAATTTCATCCTCCAACCCGCTCTGCTTATACGTTTCTTGATGATAGACAGCTGCGAGCGGCAATCTTGGACGAAGATCAGGCTCTTGATCAGAAACGCCTACGCACATGCCAAACACCGGATAGACAAGCTCAGGCAGCTCAAGCAATTCCGTTACTTCTTTAGGATTATTGCGAATTCCACCGATATAAACGATCCCATAACCAAGTGACTCCGCAGCGATTGCCGCATTTTGAGCAGCCAGTGTCGCGTCAATCGTTCCGAGCAGAAACAGCTCCACGTTCTGACGAAGCTCTACATCCTCATGCAGCCTTGCTGCCAATCTGACTTTATTTAGATCGGCACACCAGATGAGAAACACCGGACTTTCAACTATTTGCTGCTGATTGCCGGCAAGCTCCGCAAGCTTTCGCTTCCGCTCTGTGTCCTTTACAGCAATTACGCTGTAAGCTTGGATATTGGATGAGGTGGAGGCTGCTTGCCCTGCCAATATGATTTGTTCCAAATGCTGCTCAGGAATGGGCGAGTCTTTATATTTGCGGATGGAGCGATGGTTTTTTAATAAAGCAATAACTTCGTTCATTGCTTTACCTCCTCTACATGAATAAGTGCTCTTGAAACAAAAAAACCGAAGACACAGATCAACTGTTGTCTCCGGTTTTCCGGTAGAACTATAATCCCGATTATTCAAACTGTTTTAGTGCAAAAAATGTACTGAAAATTTATCACGTAATAAATCTTTTGTCAATCATCATTGTTGTACGCAATACGATCTATCGTACCTTTTAGAAAAAAGTGTATTGTAAAACATATTATTCTTAGTATAATACTCGGCATAAAATCAAAACAACTCAAATGGAGGTGAAATCTGTGGTTGATCTCATCATTATTGGCGCAGGCCCCTACGGAATTTCACTTGCCGCTCATGCAGCCGCAAGCAAAATGTCCTATGTCCTTCTGGGCAAACCTATGTTTTTCTGGAAGGAGCAAATGCCGCAAAATATGTTCATTCGCACCCATCCACGCTACATCAGTCTCTCCGATAAGAATGATGAATTCACCATTGAACGATTCAGCTGCGAAACCGGCATAGAACTGCAGCCCCCCTTTCCTCGTCCTCATTTTGTTGATTATGCCTTATGGTTTGCCAAACAAACCGAGATCTCCTTCACTTCGGAGCATGTATCAGAGCTTCATTATTCATCCTCTGGCTTCAACGTAATTACTCACGAAGGTAAGCAATATCAAGCCAAACATGTGGTCATAGCTACAGGTTTGCAGCATTATAGCTACATCCCTCCAGTACTAAGCTCGTTGCCGCCACCGCTCATCTCCCACACCTTCGCTCATCGTGATTTTAACCCCTACGCAAACAAGAAGGTAGCTGTTATCGGCAGCGGCCAAAGCGCTTGGGAAGCCGCCGCACTGCTTCATATGGCTGGAAGCGAGGTTGAGCTTTTGTTCCGGCGTGACGCCGTCCAGTATGCAAGCGAGGATAATGTCGAATCTGGCCAGAAGCTCATCGACTCCGCTGAACAGTTCTATCTACAGTCCGACCAGCTCAAGGAGGAGCGGAGAGATACACCGCGTCAAAGCAGTGTTGCTCCTTTCTTAAAGCCCTACGTAGAAGGGAAAGTGACGATGACTGGCGGCGCAGCCATTACACATGCAGAAGCTACGATTGATGGCAAGGTGCTGCTTCAGCTTGGAAACAATGAAACTCGCCTCGTCGATCATGTTATTGCCGCTACCGGCTACCAAATCAATCTAGACCAGGTGCCTTTTCTGCCGTCCCATGTGTTGCAGCTTATCGAGCGAGAGCCAAATTCTAATACAAAATTCCCTCTGCTAAGCGCTCAATTTGAAAGCAGCATACCTGGACTTTACTTTGCCGGCCCACTAGCGACCTTTACTCATGGTCCCGCTTTCGGCTTCGTTGCAGGCTTGCGCCAAGCATGCCGATCCATTATTCCTCATATCCAGCAGCATACGTAATAAAAGCAGGGGCAAATGAATGTTACATTCACTTGCTCCTTCGCTTTCCTTCCTTAACCCATTCCAATCCGCTTAAATGAACAGCACAAAACAAAGGGGCCGCATTTTACGCTGCACCTTTGCTTTGGCTCTCTAATCTACTTATCTCCTATTGTCGTTCGGAGCGTTTCAACGTCTTTGTTGATGGCCTCCGTTGCTTTGCGAATTGCAGAGTTTACATCCAACCCGTTGATGGCTAAATCCTCAGCCGCCTCTGTCAATCTTGTCGTTATTTCCAGTTCGTAGGGATGAACGTAATGCTCCTGCAGCGGCTCGCCAATAAACACGTTTTGCACCGTTTTACCCTGCAGCACTGGAATGTCCAGCCCATATTCCTTCTCCAGCTCTGGATTAATAACAGCCGGAACCCGGCCATTTCTAGATAAAATCCGCTGGCCCTCATCCGATAAAATTTCAGCAATGACTTGGAAAGCTTCATCCTTATGCTTGCTCTGGCTGTTCACCGAAAGCGAATGAATTTGCGCCTCTCTTGTTTTGCCCAGCTGGTCGCTAAAGTTTGGTGCCGGAGCGAAATCCCAATTAAACTCAACGCCCTGCTGACGCAGCTCCTCCAGCGGACCGATCATATTTGCCAGCCAAGTTACCCGCATGCCGATAATTTGATCCTTCATAAATTGATCGCGACCCCAGTTCCATGTATGTTCTGGCGTTACGTAACCAGGAATTTCAAAGATGCGCTTGTTAAGCTCAAACACGCGCAGCCAGTCGGGCGTATCGAGTGCAGCATTTCCCGTGTCATGATCGACGTACGGCAGCCCCAGCCCTTTGGCTAGCCCCGTTAGGTTGTCAACCGATAGACCGATATACTGCACGCCATTCTCCGTACGAGTCAGCTTTGCAGCAATATCCAGCACCTCATCCCAGGTCAGCTGTTTTTCTGTAGGATACGGAACACCAAACTTATCAAAAATATCTTTATTATAGTAGAGGATATGCTGATTGGAGTTAAACGGAATCGCATAGATTTCGCCTCCCTTGTCTTTCGTTATATCTTTGATGTAGTCATACAAAATCGGTTTGATCCGGCTCTCATCAAAATGATGGCGTTTAATAAGCTCTCTCAAATCCTCATAGGCGCCCGTTCGGATAATGCGCTGATGGGAGGAAGAGGAGGAATAAATAATGTCTGGAACATGTGTGGAAAGCACTTCTTCATTTGTAGTTGTTGCCGCAGGCGTTATTCTTTCGATAGTTACATTTGGATATTTTTTCTTAATCGGGTCTGCTATGAGCGTATTAAATTCCACGTCTGGAAAAGTACCGCTCGTGCTGAAAAGGGTCAACGTAAGTGGTTCGTCACCAAGCTTTTTGAAGTCCGCTTCTTCCGTTACGGCTGCGTTCGTTTCTTGCTGCTTATTTGCATTGCTCTCAGCCTTGTTAGCCGGTGTATTATCCTTACTGGCACAAGCCCCCAATATAGCAAACAACATTAAAATAACTACGCCTATCGTAAGTTTTTTCATGATTAATCTCTCTCTCCTCTATCATGAGGTTCAGCTGTGTCGTTTAATAGCCAACATGCTCTCACCTAGTCTTTTAAAGTACAGCTTTGCTCTCATAACGAATATTCGCCGGCCGCTTCAATCCAAGCTGCTCTCGCAAGCTCGTTCCCGAATATTCCGTCCGAAACAATCCGCGATTTTGCAGCTCTGGAATCACCTTGTCTACAAATTGCGTAAGGCCGCTCGGGAAAATCTGTGGCATAACATTGAACCCATCAGCAGCGCCGTTAACAAACCAATTTTCAATCACATCTGCAAGCTGAAGAGGTGTACCTGTAAACGTAAAATGTCCTCTGGCTCCTGCTAGGCGATTAATCAATTGCTTCAGCGTTAACTGCTCATGGCGAACGAGATCCAGTATGAGCTGATGTCTGCTTTTGTTGCCATTAACCTCATCCGTTTCACGCACGCCCTCCAATGAAAGCGGCTCATCAAGCGGATACTCGGATAAATCAATGCCTAATCGTTCCGATAGCTGTTTAATTGCACCATCTTTATTTACATAATTGAATAGTTCGCTCTCGATTTCTCTCGCTTCCTCCACCGTGTCTGCCAATATCGGGCTAATACCCGGCAAAATCTTCAGCTGGTCAGCCTCTCTTCCATACTTCGGCAGTCTTGATTTTACATCCTTATAAAACTGCTGAGCACTTTCAATGCTTTGATGCGCGGTAAAGATAACTTCCGCTACCTTTGCAGCAAATTCCTTGCCGCTCTCCGAGGAACCCGCCTGCACCAGCACAGGATAACCCTGCGGCGGCCTTGCGATATTTAGAGGTCCCTTCACCGAATAATATTTTCCTTTAAAATCAATCGTATGAACTTTGTCTTTATGGATACGGGTTCCCACCGTTTTATCATTAATGACCGCCTCATCCTCCCAGCTGTCCCACAGCTGCTTGGCGATTTCTACGAATTCATCTGCTTCCTCGTAACGCAGCGCATGATCGGGATGATCCTCCCTGCCGAAATTATGTGCGGCTGATCCAGCACCCGTAACGATATTCCAGCCCGCTCTCCCTTTGCTTATGTGGTCTAGGGAGGCAAACTTCCGCGCCACATGAAAAGGTTCATTATACGTAGTGCCAACCGTAGCAATTAATCCGATATGCTTCGTCCTGCTTGCCAGCGCAGCCAGCTCCGTGAATGGTTCGAGCTTATTGGAGCGTCCGATATAGCCATCAGCCAGAAATACGGAATCCATTAGTCCTCTTTCAGCCGTCTGAACGATTTGCAGCACATGCTCGAAATCAAGGTTGCGGCTCGGCTCCGCCTCCGGCAGCCGCCATGAAGCTTCATGATGGCCGGTCCCGAACAAAAAGGCGTTGAGATTTAATTTGCGCTCCGATTCTCCCATATTTAATCCCCTCTCCATCGTCTGCTTATTGACCGATCGTCGTTTTTAAAGTCTCTACATCTTTATTAATCGCATCCGTTGCTTTGCGTATAGCCGAGTTAACATCTAGACCATGGATGGCAAGATCCTCAGCTGCTTCGGTAAGCCGTATCGTAATGCTCGATTCATAAGGATGAATGAAATGCTCTTGAATGGGCTTCCCAATAAAAACATTCTGAACGGTTTTGCCTTGCAGAACCGGTATTTCTAAGCCGTAATCCTTCTCCAGTTCCGGATTGATAATAGCTGGAACACGCCCGTTCTTAGCAATAATTCGCTGCCCCTCATCCGATAAAATTTCTGCGATCACTTGAAACGCCTCATCTTGATGCGGGCTTTGGCTGTTGATCGCAATAGAGTGGATTTGCGCTTCTCTCGTATTGCCAAGCTGATCGCTGAAGTTTGGCGCCGGCGCGATATCCCAGTTGAACTCCACACCCTGTTGGCGCAGCTCCTCAAGCGGACCAACCATATTGGCAAGCCAAGATACCCGAATGGCAATGTTTTGATCCTTCATGAAATGGTCACGAGTCCAGTTCCATGTGCCGTCCTGCGCTACATAACCTGGTATTTCAAAAATCTTCTTCTGCAGCTCGAATACGCGAAGCCATTCCGGCGTATCGAGCGCAGCCTGCCCCGTCTCCCGGTTCAAGTAAGGAATGCCCAGCGATTTACCCAAACCAGTTAAATTGTCTACAACAAGCCCGATATATTGAATGCCGTTTTCTGTTCTGGTCAGCTTCGTGCCAAGCTCTACCGCTTCGTCCCATGTCAACTGCTTCTCGGTTGGATAAGGAACGCCGAATTTATCAAAAATATCTTTGTTGTAATACAAAACATGCTGATTGATATTGAAAGGTAGCGCGAGAACCGCATCTCCTTTGCCCTTCGTTATGTCCTTGATATAGTCGTAGCCAATCGGTTTGAGACGGCTCTCGTCAAAATGATGTTTTTTGATTAATTCTCTTAAATCCTGATATACACCCGTCCGAATAACCCGCTGCTGCACACTGCCAAATATAATGTCCGGCACATGTGTGGACAGCACCTCCTCCGGAGTCGTCGTCGCTGCTGGCGTAATTCGTTCAATGGTTACGTTCGGATACTTCGCATGAATGGGACCTGCGATCATCGCTTCGAATTCCACGTCCGTAAAGGTAGCGCCAGTGGAATAAAACGATAATTTCAGCGGCTCATCCCCAAGCTTCTTGAAATCCGCGGTTTTGGTCGCACTGTTCGTTGCATCCTTCTTGCCTGATGCATCATTCTGCTTTGCAGGTGCGTTATTGTCTCCCCCGCATGCGGAGATCGATGCTGCAAGAACAAATATGACGATAATAACCCCTAGTTTCTTCATCCTATATCCTCTCATTTCTATTATTTATTTATATTTGCTGAAGATGGCGCGTATTGGCGGGACGCTGTAGCCCTAAGCTGTCACGAAGCGTCTTGCCTTCATATTCGGTACGGAATAATCCACGGTTTTGCAGCTCTGGAATGACCTTGTCTACAAAGGCCTCAAGCCCTGTAGGAAAGAGCTGCGGCAGCACGTTGAAGCCATCAGCCGCATGGTTTTTAAACCATTTTTCAATAAAATCCGCCGTTTGAAGCACAGACCCGGTAAACGTGATATGCCCATGTCCTCCATTGCTGCGATAAAGAAGCTGGCGAATCGTAAAGCTTTCTCTGCGCGCCGCATCGATAATGACCTCCTGCCTGCTGCGAATGCCGTTGAAATCCTCAGCAGGTTTGGCTTTCTCCAGCGGCACCTGCGCATCCAGCGGATAATCATTCAAATTCACCGTGAATCGCTCCGATAAGCTATCAAGCGCACGCCTTGTATCTACAAAAGCATGCAGCTCCTCCTCAATCTCGCGCGCTTCCGCTTCCGTATCAGCCACAATCGGAGCGAGCCCTGGCAAAATAACGAGCTCATCAACCGTTCTCCCATACTTCGCCAAACGTGATTTCACATCGTAGTAGAAGGCACGACCTGCATCGAACGTTTGCTGCGCCGTAAAAATAACCTCCGCCGTTTTCGCTGCCAGCTCCTTGCCTTGCTCGGAGGAGCCTACTTGCACGAGCACCGGATATCCTTGCGGCGGACGCGGAATATTGAGCGGTCCCTTCACCGAATAGGTATGTCCTTTAAAGTTGATCTCGTGCACCTTATTTGCATCCAGCAATTTACCCGCTTTTTTATCGAAAATAAGGGCGTCGTCTTCCCAGCTGTCCCATAGCTGCTTCACCACTTCCACGAACTCCTCGCCCGTCTCGTAGCGCTGCGCATGCTCTGGGTGTTCGTCTCTGCTGAAGTTATGGGCAGCTGAGCCAGCACCCGTCACGATATTCCAGCCAGCTCTGCCGCCGCTTATATGATCCAGCGAGGCGAATTGCCTTGCGACATGGAACGGATCGTTATATACGGTCCCGACTGTCGCAATCAAGCCGATATGCTCCGTTACAGAAGCAAGTGCTGCGAGCAGCGTAAACGGCTCCAGCTTGCTGCCGCCGCCTGCATATCCATCTGCTAAAAATACGGAATCCAGCTTGCCACGCTCAGCGATTCGAGCCAGCTGCCCTAAGTAATCAATGTCCAGCTCCAAATCCGGACGAGCATCTGGATGCCGCCAAGCTCCCGCATGATGGCCTGTCGCTCTCAAAAAAACGTTCAAATGAACCTTTCGACTCGCTTCACTCATTAGGAATGCACCTCTTCTTCCGTTTTTTTGGCCTGCCAGCTATTTGCAGGTCTTGCTAAACCTAGATTTCCGCGCAGCGTTTGCTCTTTATAGGAGGTACGGAACAATCCGCGATTTTGCAGCTCAGGGATAACTTTGTCGACAAAGCGCTCCAGCCCGCTCGGATACACCTGCGGCATCACATTAAAGCCATCGGCCGCCCCATTCTTGAACCACTTTTCAATGACATCGGCCAGCTGCAGCGGTGTACCCGTAAAAGTAAAATGCCCTCTTGCCCCTGCTAAGCGATTGATCAATTGCCTGAGCGTCGGCTGTTCGCGTTCTACTAAATCCAAAATAAGCTGGTGGCGACTCTTCATGCCGCTTACCTGATCTGTCGTTTGTGCGCCATCCAGATTGACAAGGTCATTAAGCGAATGATTAGACAAATCAACGCCTAAGCGACCCGATAACCGCTTAATCGCTCCTTCATGATCGATAAGCTCAAACAGCTCATTTTCCAGATCCTGCGCCTCTGCTTCTGTATCCGCCAATATCGGACTAAGTCCTGGCAATATTTTCAGCTGATCCGTCGTCTTGCCATACTTCGCCAAACGTGACTTCACATCTTTATAAAAAGCTGCTGCCTCCTCGAAGGTCAGTTGAGCAGTAAAAATGACCTCCGCCAGCTTAGCGGCAAATTCCTTGCCCGTCTCAGATGAGCCCGCTTGGACGAGTACAGGATAACCTTGCGGCGGCCGCGCGATATTAAGCGGTCCCTTTACTTTGAAATACTTCCCGGCATAATCAATAGTATGAACCTTGGCTTCATCAATAAGAATGCCGCTTATCTTGTCATTTGGCAGCGCGTCATCCTCCCAGCTGTCCCACAGCTGCTTGACGATCTCTACAAATTCCTCCGCTGATTCATAACGATCATGATGCTCCGGATGCTGCTCCCTGCTGAACTGCTCTGCAGCAGGTCCCGCTCCCGTCACGATATTCCAGCCTGCGCGACCCTTGCTAATATGGTCTAAGGAAGCAAACTTTCTTGCGATATGAAACGGTTGATTATAGGTCGTTTCTACCGTTGCAATTAAGCCGATATGTTTGGTTGCCGCTGCTAATGCTGACAGCATGGTGAACGGTTCAAGCGATCCCGATCCCGCCCAGTAGCCATCCGCCAGAAATACAGAATCGAGCAAGCCGCGTTCGGCAATTTGAGTCAGCTTTAAGTAGTGTTTAATATCAATACCTCGCTCCGGCTGCGTATCCGCATGCCGCCACGATGCTTCATGATGGCCTGATGCGGCCAGAAACGCATTAAGATTTAGTTTTCTTTCCAATCCACTCATCGCACGACTCCCCTTAAGTTATTTTCGAATGAAATAACTTTGTTCAATTCCCCAAAAAAAATAGCCAGAGCTGCCCTAAGGCAATCTCCGGCTATCCGGTCGATAATTTCCAATTAAATCAATTGGTTTTATAAGGATTATAGTAAGTGCTAAGAATTTATCATCTCAACTTCGTAATGTCAACGTTTTTTTGATTTACTATTCTACTAATCCTGTCCGTTCTACCCCTTCAATGAACCACCGCTGAGCGAACAAATACACGACAAGCAGCGGCATAATAATTAAGAAAGAGGCCGCCATCTTGATCGCTTCGGCATAAACGGTAATCTCCCCTGCCCCTTCAGCCAGCTTCATCTCGCCAGCCATTCTTGCCAGCGTAATGGAGAGAGGTACGTTCTCCGCAGTAAACATAAAGAGTGACGGAAAGTAAAAATCATTCCAGTTCCAGACGAAGGAAAATAGTACAACCACAACGGTAGCCGACCTCGACAGCGGAAACATGACGCGAAAGAACAAGCGGAAAGGGCCTGCGCCGTCCATTCGCGCAGCCTCGTCCAGCTCTTTGGGCAGTGTGGAATAGAAGGATCGATAGATGATTACGAACATCGCTCCTTTCAAGCCATGGCCAAATAAAGCGGGGACAACCATCGGCAAAAACGTGTTCAGCCAGCCGAACTCTTTAAAGAGCATGATCGATGGCAAAATCGTAATTTGCGGCGGCATAATAAACGTAAACAACAGCAGAGCTCCCCATACTTTTTTGAAGGGGAACTCCAGCCTTGCGAACGCATAACCGGCAATTGCACAGGAGAATACCTGCAGCACCGCAACGGAAGAAGCCAGCGAGACGCTGATGAGGAAACTCTTCGTGTAATTCAGCATTTCACTCGCCTGCTGCAGATGCCCCAAAAATATGGACCGCGGCACCCAAATAACGGTTGGGTCAAGAATGTTTCTCGCATCCTTCACCATCGTCGTCACCATGTATAGAATCGGCTTCATATAGATGAAGGCGACATTGATCAGAATAATATAAACAAACAGCTTGAAGAGAATGCCCTTATCTATTTCTGCTCCAAGCAGCCGATACCTGAGACCAATCAAGCTTCTTCGCAGCTTTTCATCGCTATATAGATTAGTCGCAATCTCATTTCCTTTTTTCACAATTTTCATGAACGCTCACCTCTCTTTCCCGCTTATCGTTTTCCTGAAAGCGACTTATCCACTCGGCTGTATATCAATAAGGTCAAGAGTACGAAGGTTAGGATGATTAAAAAATAGATCCATGCCAAAGCGCTGGAGCTGCCATAATTGCTCGTATTCACTCGACTGACAATCGGATTGGAAGGGAAGGTGAATAAATCGACTACCGTGTACATTAAGTTCAAAAAAATATAAGGGACAAGTCCGGGCAGCGTTATTTTCCAAAACGTATTCCAAGGTCCCGAGCCGTCAATACGAGAAGCCTCGTACACAGATGCCGGCAGCGTCTGGCGTCCCGCGAGAAAAATAAGGATTTGCACGCCTGAATACCAAAGGACAAGCACAAATGAGCTCATAACCTTTTGAATCGGAGCCGCCCATGATCCCGGAACATATTCACGCAAATAATAGTCGATACGCAGCGTCTCCATAATGCTGAGGGAGCCTTCCCCCTGCGCAATAAACTCCTGCACGATCTGGCCGGAGGAGAAAATAACAGGCAGAAAGAAAATAACCCGAAACAGCGTTCTGCCTGGAAAACGCAAATTAAGCAAGATGGCAACAAACAGGGAAAAGACAAGAATGATCGGAATCATCATGGCTGACTCCCTTAGAAACGGGAACAGCTCCTCATAGAGCAAGCTTCCGTTCGCGATCAATATTTCCCGGTAATGGCTGAGTCCAATAAATGTATAGTTGACGCTGCTCACCGTAATTTTCACCTGATGAAAGCTCATATACAGCGAATAGCCGAGCGGGAACGCCACAAAAACGAGGAAGCCAAACACCCAAGGCGCGATAAACAGGGAGCCTTCGAGCTTCCTAACTGTCGTATTTTCCAGCTTGCGACTCCATCTCATGGCTTCGTTCCTCCTTTTATGACGACAAAGTCTTTTGCTGGAACGATAATGCCATCCTTGCTGTAATCGGTCTGATTATAATTGACGATGATACGATAATCGCTGCCGTACTCTGTTTCCTTCACATTTGGAGCGAGCGTACGATGTCCCGTAATAAACTGCTCCTGCACAGCTGCAAGCGCCTCATTTGTTTTGGCATATTCAGCTCGTAAATGATCGATCCAATCCTTATAGTTCAAGCTGTAATACCAGTAGGAATAGGAATTTTTTAAATCAGCTGCCTTGTCGCCGCTAAGCACATAAGCAGGGTAAGCCCCATATTCAATGCTGCGGAGCAGCTCATCATCGAACTCATCGCGCAAATTAGACCATTCCAGCGAATACGTGCGCAAGCCGTGAAGAACGATTTGGGCAAAAGGAATCGCTTCACTGATGAAGACATCATACGAAAAATCAGCGGTTAGGCGGTGGACATGATCGATTTGGGCTAACGCATAGAAATTCACATTATTCGCCGCAAGCGACCCGAGTGCTTCCTTGCTTTTGTTCAAAATGCTGCGCTGTACATCGACAACCTCTGCCCTGCTCGCCGAGTATCGGCTGTTGAAATCCGTATTGACCTGCTTGCCTATGCCATCCTCGAAATAGATGCCGTCAGCTCCCAAGCTTTTATAGCTGTTCAAATCGGCCGAGACTACCTTCTCATAGAACCTCGGGCTTACAAACTTCGCTGCGTCCTGGTCCTCATTTCCCCTTTCCTCCAGCACCGTTCCTGCCAAATTGCGCAAGCCGTCGCGTCTCCACCAGAACCGATCGTCGCCATTCGTATTGAGCGTATAATTCGCCGTCAAATAAACCGGAATATCCAAGGTATGAGCGAAGGAAATAAAGCTTTTCATCCCTTTGTTTCCACCTAAGCGCTTATCTACAGGAAAGTAGCCCCCATGCGTGCTGTAACCGTCCTGCTGCCACCCTGAGAATTGAATTTGCAGATGCTGAATCCCGCTATCATAAATCGAACGAACAAGCTCGGTCGCCTCTTCTGTCGTGGTCGCTTTTAAATATGAATCTGCAAAAAGCCCCTTCTCGATGTCTGCGCCTACAATGTCCACAAACAGCGGAATGTCTTTTTTGTTTGTTTCCAGCGGTTTTACACCCTGCTCTTGAATCAAATAATTGCGATAAACCTCCGCCATGCCAGCATAATCACTTTTATTAGGGAGCAGTGGATAATAACGTGTTGCACGAGCATTCGTTATAAACTTATCGCCGCTGTATGTATAGAAGCCCTCACCCGTGCTCTTGCTTACACTTTGGAAAAACTTCTTCCGATACTGCCATTCGGTCGTCACCCAGTTCGATCGGCCCACCGCGCCTGAGGGGGCTGCATAAACATTCGCGAACGCCTCACCTTCGGAGATAATCGCAACAAACGCCTGATCCCCTGACTTTAAGCCGAATACAGGCATCGTAATCCCCTGTCTGCCTGTATTTTCGTTGTAATAGGATAGATCCTGCCCATAAACACTCTCATTGTAGGTCAACTGCTGCATCAAACGATCTGCCTCAAAATGGATCAACGAGCCGGAGCCGTCCGGCAGCAAAAGGTAACCCTCCTGCCCAGCAGACGGCTGTGCCCCAAACAAAGGGTAAAGCTTAATATTCAATAAGCTTAAAGCGCCTTCGACGATTCCCTCATCCAAGATTCTCGTCTCTACATAGTCCTTTTGCAGACGCACCTCAATCGGAATTTTCAACTGCACCTTCGGCAGCGCGAAGGTCACTGTGAATCCATTTTCCGCAGCCTGGAAATTTTCCAAGTAACCTTGGTTCTCGATTAATCCGGCAGTTACAGAGGAGGATTTGTAGTTTTTAGCATTTACGTATTCAATAATGACGGGAGAGGTTAAATTATTTTTCCACGTATTCGGTACCGTTTCTTCCTCCCAATACTTCGGCTCTGGATAAGAACGCCATAACTTCCCTGTCGCTTTATTGATGACTTGGAAGTGAGCTGATGCCTTATCTACAAGCAACAGTAATTGGTCTGATTCTGCGATTTGCTCGAAATTTGCTTCAACTGGCAATCCCGCTTTATAGGGAAAGGTGCCTTTCGTTTCAAATAGATTTGCAGCATCTACGGCCACGGCAGCGGGTTTACCCCATAACCCGACCGCCACAAGAGCAAACCATCCTATACCGGTCAGCAAAACAGCAAAGAGCAGCAGCTTCATAACGAGCTTTATGTTTATTTTGCGTACAGTCATCGGATGATCACCTCCTGATATAAGGAATTAATAAAGTTGACTAATTCTATGCTTAGGCTAATTAAGATGAAAATGAGAATGACAATAATAGCAAGCGCAAGCAACGATAGTAGAATAATAAAAATAGCTTCAATAAAGGTATAGTTGTGTATGCCTTGCACCATCCATATGAATAGAAAAACAACCCATAAAACGATAAACAGCTTCAAAAACTTAAAGATCGCCAGCTCGTTTAAGGTCAGCACATTGGAGAGTAAAGTTACAGGTATACCGATGAGAATAATCGGAAATAAGGCGTAGCAGCTGCCATAAAATACGTCTCGGAACCGTCCCTCACCTCTAAGAAGCGAGCTGATCAAATAGTTGGAGATGACAAAACCCAGCCATATCAGGGCAAATTGAATCGTAATGGGAAACAGATCAATACCGACATGCACAGCCGGGTTAAAGACAAAGCTTGTGCCCGCCTGTATATATCCGTACGATGCTAATGCAAATACAAGTATCAATATGCTGCTTAACCATCCTGCCTTGTTTTCGTACCGAATAGCATAGAAGCCGTCTACAGGATGTTTTATTAAATAGAACATATGCTGCAGCTGTTCAAGTATTGGATGCCTAGCACTGCGTTTAACTGACGATTTGCCTTTTAAGCGAAGCTTTTTGGATAAAGCATTCCATAGAAGATACACGACGCCGAGCACGAGCGCCACATTCATGAGGACGCCAAAGTGCTTCTGAAACCATGTCAACCGATTTTGCCAAAAGGATTCTGAATAGCCGCCTACTACGCCAGCCTGATAAAACAGCTGCTCCGACCTTGCGTACTCCTCTTTTTTGTAAGCGGCCTTCGCCAAACCGATCAATGCCGGTGTATATTGTGCATTTAAACGATGAACCTCGCTCCAGAGCGGCTCGCTTTGCTCGTATCTGCCTTCCTGCGTTAATTGATTCGCTTCATGGACGAGATGGCCGAACTCAGACAGTCGCAGCACTTGAATGAAATTATTGACGCTGTCCAGTACGAGCAGTTCACCCTTGGAATTGCTCGCAATAGCTGCTGGCGCTTTGACGATTCCTGTCTTGGACGTAGCGGTAATGACATCCCCGCCCCAGAAAAACAACAGATTGCCATTCGAATCATATTGGCTAATCATATTGCCTACAGAGTCGATCACAGTAAAGTTGCCGGCAGCATCCACCGTAATATCATTGAGCTGAGGACTTACACTTTGCCTAGTTCTGTGAAATACCTCTCCGTAAGAACGCACCGGCTGCAGGGCGGCGAATTCCCCTTTGCCTACCAGCTGGTCGAGACCCGCGATGTTGAGCTTCTTCACCTGATCCGAGCTAATTTCCTTCGTCACCGTATAAATAAATCCGTTCTTGTCTATCGTTGAGCCCGCAATAGCTCCAGGCAGCTTCTTCAGCTCCCTTTGATACATTTCCCGCGTATATACAAATCGCTTAAATGCGTCAAACAAAGAGAAGCTTACGCGATTCGGCCCAAAAAAACTAATGAAATTGCCTTCAGGATCAAGCTGCACCAAGCCTTGAAAAGCGCCCAGCGTAGTCACATAAATAAAGCCGCGCTTATCTACAATGAGGTTAACCGGATCATACTTGAAAGTCGGCGGCAAATAGCTGGACTCTGGACGGCCAAATGCTTTTAGCAGCTTGCCTTCTTGATCGAGCCTTACGACCCGGTTGTTGCCCGTATCTGCAACGTAAATCTCTCCAGCCTCATCGACATAAATGCCGCTTGGCTTCTTGAGCGGGCTTTCTGTTACTTTGATTTCACGAATATATTGGCCGTGCTCATCCAAGTGTACGATTCGATTATTGCCTGTGTCTGCAATGTAGATATGGTCTTTATCATCCACAAATAGATCCTTGGGCTGATTAAGCTGCAGCTTTGTTTTCCCTTCGGCTCCCGCAGCTTGGTTTGCTTCCGTAATCTCAATATCCGTGCCAATAATAATACCAGCAGGAATGTAAGCCGCTTGCGTCTTCACCAGCTGACCGAATCCATCCTTATAGTAGGTTTCGTACGGTAACTGCGAGGCTGTGGCCGGTGAGATGGGCCAAGCTATGTAAATCGCCGTAATCAGGATTATAATGATCGGACGAATCCGCAGCCTCCTGTTCTTCAAACGATTTCCCCCTTATTTAATACCGGAATGCGCCATTGTCGAAATGACCTTGCTTTGCAAAATAACAAAGAAAATTAAATTCGGAACGAGCATAATAAGCGCTGCTACAGCAGCGGCGCCTTGACGCGCCACATTGTTCGCCAAGTTATTGGTCAATGTCGATAGGAAAAACGGAAAGTTTTTCATTTCATCGTCCTGCATAAACAGCATCGATGTCTCCACGTTGCCCCAAGAGTTCTGAAAGGCGAGGATCGCAACGGTCGCGATGGCCGGCATACACATCGGAATGACGATTCGAGCAAATACGATAAATTCGTTTGCCCCGTCTATTCGTGCAGCCTCCAGCAGTGAATCAGGAATCTGATCCACGAATTGCTTGAGCAGGAACACGCCTACCGGCAGAGCAAGTACGGGCAGCAAATGCCCCCAGTACGTATTCATAATGCCAAGGTGGCTGACGACCAAATACCTCGGAATTTGAATAACCTCCGGCGTAAACATCAGCATGAGAATAATCGTAGCAAAGATGAATGCGCGGCCCGGAAAAGGATGTTTAGACAGCGGATAAGCGCAAAGCGCACTCACCGTCGTCACGCCAACAACACTCGCAGCCGAAATGAACAAGCTATTGAACAAATAGCGCGATACCGGAACGATTGAATTGGACGTTACCCAAAAGAGCTCAACAAAGTTCTGAATGTTCGGCTCCTTCACAAAGAAGGTCGGCGGATAGACGAACAATTCATGATAAGGCTTGAAGGCATGATTAAAAATATAAATGATCGGCAGGATCATGATGACGGATAGGATGAGCATGAACAGATTAAAGCTTATTTTTATACCAAGGCTTGATTGTTTCAGCTGTTACTCCTCCTTCGTACCGAACAATCCCCAGCTGAGCTTGTTCGCGAAATACATAAATATAAGAAGAAACACCGAAACCGTCGCCGCATAACCCATTTCAAAACGGATGAGACCATAATCGTTAATATGGTTCACGATCAAATGCCCGGCATATTCCGGCGTCGGGTTTTGACCGGAAAGCTCAACACCAATGGATCCGGTCTTAAAGGTCGTAACGATCGCCATCACGGCGCCAAACAGCATTTGCGGCTTCATGGACGGAATCGTAATATACCAAAGCTCCTGTATGTTGTTTCTGATGCCATCGATTCTTCCTGCCTCATAAAGTATCGTATCCACGTTAAGAATACCCGCCAGCATTGCTAGGAAGCCTACACCCATGCTCGACCACAATGTGACGACGATCATCGAGTTCATAAGAAACTCTGGACTTGTCACCCATAGCTTTGGCACGTCGATAAGGCCTGCTTTTAATAGAAAGCTGTTCAAATAGCCAATGCGATCGCCCGACAGCAAGGGAAGCCAGATAATCGTCATCGCTATGCCAACGGTAAGCGATGGCGTATACATCGCAAGCGCCACCCACTTGCGAACGCCGCCGCTCAGCCGTGAAATAAGCCATGCGAGCAGGAAGGCGGCAGCATACCCGCCGGGACCAACAATGACAGCAAACTTAAATGTATTGGGCAGCGCATACTTTAGGAACAGCAGATCCTGCGCGATCAAATACTGAAAGTTGCTCCAGCCAATAAAGCGAGGAGGCTCAATCCCGTTGTAATAGGTAAAGCTTAAGCCTACCGCTGCAAGAATTGGAATAACGATAAACAGAGCGAAGCATATCAGAAACGGCGCGATAAACAAATACGAAATGCGATACGACCATAATCTACTCCACATAACGATCAATCCCTTCCCAAGGCTGATCGACAATAGGAATGTCCAGCTTATTCACCTGTTCGCCTCGCTCATTGATGTAGCCAAATTCCTGCTGCTTCCTTAGAAGCTCGCGGTTAATGTCCCGAACGGCTTGCTCCAAGGAGGACATATAATTCGCCGTTCCTACAACGGAACGATTCCATGCATTATGAATCTCGCGTTCCAAGAAATATCCGCCGGGCACATTCGGAATATCCTTATACCATTTCCACTGGTTCAAAATAATTTCAGCATCCTCCTTTTTCCAAGGCAGATGCGTGAAGGCTTCCACGTTGGACGTATTCCAGCGGAAAGCGACGCCATTGACCGCTTCCAAGTCAGAGCCATATTGCTCCTGCACCTCGGCTGACAACCACCACTTCAGGAATTGCCATGCCTCTGCTTTTTTATTGGACTTGTCAAAAATGACACCCGTACGCTGCCCCCCGCCAGCCCAGCGGCTTATCGATCCGTCCGCCTGCTTCGTACCGGGAATAAGCGCGATGCCCCAGCGGCCATTCAGCTCAGGCGCAGCAGCCGAAAGCTGCACATACATGTTGTAATCCGATATGCCGATTGGCATCGTTCCGCTGCGGAAATGCTGATAGAAGCTCGGCACCTCCCGCTCCACAGCGTATGTATTAAATAGATCCGTCCACTGCTTGAAGGCACGATATGCTTCTGGACCATCGAGACCCGATTTCACACCGCCGGGTTCATAAAACTCCACGCCGTTTTGATAGAAAAAATGCGTAAACTCCTTCGGATTTACGTAGAAGTTCATGAAGTTTTGCTGCAGCGTAGGCAAAAGCTGATAAACGTCCTCCCATGTCTCGGGAATTTCAGCTCCTATGCGCTTCAAAATATCCTTGCGATAATAGAGAACTTGGAACGACTGCGTTTCCGGCACGCCATAATAACCGCCATCGTAGTGCAGCGGCAGCCATGATCCCGGACTGAACTTCGGATACAGCTGATCAAAGTCTTCAAACTCGCTTAAATCCTGCAGCGTACCGCGAATGGCATAATCGACCGGCAAATCCTGCGTCAAGCCAAGGGCAATATCCGGCTGCACGCCAGCTGCATTAGACATAAGCAACAGCTCAGCATTTGGAAGCAGGTTCACCTTTACCTCAATGCCTGTTTCTGGCGTGAACGACTCATCTGCAAGCTGCTGCAACTGATCCACATAATCCCTGCCGCGCTGAACCCAAATGTTCAGCTTCTTGTCGTCCAAATCGTTAAGGCTGTCCCTCGCATCGAAAGAGTAAATAAAGTTTTGAGCGCTGCCCCATAGCCGGCCAAAAAAACCAGCTTCCATTTTCGGAGCATCCGTCTTCTCGGGAATAATATAAACCTCATCCAGCTGCAGCGATTGCTTGAGCAGTGTATCGATAAAAGTACCGAATTTCTCTCTCATCGAAGAAATCTCTTCGACCTCATAAGGAATTTCTTCAGGCTTCTTAAGCAATGCTCGCAAATCCTTCGCTGATGTATCGAGTCCTTGACTGATTGAATCTTTGTTGCCGTTTGCTTTCACTACCCGCTTCGACAGTGACTCCATGACATCCGCTGCCAGCGCCATCTTGTCAGTCATCCCTGGGAAGTCCTGCTCCATGTTCCACGTACGATTGCGGTCAATGGTCTTCTTCGAGCTCGAGCCTGTAATCGTGCGCAAATCCCAGTCAATCGCATCCAAATGAGCGATCAGCTTCTCGACATCCACAACGATAGATTTAATAGGCGATTGTGTGACGGCTAGCGACAACGTATGTTGGCCCTTCTCAAGCTTAAGCAAATACGGATTCTTTTTTTCGTCCTGCAAAATCATTCCGTTCCAACCAGTATAATAAGGAAAGCCATACGCTAAAAATTGCTTAAACGGTACCTCTCCATCCACTCGAACGACCCGGTAGGAGGTTTTCTGAGCTATCGTATTTTGCAGAGCGCGAAAGCCTATTTTGTACAAGCCGCTCTCCGGCACCTCAAACGACCATGAGATTTCCTGATTTTGTTCAAGCCAGCGCGGACCGCCGACCGTATTGTAAATAATTCTTCCCGTATACCGCGGCAGCGTGCGTGAGTTTTTATCCGAAAATAGCTTTATTGCCGTATCATTTTTGCTCGTAAAATCCTCGGCTTGAATCGTCAATACATCGCCCGCAAGAGAAGGCATATTGGCATACGCAGCCTTAACTTCAGCATAATCAGGTATTTGCTTGCTCGGAACAAGCTTAATTTGCTCAAGCGCAACAGGGTCAAACCCTTGCAATCGAATGGTATGCGTTCCTTGTTCGAAATGCCATTGCAAAGGCTGCGCATATGCCCCTCCTGAATCCGTTAACGGCTTCTCGCTCCAGCCCGACACGTCAATCGAACGAGGACGAATTTCATCGCCGTCTGAGTTTTTCAGAACAGGACGCACATCCTCCCATGTCCGATATAAGGATATGGAAGAGGCTTCCCTAAACGGCCTTTCGCCATCTATCGTTACCTCCCACCCGATCGGTCCTTTTCTTCCATCCTTCAGAGGGTTATAAGAAACGTGGATTTCATACAGCGCACTCTCTGCAACGTCAACTTGATATTCAACCCATCCTGTGTTCCTTGTATTCCAAATCAGTATGTTTGATTTACCGTCGTAGTCGCCTGCTTTGATCTCCTCTTCATTCGATACACGAGATGGCTTCGCTGCATCCAGCTGAATTGAAGTTGTTGCATTGCTCAGCCCCTTCTCCTGCCATGCTGCCAGCGCATCGCTAAAATAAGGATCAACCTCATAATTAAATGTAGTTACGAGCTTGTCATATTGGACCGTATCGGTTTTGTCTCCAGATTCTGAGTTTACTGCCGCTCCAGCATTAAGCAGCCATGCTGCAATGACAATACTGGCACCATAGACAAGCCATTTCCGTTTCTTATTCATAAAGGTTAAGCCGCCTCCCTCCTTCGCAAATACCGATCATTCTGTAAATCTTTCACCCGTATCCTTATGAAAGAAATGAGCCTTCGATATATCAAGCTCTACTTTCACTTTCTCATTTTCAGCAAAACGATTATCGGGATCGACGCGTGCAATGAGCAGCTTCTCCTGTCCGATGTCCAAATAAAGAAAACGATCAGCGCCCATAAGTTCATTATCCTTATAGATTCCGGTAATGATTGTCTCCGAGAACAAACCTTCCAGCTTCACATTTTCCGGCCTTATACCTAATATTACCGATTTGTTTAGTTGGTTATTTTTGCGTAAAATATCCTCCATCACTTCATTTAACTTCAGTTGAAAACGATTCGTATGAAACTCTAATCGCCCCTGCGGATTCTCCTGCACGCGTCCATGAATGAAATTGATTTGAGGAGAACCTATGAAGCTCGCAACAAACGTATTCGAAGGTTTGGAGTAGATCAGCTCTGGCGTATCACATTGTTGGATGACACCGCCCTTCATCACGACAATACGGTCCGCCATCGTCATCGCTTCCACCTGATCATGCGTAACGAATATAAAGGTTGTGCCTAATTTTTTGTGCAGCTTCGTTATTTCCATACGCATCGTTACTCTAAGCTTGGCATCTAAGTTAGACAACGGCTCATCCATCAAAAACAGCTTTGGGTCACGCACGATAGCTCTGCCAAGCGCCACCCGCTGGCGCTGACCGCCCGACAGCTCCTTTGGCTTGCGATTTAAATACGGCTCAATCTCCAGAATTCGGCTAGCATTTTTTACCGCCAAATCGATCTCATGCTTAGGAAGCTTGCGCATCCTCAGTCCAAACGCAATATTCTCGTATACACTTAAATTGGGGTAGAGGGCATAGTTCTGGAAAACCATTGAAATATCACGGTCCTTCGGAGGTAGCTTATTGACGAGCTGCTCTCCAATATAAATCTCACCTTCGGAAATTTCTTCAAGCCCCGCAATCATTCTTAATGTCGTCGATTTGCCGCAGCCGGAAGGACCGACGAATACGATAAATTCCTTATCTTTAATTTCCAGCTGAAAATCCTGCACTACCGCGTGCTTGTCTTTGCCATATCTTTTGTATAGATGATTAATCGTTACTCCCGCCATGCTTACCGCCTCCCATCCGAACTTGATAAAAAAATGAGGATATCACGCACTGCTCTGATATCCTCCATTGATACGGTAGAATGTATTTAATTATAGAATCAGCTCGGAATGGCTTCTTTTGCCGGCTCCAAATTGGAGGTTGCTTCATCGGCCTTCGCCAGTTCCTCAGCGCTTAGTTTAACATCCCAGCTTTTTGCAGCTTCCGTAATATGCTCAAGCTTCGAAGCGCCTAGAATTGCCGATGTAATGCCAGGACGACTCAGTACCCAAGACAATGCGTATTGCGCTTGAGTAAGGCCTTTTTCTTCCGCCAAAGGTCTAATCGCCTCAGCAACTGGAATTGCATTTTTCTTCAAAAGCTCCTCCAGCCTTTGCTCTCCTGCCGCAAGCCGTGATCCTTCAGGCGGCGCTTCTCCAACCCGGTACTTGCCAGAGAGTATTCCTCTGCCAAGCGGACTATAAACGATAACGCCAACTTGCTCCGATTGCACAAAAGGTATAATTTCCTTCTCAATCTCACGCGAGATGATGCTGTATTCCGGTTGGAGACTTTCGAAGCGATGCAAGCTGTGCAGCGCGCTTATTCCGTGAGCCTTCGCAAGCTGCCATGCAGCAAAATTTGAAGCGCCTATGTATCTTACTTTCCCCTGACGCACAAGATCATCTAAAGCTCGAAGCGTTTCTTCAAGGGGGGTATTAGGATCAAATCGATGTACCTGATACAGATCCAAATAATCGGTTTTCAACCGTTTCAAGCTGTCTTCAACAGCCTTGTAAATATGATAGCGGCTTTGCCCCGAATCATTTGCCCCTTCGCCTACGCGGCCATGAACTTTGGTTGCCAGCACGATTTGGTGACGCCTTTCTTTTAACAAATTGCCCAGTATACGTTCCGACTCGCCTTCCCCGTATACATTAGCAGTGTCAACGAGGTTAATGCCATGATCCAGCGCTGCATCCAAAATCGCAGCAGATGCCTCCTCATCAATCCATCTTCCAAACGCCATCGTACCTAAGCTCACCTCAGATACTTGCAGTCCTGTTCTTCCTAATTTGCGATATTCCATGTTCGTTATCCTCCTCAAATTTTGTACAAAAAAAACCGGAGACAGGTTTTGCATGTGCAAAATGTCTCCGGTTTTCCGGTCGAATATATTCATTATTAGTATGCGGCCAATGCTCTTATTACCGGAACTTCGTGTTCAGCAGCAAATTGGCTAAGCTGAGCGACCAAATTCCCTTTGCCAAAAGATAAATACTTATGGCCTTCTTCCGCCTGCAGCTTGATCATGTGATCTAGAAACTGAATAATCATCTTCCGCCGGCCTTTAATTCCAGCATAACCGTTGTCATACAGCCATTGATCAATGGTATTGTAGACACCGCGGTTCAGCCGATACATTTGCAAGCAGTAATGATGAAAGGCAAGATCCGGCCATTCATATAAACTGGAGCTCCTATCGTTCTTCATACGCATCCTCTCCACTTATAAACGGTTATCTTTGCTTGCGAGCAGCAGATGGCAGCTTCTCCACCTCGTAACGGCTGCGCTCCGTCCGATCAATTTGTACAATTTGACCATTATGAATCGTAATTTGAACGATGCCATATTGAACGCCTGCCAATTGATCCTGTATTCGCTTCAACCATTCATCAGCAACCTCAACCGTTCTGGACATATTCAACATCCTCTCCAAATTTATGAGTGTTTTCAAACTAAATGTATAAGTGCCATCAAACTAAATTTATTAATGCTATCAAACTAAATGCATGGTCACACGGGTTTCCAGAAATGCGATTAGCCGTTTAATTTACCTTAACCTCCAACAGACTCTCAGCTAAAGGACGACGTCCATTCGGAATTTCTTTATCGCGAAACTTTTCATCGAGCGTATCAAGTCCTCCACGATGACCGAGTGCAATGACGGCATGCAGCGCAATATGTTCGGGTACTTCTAAAATCTTGCGTGCTTCCGCTCGGTCAAATCCGCCAACGGCACGAGTCGATAGACCAAGCAGCCTCGCTTACAGCGCCAAAGTTGCCCAAGCTGCTCCCGTATCGAAAGCATGCGACACATTCGGATTGCCATCTTGCTTAACCGCTTCAGAAGCTAGAAGCAGCAGCACGGGTGCGTGGTCTGTCCACAAGCGGTTGCCAGGCACGATGAACTTGCGGAACTGCTCATGCTCGGCTTCTTCCCTTGCCACGTAAAATCTCCAAGGCTGCAAGTTGCTGGACGATGGCGCCCATCTTGCAGCTTCCAAAACCGTATAAAGCTCTTCATCGCTCACAAGCTGCTCCGAGTAGGATCGTGGCGACCATCGATTCAGAATAAGCGGGTGTACAGGATAATCAGGGCTTCTTGCATCGGCAACCTCTTTACTGTATTGCTGCTCAAGTGACTGAGCATTAGCTCCAAAACCAACATGACTCACTATCCCCATCTCCTCTTCCTTTGAATAAAAAGAAGGCGCACGACAACCGATTCGGCATTCGGTTGGCATGCGCCTCCAGTTTTCTAGCGAGCGCGACTTGCAATCAAATACAGCGAAACCATTGCCATGAATGACGATGCAAGTTGTCATTATTCATTTCCGACTAATTCAATAGGATAAATTAAATTTAACATGATGTTTTCCATCCGTCAACACTTATCCGTCTAATTTCCACGACTCTTTTTTACAAATTGGCGCCACGCTTTCGCTGCTGCCAAGGTCAAGCTTGCTTCGCCACTCGTTACTAAGCTCCCTACGCCAACTGAAAATTCCCACGCTGAATTCGCTCATATATTACCGAAATCCTTTTACTAACTGGATTTTTCGTATGAATTTCCCCATGATACGAAACTCACTATACTAACTCGATTCTTCACACGGGATTTCCCCTCAATTGGTACGAGAATCCCTATACTAACTCGATTTATTACGCGGGATTCACGCAAATGTTACCCAAACCCTTTACTAAATCGATTCTTCACACGTAATTCCCTTCAATTGATACGAGAATCCCTACGCTAACGGGAATTTCTCCTGTTAATTCATCAAAAACGGGCTAATTTAACTAATTACATGGAAATTCTCCCGTTAATTTTCTTCATATTCCTGAATTAAAGCTAATTTCGCCAAATTAACGGGAGGTTTTCCTGTTAGTTGAGCATTTGACTTATAAAATGAGAAATTAACAGGAGGTTTTCCTGTTAGTAGATCGATTACTCTAAATACGATTAAACCTCACCCATACTCACTATCAAGCAGCTTTGCTCAATCAAAAAAGCCTCCCCACCCACTTAGAACGTGGATTAGGAAGCTTCTTTATCGTTCCCTCTGAAGAACGATTGCATTTTTGTAAATATCCAATTAGTCATGATACAAAAAATGAAAACTGCTTTTAAATTAATAAGCTTCCCCTTCGTCTCCCTGCACTATCGCTTGCAATTCAGTCGCAATTTCTTTCATTTTATCCATTACTTCCCCTTCAGCCTCAGGGACTGTTATCCTACCTTTTGAATAACTAAATGGTACTTTAATGTCTTCATATGACCAAATGAAAAACTCTCCATCAATTGAAATATTGAAAGGACCGGCAATAGAAAACAGATTCGAATATTCAAAGTCTTTTTTCGCAGCAAAATAGGTTTTTAACTCTTCCAATGATATTGGATTATCCGCGCTATCTGTCCAATGATTTGCTCTCGTAATATGAATATCATAACTCATCTCATGATTTCCCCTTTTTAATAAAAATTTTCACCAAAATATGTTGAGACTCAGACTACTCTACTTCGTTGCGTAGTGCCATAGATAACAGATGTATTTCAACATTCAACTTCCCTGTATGTAAAGTTCTTTGCAACTACAAAAGAAGGCTCTTCATGTTGACGCATAAGTAAAAGTTTCATTTTACCCTTATCATTATGATTAATAGGGGAACGATCAATCCCAGGATTTAAGGAGTGGGCTTGAAACACCTTTTTATAAATATTTACGATTTCTATCGGTCCTGAACAAAATGAAGCATATCTGTCCTTTTCCTGATAACCGTATGTGCCGTAACTAGGCATGTAATGACTTATCGTCTCCAACGCAAAAAAGCGTTGTAAATATTTTTGCAACTCGTGATAAATGGCTCCAGCTATTTCATCATTTTTAAAAGCTTCTTTTGGACCATAAATATTATATTCCGGTTTATTATACTTAAACAAATAAGGATGCTTATTTAAAAGATCAAGGTAGCCAAACGCCTTATCTAACCTTAGCCTTTGATCCAATACGGTTTAACAAATAATTTCCCATTGTTTCCCCTTTTCCACTCTTACTCCTGACTCATCTCTATAGATTGTAATCGTTAATATGATATTCTCGTCAACATACTCACTCTTATCAATACAGAAATAGCACTCATCTGTTTCTTTACGCATTTCTTCCAGCTTGTCGTGGATTTCATCAAACATTCTTTATATCTCCCCCTATACCACCTACAATAACCTAAAAAGATCGTTCGCCAATGCCTCTGTTGTTAATTCTCTATTTTCTTCATTCATAACGTAAAGCTTTATGCCTGGAAGCTCCTTTATCTTGTCAATTTCGGGATGGCTATCCAAGCAGATCGTGCCTATAATGAGATGCTGAGAGCTTGAAACCATGTCATAGACCATCTTCCGAAAAGGTACCGATACCATTTGCATGTAGCCAATTTCATCAATAACCGTAACCTTCTTCGTCATCAAGGATTGTCTAATTGACGTTAGAGCTAAATTCTCAAAAGCTTCTATTTCAACGCCATATCTTCCTATTCTTATGGAACTTGTACTATCTACACTTGCTATTCTTTCGCTTTCTCCATCCAATGTTACGCAGTTAAATCCAATACGATCCGTTTCGCTCCGTATTTCTTCCGTATAAAATCCTCCAACATGCTCAGCGCCTATTCGGTTAATAAGCTGTACAATGGCAGTCGATTTGCCCACTCGCGGCTTCCCAGTCAACAAAAAACAGGTTTCCATATCATTCCCTCATTCGGCGGTGCAGCATATTTTCTGCTAGGGCATATAACAAACCCACAACCGCAAATATTATAATAGAGCTATTTCTATTCAACTCGTATCCCGAGACAAAATTATCATATAAATAATGAAACATATATACGCCCACCAATCCACCAAACAAGATATAGATTGAAGCCTTAATCATTAATGATTTCACCAGCTTATGAACAACCAAAGAGATGGGCAGCAATGTAATCGGATAAAAAAGGAAGGCGTAAACAACCATCAGCAAAACGAACGTCAGCCCAATATTACGGAGACCATAATATTCGGTTGTCATAATTTTGCTCCCCTCGAATAATTCCAAGACCACCGCTGCCGCAACAAACAATATAATCATAAAAATCCAAAGAAAAAAATGTTTGACTATCTCCAATTAAACACCGCCTTGTTTGCTTAGATAAGTATTAAACGTTTATTTAATTTACAATGTTTCACAATTGCCTTATCTGTTTTATTATTTTGATGTTTCGCTCCATACATAAAAAAGCCCGCGCAGCGCACGGACTTCACAACGATCAGCCTTTGTGGGTCTAAAATCATATTTTTCACCTATCTTGCTCCGCGGGATGTACGAGTTTCCGGCTTTAACAACTCATTCTCGAGTTCAAGCAGCTGTTTCTTTAAGGAAGCTTCAATTTCCATTATCCTTCCTCCCTAAAATTGCTGTTCTATCGATTTCCACAGGTTCGATAACTTCGAATAAAAACCGTTTATCATTTAAATAATCTCTAATATACGCCTGAGCATACGGCTGTTCTGCAATTAAACTGGCTGTTTCTCTTGGATCAGAGGCATGATGGCAGTAATTCTCGATCATGAACATAACAAAAAAGCTTTCCAGATTGCGCACATAATCCGTTTCCAGCTTTCTTAAACTCTCGTAGCCTTGAATAAACAGCCAGCGATGCTTCGGATAAAGCTCTAATAGCGAGCCTGCCATATCGTACAGAAAATAACCAAAGCCGCATCTGCCAAAATCAATGGGATACGGCAGATCCTCGTTAAAAACGATGTTGCCGCTATGCAAATCCGCATGAATGAGTCCGTAGTTATCGCCGCTGCGTTCCATTGCAGCCAGTTCCGATATGATTTTCTCAGCCGCTGCTTGATACGATCTCCATGCCTCACCCGATAAAAAACTTCCATAATACTGTTCAAGCTTAGCCATTTGACGACTAAAGCTCTCTGCTCCCCAAACAGGACGAACAAAATCAGAAGGCGGGACAAAATTTGCAGCCGCTTTGTGAAGCCCTCCCATCATGACACCCATAAGATGAACCGTATGATCCGAAAACTCCCCGCTAGCGTGCTCCCCATCTACCCATCGCATCAGAGTAACATACGGACGACGATAGCCCGCTTCCGTATCGATCTGCAAAACATAAGCGCCGCTGCAGCTTGCCAGCGCTTCCGGCACATGCAAATCCTCCGATTTATTTAAGGCCTGAAGCAAAGCAAGCTCTGAACGAATTTCCTCTATACTGAGTCGATCCGAATGAATTCGAAGCAAATATTTTTCCGCTGTATCTGTCTCAATTTTATACGTGATTGTGTCCGACAGCTGAATAAATCGAATGCTCACCCATTCCAAGTCATACTCTTGCAGTGCCGATAACGCAACTTTCCTCGCTCGAGCTAGCAGTGATATCCTATTCTCATCTGTATCAAAACGAAAAAAATCAATCATATATTATCTCCTTCAACGGCTATAGCCACCATTTCATTGTTCTTGTCATTATAATGGCTATCATGCCGTGAACCTAAGTAATAAACATTTAGAAATCATTTAGTACGCAAAATTACTCCATATCTGCTCAACGATAACAGAGGTTTGTGATTCCATATTTGCGCGTTAATTATTCATGTATATTCATATAAAACTAACAAAAAACGCCATTTCAGGAGCTGCCAACCCCATTCGCGGTAAGCCGACTCCTTCTATTGGCGTTTTCAATAAAACTTATAACAAATCAGCTTAATGCTTCGCCGCCATTTGCTTAAGCTCTGAAAGCAATTGATCAAGCTGAGCATATTCTTCTACCATCGTATGAATCTTCATATCCTGCGTCTCCATGCTGGCATGAACCTCTTCAACAGAAGCCATATTTTGTTCCGTTGTAGCTGCGATATTAAGCATTTCACTCGACATGCTCGCATAACGCTCATGCAGTTCATTGGCAGAGCTGCCAACTGAATCAGAATGCCTTTTTACAAGCTCCGTATTCTCGTTTATCTGATCAATAAGCTTCTCAACCTGCAAAGATACATCTCTGCTCGTCGTCACTGCTGCTTGGCCGCTTTCTACTTGCGCGTGAACAGCACTGATTTGTGAACGAATTCCCGTCAAAATTTCCGATATTTCATTCGTCGCCGCTCTCGCATTATCTGCAAGCTTGCGCACCTCGCCTGATACGACAGCAAAACCTCTGCCGTGCTCGCCTGCGCGAGCTGCTTCAATCGCAGCATTAAGCGCAAGTAGATTCGTCTGCTCAGCAATCGTACTAATCGTTTCTACAATTGAGCTTACACGATCATTTTGCTCATTGAGTTCAATCATCATGTCCACGGTATGAGTAATGATAGAGCGAACACTTTCTACCTCTGACGATAACACCGCCATTTTCTCCCGATTGTTCTCCGTCAAATCTGCATTAACCGTAGAAAATTGCTTCAACTGCTCCGTACCTTCCAAAAGCGTTTTAACCGAAGTATCAATGACCTGCGAGGATTCACTAATGTTCATAATAGTCCCTGTCTGCTTCTCGATCGCAGCCGACATTTCGGAGAACGTTGCCGTTACCTCTTTCGATATTTCTCCAGTGGAACGAACCGTCAGCTGCTGGCTGCTGCTGAACTCCGTTAATACAATAATAGAAGAGTTTAGTTTAGCGAGCAGCGCCTCTGCCATATCCTTAGAAGCTAAAGCTTCCCGCTGCTTGTCTGTTACCTGCCGCTGCAATTTGCCGCTGAAGCCGGCTGAGAATGCGAGCGCAACCGTAGCAAATAAGAGATACAAAAATAAATAAACAAGCGATTCGTTTGGGAATAGCTTAGGCTGCAGCACAGGATCAAAAAACAAATATGTGCTTATTGCGGCTCCCAAAACACCTGTCAAAATAATCGGTCTATAGTCTGCGTAAAGAGTAATGATTGCGAGGTTTACATAAACTAAAAAGTACGTGCTCACAATAGGATTCGGATCCGATACGATTAATAAAGTAACGATAATGGTCAATATAAAGGGTACAAAAAATTTAATAGATTGTGTAAAAATGCCACGGTATGTCATGAAAGTAGCTGCACCGCACAAAAATATACCGACTCCCGCAAGAAGAAGAACCATCTTTGCWTCAAGCCCAATAGCAAGATCTGTAACGATCCCGAGAGCAAGCAAACTCCACAGGATTTTTATTAACAATCGATTCCGTTTGTCTAGTTCTGTTAATTCTTTTTTCATGACATTTCCGCCTTTTCTGAGTTAACTCATGTTTTCATACGTTTAAACGGTACGTCCAGTTCCTCCTGCACCGTTTGCAGCTAAAACCGCTTCTTGCGGATAAACGAGCCATTCATAACTATTTTTGTTGCGATACATCTTCTCCATATCGAACAATACGGGAATGACATCATCTCCCTTATAGAACACCTTCTCTCCTACTTTTTCTATTGGTACTTGGTATGAAATGCGAAGCGCCCTCATAAATTTCGGCTCAAGCAAAGAGACAAAATATTTCAGCTGCAGCTTCTCTGCTATGTAGACTGCCGACGAGAGCAAATCTGAGATATGCCTTCCTCTATACGATCGGAGCAGCGCAATTTTGTCAATTTCAGCTACAGCGTCGCCTGCTTCAACAATTTTCGGATGCGTTTGAAACGGACCTGCATCGTTAATGGAGCTTGAAGTCAAGCAATAGGGTTTAATTTCAGACGTCCCTACATAATGTCCTTCCTCTGTCACAATGACGAATCTCTCAAGAGCGTGTTTAGAAAATTCAAGTTCAAAACCTTTCTCCATCCAGACGGTTGTCCAAATGCCGTTAAACATAGCCAGTTCCAGCTCATTCTCCACTCGTTTAAACATGATTTCTCTCCTCTATCTCTCTATTTTTGTGAGTTTCTACATAGGTGAAATAGGCAGGCAATTTTTTTATCGGAATAATTAACTCAATAATTAACCAATTTAAGAGAATAAATATATTATTTTTAAGAAATTTTCTAAAGCTTCTTCCATTTTTTCAACCTACTGAATAGTAAAGTCCTCCTTCTTGATTTTTAAAAATAAATGATTCCATTCCATCGATTTGCTCCACCTTTTATATCACATAATTCCTAGCAATAAAGTGAGAAATCGAAACAAATGTAGCATCGTCTCCCTTAAATTGTCAATAGTTTCCTTATTGTTTTGTTTCAAAACGTTTGTTTTCGTTTATATATAACTAAGAAATTCAAACAACGTTGATCAACTTGATCGACAAATACAAATCGAGGAGAGATGACAAATGTCACGAGAAAACTCTAGTAACGGCGTATTGATTGGCGCAATCGTAGGAGGTGCTATCGGTGCTATTTCAGCTCTGCTGTTCGCACCAAAGACAGGTGCAAACCTGCGGGAGGATCTCTCCAACAAGTTCAAGACGATTAGCGAAAAGACAAAGGAAATTGCCACTACGGTGGGAAATAATACAAAGGATTTAGCTGCTGCCGTCGGGCAAAACACGAAGGATATAGCAACTAATATCAAAGAGGAAGCTGGCGACTTGGTAGATCACGCCAAAAAATCAAATCAGCATATTATGGATTCCATTTCCTCTGCTAAAGATGATGTCAAGGATGGACTTGCAACAACTGGGAGGTAATGAAATGAAAGACGAGGACGAGCTAGAATCAACTACAAATTCAATGGCACCTACAGAAGAAGAGATGATTAAGCTTGGCGAGGATATGGAGAACATGGAAACCAATGCACAAGTCATTGAGAATGGCATGATTCCCGATCCGGTTCAATAACAATAAGGCTTATAACAAAAACCCCCTTTCCATCAAGATGGAAAGGGGGTTTTTAATATACTAAAAAATAATAATAGTGCTTTTACGTTCCAAATTCAGCGCTATGATCTGCGAGCAGTACCTTCAGCTTCTCAATCGCCCGCTTTTGTATGCGAGAAACGCTCATCTGCGATACACCAAGCTGATCGGCTATATCACGCTGAGATTGACCATTGTGATAAGCAAGAATAAGTACCTTCTTCTCCTCCGCTTTCAGTTGATCCAGCGCCTCCTCCAAGTCCAGACGATTATCAACATTCTGATAATCGTCCTTGTCTGAGCCAATTAGGTCGCCTATAGTAGCAGCGCTTTCCCCTTCGCTCGATAAAGGAGTATCAAGCGATACATAATGGTAGGATTCGCGGCAAGAGAGTATCTCTATCGTTTCTTCCACCGAAAGCCCCAAATGAACCGCAATTTCTTCCATTTTGGGCGAGTGGCCGAGCTCGACGGTTAAGTGATCGATGGCTTGCTGAATCAGCAAGCCTTTTTCCTTAATCCGTCTCGGCACCTGGATATACCAAGACTTGTCTCGCAAATAGTTTTTCAAATGCCCGATAATGCTCTTCATTGCATATCCCTCAAACGGGATTTCACGCGAGCTGTCATACTGCCTAAATAATCGCAGCATAGACAACTGACCGACTTGGTATAAATCCTCATAGAGATCTGGTCTGCTGCGCGACATCTTTGCAGCGGCCATCTTCACAATGGGCTCAAAATGCTGCAGCAATACGGTTGCAACTTCATTACAATTCGATTGCTGATACAATTTTATTTTTTCAATCATATGTTCTGGATCCAGGAAGGATGAATTTGCGTTCATGCCATCTCCTCTTTCCTACCAAATAGCTTGGTCAAAATTACCT
Organism: Paenibacillus sp. MCAF9; assembly: GCF_052114265.1. Taxonomy (NCBI): domain Bacteria; kingdom Bacillati; phylum Bacillota; class Bacilli; order Caryophanales; family Paenibacillaceae; genus Paenibacillus; species Paenibacillus sp. MCAF9. Next base: position 461,180 of record NZ_JBFREL010000003.1, read on the forward strand.
CGGTGCCTCTCTCAGAAAACACTTCCACTTTATCCATCAATGCATGCATCATAAACAGCCCAAGTCCGCCAGCCGTTACTTCACTTAGTTCTTTATTATGCAGAGACTCGGTTTTGCTTGCGGATGGCTCATATTTAAAGCTCGTACCCTCGTCCTTGATGCGAATAGAAAGCCCTTCTTCCTCAAGCTCAAAACTAATATCAACTACACCAGGCTGGCTATTGCTGTATGCATGGAGTACAACGTTCGTACAAGCCTCGGTTACAGCAACCTTCATATCTTCAATTTCCTCATAAGAGAAACCTGCTTTGTTCGCAACGCCAAATAATGTAAGTCTAACAATATCAATGAATTCTGCTCTCGCCGGAATCGATAAACGAATGAATGAGTTCATAGTCGCTTCTGTCCTCTCTTCTATGTTCCTATTATAGCTTATATTTTCTTAACTTTATTCCATATCCTTATTGTGGATATCGCACCATCATATATCGTACTTATTAAGCTAGGTTCTGACGCTGGTTTCTTCTTCCCTTCACCTTTTATGGAAGCAACTACGCTTGCTGCCGATTCCTTAGCCGCTCCGGTAAATGAGTGCAGGGCGTGACCAAGATCATTGACGGATGCGAACAACACATCGAGCGAGCTTAGCTTCGTTCGTACATCAAGTGTCATTGCATTCGTATTATGAACGGCCTCCTTCACCTCAACGCTAATTTGAGTCACTTCGGTTCGCAGCGAGCCAACGGTTTGCCTCATTTCATCAAGTGCACCTCGCAATACTTTCAACGTTTGAATTAGTGAATACAAGAGAACAAGAAAAGCAATCGCTATAACCGCAATACTGATTTGCATAAGTAGATCCATCGGTCATCACTTCCTTTTTTTCATTACATACCCGCTATTTCATTCTTTGAAACAAAAAGCGGTTTTTCTCATATAAGAGGCAGGAATATTCTATGCACTCTTTCATGCTATAATAAAGAGAGACTGTTACTAGAATTCTTTCATATAAAGGAGTTTATTCTATTGGGTAATTTACGTTTCAAAATCCGCTCAAAGATTTTACTCGGCTATTTTCTGATCATAATCTGCTTAGGCGTTTCTATCCTTGTCGTCAGCGAGAGAATATCATCCTTGCAAACAGAAATTAAGTCAATTACAAGCCGAGACATCGAAGTGCATAATTTGATTACCAGTATTCGCTATAATGTCGTAAGCATGGAGACTAGCCAGCGCGGTTATGTGATTACCGGCAATGACCTATATTTAGAGCCCTATATTCGTGGAAAAAGCGAATGGGAAGCCAACTATAACGCACTGTACCAGTATTTGTCCGATAATCCTACTACACTCAAAACGATGGAAGAAATAAAACTGACCATACAGAATTGGATCGAAATTGCCGGTGAGCCTACTCTAACCATGCGCAAAAATAACGATACGCAAGGCATTATTGATTTCTTTAATGACGACATTGGAAAAGACCATATTGATTCTCTTCGGATACAGTTAGAAACCTTGCGACAAAATGAGATCGCTTCAACGAAAGAGCATATTGCTGAATTGGAAAATCGAAATGACATCCTCATTATTAGCTTGTATCTCATGCTGCTTATCGTGTCAGTTATTGCTTTCATTATCGTTTCATTTGTTTCCGGCGCAATCGTCAAAACGATCCAACAGGTTGTGAAGACGATAAACGATATCGCATCCTCCGGAGGGGATTTATCCACTCGTATAAAAGTAAATACACGAGATGAAATTAAAGATCTCGCTGAAGCTACCAACAGTTTGCTTGATAATATAAACGACCAAGATTGGATCAAAACGAAAGTTGCCGAGGTGGCAACGATGAATCAAGGCATTAATGATACCTCAACGCTAGCCGATTCGTTTCTCACAAAACTTGCTCCAATTCTAGGTGCTGCCTATGGCTTATTTTATCTCCGCCAAGGTACAGGCGAGCAGCAGAGACTTGTGAAAATGGCTTCCTATGCAGCCCATGGCGATCAGTCAGGACTAGAAAGCTTCCGATTGGGCGAAGGCCTTGTCGGTCAAGCAGCGCTTGAAAAACGTACGTTTTTGTTGAACACGGCTCCAGAGCATCCTATTAGCTTAACCTCAGGTCTTGGAACGCTTCAGCCCAAGAGCATCCTGATCGTGCCTTTCGAGTATGAAGGCAAAGTAGTAGCTGTCGTTGAATTTGCTTCCGTCGATTCGTTTACTTCCCAGCACTTAAAGCTGCTTGAGCAAATCGATACTCATTTTGGCGTTGCGATTAACAGCGTTGTTGGCCGAATGGAAATCGAGAGGCTGCTTAGCGAATCGCAAGTAATGACGGAAGAGCTTCAAACGCAAACCGAGGAACTGCAGACACAGTCTGAAGAACTTCAGATGCAGCAAGAGGAAATGCGCATGACTACCGAGCATCTAGAGGAACAGAATCTATTTGCCGAACAGAAAACAAAGGAATTGGAAAAAGCAAAAGAAGAGCTTGAGGCCTATTCGGAGCAGCTTAGACAAAGCTCGCAGTACAAATCCAATTTCTTGGCTAATATGTCGCATGAGCTTCGTACTCCATTAAACAGCATCTTAATTCTCTCTCAGCTCCTTGCGGAAAATGAGAACCATACGCTTAATTCGGATGAAGAAGGGTATGCAAAAGTCATTAATACATCCGGTAAAGATCTATTAACGCTAATAGATGACATTCTTGATTTGTCTAAAGTCGAGGCCGGAAAGCTCATTTTGACAATGGATGAGGTAAACGTAAGTGAAATTCCTGAACATATGAAGCTGCTATTCCAACCTGTCGCTGAGCAGAAAGAAATAGCTTTCCATATTAACGTCAATGCTAATGTCCCTCAATTGCTTTATACGGATGGTCAGCGGCTGCAGCAAATTTTGAAAAATCTATTATCCAACGCTTTTAAATTTACGGAAAAAGGATCAGTTACTCTGGGCATCCAAAAGGCTGGCTCGCATGAAGTACAAAAACTTGTACCCGCACATATAAATAAAGACGTTTTGGCCATATCTGTAACCGACACCGGAATAGGCATTCCACTGGATAAACAGCAGCTTATATTTGAAGCGTTCCAGCAGGTCGATGGCGAAACAAATCGTCAATATGGCGGAACAGGATTAGGCTTATCCATTTGCAATGAATTTACTAAGCTTTTAGGCGGCAATATCGTCCTTAACAGCTCGCCAGGAAAAGGAAGCACTTTTACGCTTTACGTGCCAAGCCTGCCTGATATGGAGAAAGAACAGCTTGTATCCCTTGATCAAGAGGTTGCAGCAGCTTCAGAAACTGTGGTCATCGATGCTGCGCCTGATATTGCCGATCATAACATTTCTGATTTATCGGAAGATGAATGCACTCTATTTAAAGGGAAAAAGGTACTGCTCGTCGAGGATGATTCCCGTAATGTGTTCGCACTCGTCAAAGCGCTCGAGAACAAAGCCTTTAACGTAACCGTGGCAAGCAATGGTAGACAATGTTTGGATATTATAAAAGAACAATCCAACTTCGATATTGTGCTCATGGACATTATGATGCCAATTATGGATGGATTTGAAACGATGCAAATCATACGTCAGGATACTGAAATGAAGGATACGCCAATTATTGCACTTACGGCGAAAGCGATGAAAAGCGATCGCGACAAATGTTTGGAAGCCGGTGCTTCCGATTATATTAGCAAACCTCTAAATATGGACCAGCTTTTCTCGCTGATGCGGGTATGGTTGACGAAGCAGGTGGGCAATTGACCAGTCAAGGAAATGAAGAAGCTGTAGATTATAATGAATTAACGCTCGATGATCTGGAACGAATCGAAATCGATTTGTTATTGGATGGCATTTACCGCGTCTATGGTTATGACTTCCGCAATTACTTGCGTTCATCGCTTCGAAGACGCATTACGCATCGAATGAATCTTGAAGGCTTGCCCACGATCACCTCTCTCCTTGAGAAGGTGCTCCATGAGCCTGGATTTATTCATATATTGCTTAATGATTTCTCCATACGAGTAACGGAAATGTTCCGTGATCCAAATTTCTTTGCTTCGTTCCGCAAGGATGTTATTCCTTTTCTTAGGAACCTTCCTGAAATTCGCATTTGGCATGCGGGCTGTGCGACTGGAGAAGAGGTTTATTCGATGGCTATCCTGCTCCAAGAGGAGGGCTTGCTGGATAAAGCGAAGATTTATGCAACAGATATGAATGAGCATGTTATCGAGAGTGCAAAACAAGGGAAGTTCCCGCTCAAACGAATGCAAGGATTCACCAAAAATTACTTGCAAGCTGGCGGTACAAAAGAATTTTCCTCTTATTATACGACTGATTATGAGCATGCTTTATTCCATCCTTATATCAAAGAAAATATGATGTTTGCCCAGCATAACTTGGCAACGGATCGTTCTTTCAATGAGTTTCATGTTATTTTGTGCCGGAACGTTCTCATTTATTTTGACCCGGATCTGCAAAGCCGTGTTCATACTTTGTTTTTTGAAAGCCTCGCTCTACAAGGCTTCTTGGCACTAGGCAATATGGAATCACTAATCTCGGTTCATAAAATCAAATACGAGGATTTTAATCAGTCAGAACGAATTTTTCGCAAAATAAGTAATTAGCTAAAGCTGCTTCAGCTCACGAAACAAATAAGAGCCAAAATCCTTTCCTAAGGATTTTGGCTCTTTTCATTTTATTACCGAACCTGCTGCTTTAATCGAGGCGCTAATCGTTAGTTTTTTCGCTAGGCATTGCAGCTCCTCCGCCGTTCCCTCGAATGGCTTGAGAGCAAGGCATAATTGCAATAAAGCAGCTTTTGCTGCCTCTTCAGCGAGATATGCATCTTGCAAAATAAAGTGAGCAACCTGATAGGCGTATGGCTCAACTCCTTTTAATTGCTGGAGCTTGCAAGCTGTTAGAATGGCTCTGCTCATAACATTTCCTCATCAATTTATTTTTCCGACGATTTCCATATTGTTTAAATGTAAATTCTCCTTTAATTCTTCTGGTGTTTGCTTGTCATTGCCGATTTCAACAACACGGCCAGTATAGAGCAATTTCCCTGTTGCAAGATCGAGCACAGATGCTCCGGCAACATCTGCATGTTGAGTCATAACGTATACACGATTTGATTTAATCAACGGGAATTTGATCTCGTCTACGTTCAACTGGTCTGCGGATAATTTGGCATAAGCTTGCTCGAATTTATTTGTTGATAAATGATACCGCGATAAGGTGATGTGTTCAGGTCCACCTTTTGCTACATAATACACATCGCCTTGCAGGCTCGTCCACGCTTCCTTAATATCTAAATTAGTCAGTTCAGTCATTAAGCCCATACGGTAGGAATAGGCAAAATATTTCTCGCTTAGCGTTTCTGGCACCTTGTTCGCTTCTCGATCTTGTTGGCTAATTTTCTCTTCCATCACAATAAAGAGTATTCTCTCGGAAGGAGTGCTGTATTGGGTGCTTGAATCCCCCAAATGTCCAATTTCGATTTGAACGTCTTTTTTATTACTTGTGGACTTGATGCTCAGTGACTCGATATTCGTGTTGCGCAGCAGCTTCCCGCTTTTCATATCGATGACAAATATCTCGTACCTGCTGCTCTCGTTGTCGTAATCATATGTACTGACGAGCAGATGAATCTCTTCATCTACCTTTTGAACATCTACTAAATTCATATAATTATTGCTGAAATTGTTCACTCTTGTCGTTTTCACAGCTTTCGGCAGCTCATAAGTCACTTTAAGCTTCGATACTTTGTCTGTTGATTCTTCAAGCAGCTCCAGCTGAAATACCGCAATTGCGGCTTCTGAGCCCTTTTTTTCTGCTTTAACTTCTGCATAGACAACCCATTCCTCGTCTCTGTAAAAGCCTTGTGCATTAAGCTTGCCCCGCATAAATGACTTATGATCTTTTATCATTTGCTTAATGTCAGGCTGCTTATAGAACCATGAGTCTCCGCTAAGCACATTTTTACGCATATTTTCGTTCGACCTGTAATATTCGCTTCCTTTGAAATTAATATTTAGAGCTTCGGAGCGTCTCTCTAAATATTGAGAGCCTGATAATTCGATAACAGCGCCTTCCTTGGCATCGCCTTGTATCGTTTCCAGCTTATAATCAGGCAAGAAATCTAATCTGCCATATGAATAATAAGTGGCTATTCCGCTTACAACGAGCACAACCATTAAGATCGATAACCAATAACGTCTCATGAACATTCTCCTTACACCGTAATCTTTTTGGCCATCAGCCGCATGCCGAGCCACACCGAAATGCCGAGCACAAGAATGCACAGGGTTAGCCCAAGCGCAAATATTTCATAGGGATACAAATAACTATAGTACTGATCCATATACAAAAATAAAAATGGAGCTGCCACAACGAACACACAACCGGCCAAATAAAGCACGCCATACAAAATGCCTAAACGGCGATAGCTTCGCTCCAGCAAAATAGCAGTAAACACAGCGACTACGACGATGGCTCCAAAGCCGTATAAATAAACAAACTGTTCAAACTGCTGCGGAATAAGCCATACAAGTGCTTGATTGCTGATGATTGCTTCAACGATATGGGAGTCTATTCGCTGATCAGCCGGAACGATGAGGTTGAATACGATATGCTGAACCTTGAGCAATAGTAATTGAAACGAAATAAACGCAAGAACGAACAGGAGAAATGCCGATATTTTGGCTAAATAAAGATTCCTTCTAGCCGTTGGCAGCATAAGCAATCGATATACAAAGGTAGAGCGGCCAAACCAATCACGGTACCAGATAACAAAAACATACAAAGCAAGTACACCCATACAAAGGAACATCGGCAAAATATAACCCATCTGCGAGCTGAAAATGGCCCATTCAAACGATAAATATTGAGGAGAAAAACCACCCAGGAGACTCTTGTCTACAGTCTCTAACAACAGCTTTTCTCGAAATGACAATTCTTTGGTCGTCGCCCAAATGAGCGAAGCAAATTGGGTAATCGCAACAATTGCCATTAGAATAGCGAGCACCCAGCGAAAACGATGTACTTCCATATGAACAAGCTTAAAATAACGGTTCATCCTCGGTACACCTCTCTCATCACATCAATGACTGATTTCCCTTGCTCGCTGCGCATTTCTTCGCAGTAAAACGATTTGTTTATTTTACCGTTCTGCAATAAAATAGCTTTATCAATGAGCTGCTCCATCTCTCCGATTTCATGCGTTGTGAGCAAAACGCCACGCCCCTCAATCAATTCACTCGTAAACACTTCCACTATCGTTTCTCTGCTGAACAAGTCAATGCCGGAAAACGGTTCGTCCATTAAGATATAATCAGCATCTTGTCCTAACCCCAGCATGAGATTGAATTTAGCGGCAGTTCCTTTCGACAGGTTCCCGATTTTATCCGAATACTCCAGCTTAAAAAACTGCATGAGCTCACTTGCGCGTTTTGGATTCCAGCTTTCATAAAAATCAGCCATAAACCTGATCGCTTCGGATATTTTCATGCTGGTTGGCATCGTCAAATGATCGGGCACGAACGCTATTTTCTCATACAAGCTTGGACTTAAAAGTTGTTCATCAATAAGGATCGAGCCTGCCGATATAGGAGTCAGTCCCATGATTGCCTTCAGAATCGTTGACTTACCGGCTCCATTCACGCCGATAAGGCAAGCGATTTCTCCTTTTTGCACGGTAAAAGAAACGCCACTCAGAACATCGCGGCGTCGATACCGCTTATGTATATCTTTTACCTCAATCATGCTCCGGCTCACCTTCCTCATATTTGTTTTTAACCAGCTGCAGCAGCTCTTCGATAGGTACATCAATTTTGCGCACCGACGCCACAAAAGCACCTACCGCCTCGCCAATAAGCTCCGATCTTATATGATTCAGCAGTTCTTTATCATTCGTAATTCGGCTAGGTGAGTTTCCTTCCGTAATAATCAATTGCTGCTCCTCCATTTCCTTATACGCTTTCTGTACCGTATTGGGATTAATTTTCATAAGCGTGCCCAGCTCCCTTCTGGAGGGAGTTTCCTGGCCAGCGGCAAGCTTTCCCGTTGCGATTCTTTCTTTAAAATGACGGACCACCTGCAAATAAACAGGGTCCCGATTATTGAACGCAACTTCCGTCCAGCCTTCAATCGTGTTCATAGTCATACCTCACATTCATCGCAAATGTGTATTACGCGCGTAATACACTTCATAAGCGTATTATGCATGTAATACACTTGGAAGTCAATGGGAAATTATCCAGAAACTCTAGATCAGAATCAAAAAAAAGCGGTGCAGGAATTATTCCTGCACCGCTTTTTTTGATGTTTTTGTAACCTTAATCTCACTAATCCTCTGCTGCTGCATCCAAATATTTCGTTAGGACAACTTCTGTTCCATTCTCCAACGGATGAACCTCTACCTCGTCCATCAGCGCCTGCATTAAATAAATGCCTAGACCGCCAACACGAAGCCCGCTAACATCCGCATCTGGGAGCGGAGCAGCTTTATTAAGTGCATCCGATAAAGGAAAGGTTGATCCACTGTTCTTTACTTTGATCGTTAATCCGGTTTCAGTTGGTTCAAAGGAAACGTCGATAACCTCTTGCTCGGAGCTCTGAACGCCATGAATAACTGCATTATTGCAGGCTTCAGAAACAGCTACCTTCATATCTTCCATTTCTTCATATGCATAACTCATCTTTGAGGCAATTCCGAATAGACAGATTCTGACCAGATCGATATAGTCCGCATGGGCCGGTATTTGTAAACGAATGGCATTCATGCTTGGGCCTCTGTCCCTTCTATTAAATATCTTGAAATGCCTGTGATGTCAAACAGACGCTTAACCGCGGAAGGAATATCCCGCACGAAAAACGGCGCTTTTAGCTCATCACGAAGTTTTAGCACCGAAACGATAATGCCGATTCCGGTACTGTCGATATATTTTAAATGTTTAAGATTTAGAATCAATGCTTTATCTTCGCGGTTCATAACCGGTTCCAGAGCTGCCCGCAGCTGCGGCACTACAGATAAATCCAACTCTCCGCTTACATGAAGAATAATTTGATTTTGTGTCTCTTCTTGCTTGACTTGAAATTGCTCAGCTTTCATTCCATTCACTCCGCTCACGTTTGTTTAATAAATAGTATCAAGATCCTTCTCCTTGTACAAGCAGTACAAGTGATTTATTACATAGAGAAGCTGTGGAAGTAATGAATGGACGTCAGCTTCTGCGTATCCGCATCAATAAAAAGCTTTAATAGGGCTTCATCTCGCTCGAATACGATACCGTCCTCCGTCACATAATCGGGCTCTCCTAACGCATTCTTTACAGCATCTACAGTCGCTGCAACTTCACTTCCATCAATCAACAGCGTTTTGGTATTCTCCGCCATTTCAACAGATTGTATGAACTCACCGCTAAAGATGACATTCATATTCGGGTAATGATAGGTGATCAGATCAGCTAAATCCGGGTCTGCCGTTTTGCTTTTTGGTTTGCCCAGTTTCTGAATCACAAGGCTTGGATCATCATAAAGCATGATGCCGTTAACCATTTGAAGCGTAAATTCTGGTTTTTTTGCCTTCACAACCGGTGTTGATTCTGCTGCATAGGTAACTTCCGTTACAGTAGAGGGAGATGCAGAAGCGATTACAATGTCATGAGTTGCTTCCTCAGCCTTTATCGCCTTCACTGGGCTTGAAGCAGTCACTGGCGAATACGTCGCGGCGACCTGCCCAATATCTCCCGTGTATGCGAATATACCTCCGATTAAACAACCAATAAGAATAAACGTCCTCATAATTATCTCCCTCCTATGCGGGATTGTCGAGCTTCCTTTTGCTTATACTTACATATAAACCGTTCGGATTGCTTTGAAACAGGTTAAACATTTATTTTTAAAATATAATGATATCTCCAAGCCGGAGAGTTATTTGGTTTCAATCATGACTAAGCATATATCGTCCTTCTGGCTTACACTCGCATGCTCCGATAAAAACTCGCTGACCATTTCCGCATGCTCACTCGCATCTTTTATTATTAGCTGTTCAACAAGCATATTAAGCTTATCCTCTTCGTTATCGCCAAGAGATTCACTTAATCCATCCGTATAAAGAACGATCTTCATATGATCCTCGTAAGAGATGCTGCCCTTTTGGATGTCTATATTTTCAAACAGCCCAATCGCACAGCAGCCTGCAGTCAACAAGGTTGTCTCATCGCCAATTAGTACTTTTCCCGGAGGATGTCCGGCATTTACATATTCAATGACCCGCTTATTCGTATCCAGCACTAAATAAATGGCGGTAAAATAATAATTAAGCAGTTCTTCCTTCTTATACAGCTGGTTCATATACCGATTCAGCTCGCGCATAACAAGACTTGGATCGGTAATATGCGTAATTGTATCCTTAAGAACCGAGGAGATATACATGCAGACCAGTGAAGAAGAAATGCCATGTCCCATCATATCCAGCAAAATAACGCCATAACGATTCTCATCAATCGGGTACCATGCGTAGAAATCGCCCGCAAGCTCCGAAGAAGGCTGATATACAGCGCTTATCGCCACATGATCATCATTGATAGGCTGGCTTAATACATTTCTTTGCACTTTTTTGGCTAACTCCAGCTTTGCTTTAATCTGCCTGTCTCTTTCTTTGTGCCAATCAATTTCTCGCTTGAGCCTTAAAGCAGATCGAATTCTAGCCAGCAGCTCCATCTTGTTGATCGGCTTCATCACGTAATCACTGGCGCCGGCATCAAGCGCTTCCGCCATCTTGCTGGAATCGCCAAGCGCAGTAACGAAAATAATCGGTACATCCTTATAGCGCTCCACCTGTAAAATTCGTTTGCAAGCTTCCAAGCCATCAATCTCCGGCATCATCATATCCATCAAAATCAAATCTACGTTTGATTCAGTCGATAGCGTACAATCAATGTCCAGCATCGTATAAAGCTCCTTTGCCGAGGACGCGATTTTCAAATTTTTATAACCTTCTTTATTTAAAATAGCTTTAATAATAATCTGGTTAGTAGCATTATCATCTACAATTATAATACTCATATGCAGGCTCCTTTAGCTCCAATAACTACTACTTATATTCTGAGCGTAAGCGGTAGTAGAGTCAAATTTTTATAAGTAAAATTACCAAGCAGCACAATAGCTTATAAGCTTACTTATAAAATTGAAACTTAGCTTTTTAATAAAGGGCCTACCCTCGCGGATAGGCCCTGATTAGATTCTCGGTAGTTGTGGAGCCTGTTGTTAGCCCATGTATTGTGGGTAGTAGTATACGGCAGGATCAAACTCATCACCCGTATATTCTTTACCGCCCCATGCGATGACTAAGATTTTATCCTGATCCATCTCACGCTCAAGACGCTGTGACTCTTGCTCCGAAATACCCAGTGATCTCATCTTCGCCCGCAGCTCATCTCCGTTCGAGCGGAAAATGTTTGCGATAGCCGTTCCTAGGCCTTCCTCGGCAATGCCGATTTTCTCAGCATCCGTATTGTCAGCAATACGGTTTGTCCGGTCCTTATCATGCGTCAGTACAAAAATTTTGTCCTTCGCATAACCTTCCGTTTGAAATTTATAAACCTGCTCTTGCACCTCGACAGCGTTGTTTACCGTGTGTACCTTCGTATTGGATAGTTGATTCATAATAAATTCCTCCTCAGTATTTGTTTGGAATTGTTTGATTTGAGTTCTTGTTGTTCTATCTGGTTAGATGAAGTTAACTGACTCGTCTTCTTCCAACGATGAGAGAAACAATAAAGAGAATAACGAATACGACGAATAATATTTTTGCTATCCCAGCGAGTGCCGAGGCAATGCCTAGAAATCCGAAAATGCCTGCGACAATGGCAAAGATGAAAAATAATAATGCCCATCCTAACATCGGAATCATCCTTCCTTTGAAGCTTTGTTTTTGTTGATTGGTTAATTTGTTAACTTGTCATGATATTAACCAGCCTATTGACCTTTGAAACAACCCATTCTCAGACTTTCGAATTGAAAATAGGGCTATTAATGAAGAAATAAATAATCCGTTTTTTCAAATGTTTCAGAAGCTCTGGAATAGGTTAAGAGACTACACCAAAACAAATCGATAATAGAAAAGGCTGGTGATGATCGATGGAAAAGCAGCGTATACACGTTAATGGCATCGATTTAGTCTATGAAGAATGTGGCAGTAGTAAAGGAGACGTCATTGTATTGCTCCACGGCTTTTGCGGCTCATCTCAATACTGGCAAAAAATCTGTCCTGTATTAGGTGATCAATATCGCGTCATCATCCCTGATCTCCGCGGTCACGGCGGTTCATCTGCTCCTGAGGGCCCGTATACAATGGAGACTATGGCCGAGGATATTGCAGCACTTTTGGAAGCACTTGCAATTGAGAAGGTTGTTATGTTCGGTCATTCCTTGGGCGGTTATGTAACGGCTGCTTTTGCAGAGAACTATCCGGACAAGCTGGCAGGTTTTGCCCTTATCCATTCGACTGTGCTTCCCGACTCCGAGGTTACAAAGGAGAAACGTGATACAGATATTGAAGCGATTCAAGAAAAAGGCATTTCAAAATATTTGTACAGCATCATTCCTAATCTATTTACCGATGATAAAGTCGGAGAAATGCGCGACGAGGTCAATCAGCTTATTGGTGTAGGTCAAGAGATGGAGGCGCACGCTGCTATCGCTACATTAGAGGGGATGAAGATGCGTCCCGACCGCAGCCATGTGCTGGCAGAAGCCAAATACCCTATATTGCTAGTAGCAGGCGCAGAGGATGGCGTCATTAAACCTAATGATACGTTCACGGTTACGAGTCTGGATCAACCAGAAACGACGTTCAAATACCCTCATATTCTGGAGACAACATTCGAGGATGTCGGACATATGAGTCTTATGGAAGTATCCGATCAGCTAGCGAGAGTGATGTCGACCTATTTGAAGACGCTATTAGAGCGTGAGAAAACGAGAACTGAAGCAAAAACGGAAAATGCCGCAAGCAGCTAAGTTATCTTATTTCACTACAAACTGTTTCATATCATGCTAAGCGGGGTAAATAAGAATAAGCAGGTAACCCCCTATCTACCTGCTACAAAATAACTGGAGGTGCTAGTTACTATGAGTAGTACGAATACTTCTTATCGAACGGGAGAAATTGTTAAGCATGCTGGGAACTACATTTCAGAGTCAGGCAAGAAAGATAAGCTCCAAAAGGGAGAAAAATTCCCTGCTTGTCCTATTAGCGGTAATGAAACAACTTGGAGTAATGCCGATTAGCGCAAAATAAACGTATGGAACCATATTGAAGGGCTGTCTCAGAAGTAGATCATCTACTTTTGGGGCAGCCCTTCTGGCATTTTAAATTTACGCTTACGCGATTGTATACTTGTATGGTAGTATGGTAGTGTGAAGATGAAAGGAATGAGCCGATGGATTACCATGTACGTCAACAGCCCCTATCCACTAGAGACTCCGTTTATATGCAGCTAAGAGAACAGATTTTGAAGCTGGAACTGCCGCCTGGAACAGCTCTTTCAGAGAATGAGACCTCCATTTTGTTCAAGGTCAGCCGTACTCCCGTAAGGGAAAGCTTCCTTAGACTCGCTCAAGAGGGTCTTGTTCAAGTGCTTCCACAGCGGGGAACACTCGTTTCATTAATCGACACTGCACTCGTAGAGGAAGCAAGATTTATGCGAGAGCATCTAGAGAGGGCTGTCATTCGGTTAGCGTGCAGCCATTTTCCTGCGCCCTACCTTCTCAAGCTTCAGAACAACCTTCACCTTCAGCAGGAAAGCATTCACAACAAAGATAACCAAAGTATGTTTTCGCTTGACGAGGCTTTTCATCGCATCTTATTTGAAGGCTGCAGCAAGAGCAACACCTGGTCGAATATGCAGCAAATGAATGGGCATCTCAATCGAAGCCGTATGCTGCGTCTGGTGGATGATCTCCACTGGGAAAATCTTTATGCGCAGCATCGCATGATGGCAGAAGCTGTAGAAGCTCAAGATGCGGATACTGCTGATCGGCTCATGACGGAGCATCTTACTCAGAACATATCCGATCAGGCCGTGCTTAAGGAAAAGTATCCGCATTACTACAAATAAAACGGGAGGATTGATACGCATGAAAATGACTTTTAGATGGTTCGGAGAAGGCAACGATACGGTTCCCCTTAGCTATATTAAACAAATTCCCGGTACAGACGGTATCGTCTGGTCGCTTCATGATGTTGCGGCAGGAGAGGAATGGCCGCTGGAGCGAATTTTGGAGGTAAAGCAGCAAGCAGAGCAATACGGTTTGCATATCGATGTTGTTGAAAGCGTTAACGTACACGAGGATATTAAGCTTGGTTTGCCGTCGCGTGATTTATACATAGACAATTATAAGAAAACAATTGAGAAGCTAGGCAGCGTTGGCGTTAAAGTTATTTGCTATAACTTCATGCCCATCTTCGATTGGCTGCGCACCGATTTGCACAAGCCGATGGGCAATGGTGCAACCGCTTTATTTTACGAGAATAGCCGAATTGCTGATGCCGATCCATTCCAATTTGTTGAAGAGATTAACGCGAACTCAGCGCTAACTATGCCGGGTTGGGAGCCTGAGCGGCTTCAGCATTTGACGAAGCTGTTTGAGGCTTATCAAGGCGTGACCGAAGAGCATCTATGGGAAAATCTTCGTTACTTCTTAAATGAAATTATACCTGTGGCAGCACGCAGCGGCATTCGAATGGCCATTCATCCGGATGATCCGCCATGGTCTGTGTTCGGATTGCCGCGTATTATGACAGGACAGGAAAACTTCAGAACTTTCCTCAAGCTTTATGATAGTCCGTTTAACGGAATTACGCTTTGCAGCGGCTCGCTCGGCGCAAATCCCAGCAATGATATTATTTCTATGATTCATGAGTTTGCAGACCGTATCCCATTCGCCCATATCCGCAACGTCCGCGTGTATGAGAACGGAGACTTTATCGAGACGTCTCACCGTACAGAAGATGGAACCGTTGATATCGCCGGCATTGTGAGAGCTTATCACGAGGTGGGCTACACAGGATATGCAAGGCCTGACCATGGGCGTCATATTTTTGATGAGCAGTGCAGACCGGGATACGGCCTATACGATCGCGCGCTCGGCATTATGTATTTATGGGGGCTTTGGGACGCGTATCAGCTTGCAGCCGCTTCAACTGCAGGTTTGGAGGGCAAATCATGACACAGCTGCCTAAGCATAAGTCATTTGAAGGCAAGGTCGCTGTCATCACTGGCGGTGCGGGCGTACTTTGCCGAGTCATGGCGCTTGAGCTTGCTAGACAAGGTGCCAAAATCGCCATACTCAATCGCACCGCTGAGAAAGGGATTGCCGTGGCTGAGGAGATACAGGCTGCCGGCGGGATCGCCATCGCTGTCGCATGTGATGTCACGAGCGCTGAAAGCACGAAAGCAGCGGCAGCCGCTGTGCTCGATAAGCTTGGACCATGCGATATATTAATTAATGGTGCGGGCGGCAATCATCCTAGCGCGAATACGACGAACGAGACCTTTAAGCCAGAGCATCTTCACGCAGAAAATAAAACGACGCTGTTTAATTTGAGCATTGAAGGATTCCGCAGCGTCATGGATCTCAACTTTATCGGCACACTTATTCCAACGCAAATCTTTACAGAACAAATGCTTGGCCGTCAAGGCGCAACAATCATAAATATTTCATCGATGAGCGCTCCATCGCCGATGACCAAGGTACCTGCCTATAGTGCAGCCAAAGCAGCTATCGTCAATTTCACGCAGTGGCTGGCCGTTCACCTAGCTGAATCCGGCATTCGAGTTAACGCTATTGCTCCCGGGTTTTTCCTGACTGAGCAAAACAGAAAGCTGCTATTGGACGAGGATGGTCATTTAACCGAACGCTCGGGCAAAATTATTTCCCATACTCCGATGCGCCGTTTCGGCAAACCCGAAGATTTGCTGGGCACTCTATTATGGCTCGCTGACGAGACAACGGCAGGTTTTGTCACTGGTACAACGATTCCAGTTGATGGCGGTTTTTTAGCGTATTCAGGTGTTTAGTTTTTCATAAAAAATAGCAGGCTGCCTAATGAATGGACTTATCGTCTGAGGCAGCCTGCTAACCTTTTCCCATACATTTTCTTAGAAAATTCAGCTTAATCAAGGGTATATTCAAGCGCTGGCATAATTAAGGTCAAAAGCTGCTGCTGCTGTAAAATCCAGCTCCGTAAGGCCGCCATCATGCCATGTCGTCATTCGGAGCGTTACCATTTTATAATCGACAGCTATGAATGGATGATGGTTCAGACGCTCGGATGCTTGCGCTACCTCGTTTACGAAAGCGATAGCGCTTGGAAACGATTTAAAGCGATATTTTTTGATAATCCATTTACCCTCCTCCCGCTTCCAGCCTTCACATGCCGCCAAGCTTTTTTCGATTTCGGGCTCCGTTAGCTTCATACATTCCACTCCCTCGTCTCACTATGACTCCACTCCTGTACAAGGTCTATCTTATTTCATAATGTTATAGCAAGAAAAAGGATTGAACAAGTTTGGCCATACGAATTAATGAACATATTGCATATGCGAACCTTCGCTATTAAATGGAGAGTGCGACAGCAAGAAAAACGCCGCCCAGGGAGCTGGACAGCGTTATTTTTTAAGGCTTATGCTCTGTACAGGTCGGCTTCCTGCACGTCCAATATTTTCAGCGAAATAGCCCGGCAGGTCGTAGAAGACCTACTGGGCTATTTTTCTTTGAATCATTATTCTACTTCATTGGATGTCCGCAGCTCATAGAGTTCGGGTACATCACATTTAATCGTTGCAGCTATCGAAATCGCCACCTTAAGCGGCATGATTCGTTTGTTGTCGATATAGTCGCCGATCCTCTCGGGTCTCACCATCAGTGCATCTGCAAGCTGCGCCTGCGATAACCCGCGTTCGCTTAATCGCTGCTCCAGCAGGCAATTGCCCAGTTCGTATTTCATCGTATTGCACCTCCATTTAACAGAACGCACAATACAAGTCTACCCAAGCAACCCTCTCTATACCCTCTCAAGACTTGTCACTATCACAACATGGAAGGAAGGACTATACATTTTTAAATTAATTAGCTATTCACTTTCTCTTTGGTATAGCGATTCGCCGGAATCTGTAAGCCGAGATTGCCGCGCAGCGTATCCGATTCATAATCAGTGCGATAAATGCCGCGCTCTTGGAGAATTGGAACAACCAGCTCAACAAAATCATTCAATCCGCTTGGAATCGAAGAATGAATAATGAAGCCGTCTGCTGCTCCCTCTTCATGCCACTCCTCAATCAGATCTGCAATTTTCTCAGGTGTACCTATGAATTGCGGACGCGGAGTCGCGGATTGAAGCGCAACCTGGCGCAGCGTAAGATTTTTCTCTTTTGCTACTTTTTTAATTTTGTCCGTGCCGCTGCGGAAGCTGTTTTGACCGAGGTCACCAAGCTCTGGGAACTGCTCATCAAGCGGATATTGCGAGAAGTCATGATGCTCGAAGAAACGCCCTAAATAGTTCAAAGCATTCTCGATCGTCACTAACTCTGCCAGCTCTTGGTACTTGCGCTCAGCTTCCTCTTCCGTACGTCCAATAATCGGACCAATCCCAGGAAGAATAACGATATCATCCACCGAACGGCCTTCAGCCACCGTACGATCCTTCACGTCTTTATAAAATGCTTTGGCATCTTCGATATTGTCATGGCCTGTGAATACCGCATCTGCTGCTTTGCCAGCCAGCTTCTTGCCGCTCTCAGAAGAGCCAGCTTGAAAAATAACCGGATGCCCTTGCTTCGAGCGAGCAATATTAAGCGGACCTTGAACAGAGAAATACTCGCCTTTATGATCTAGACGGTGCAGCTTAGACGGATCAAAGAACACACCTGACTCTTTATCTCTGACGAAAGCATCGTCCTCCCAAGAATCCCACAAACCGCGTGTCACTTCCAAATACTCTTCGGCAATTTTGTAGCGCTCATCATGTGTCGGATGATCCGTTTTGCTGAAATTGCTTGCCGAGCCCTCAAGCGGAGATGTAACGACATTCCATCCAGCACGACCGCCGCTAATATGATCTAAAGAACCAAATTGTCTTGCAACCGTAAACGGCTCACTATATGAGCTCGACAATGTGCCAACCAATCCAATTTTGGACGTAACAGCTGCCAGCGCAGACAATATCGTAATCGGCTCAAAGCGATTTAAAAAATGCGGAATCGATTTTTCGTTTATATATAGACCGTCAGCGATAAATACAAGATCGAACTTACCCGCTTCAGCAGTCTGTGCCTGCTCCGTATAAAATTTAAAGTTCACGCTCGCATCAGCCGGCACTTCCGGATGCCGCCATGCCGAGATATTGCCTCCCACACCATGAATCAATGCGCCAAACTTAAGTTGCTTGCGGTTCGCCATAATAAACATCCTCCTAATAAACATAGTATGATTGATCTTCTGACAGCAAAAGCAGCAGTCCTGCTATGTTACCTGCAATAACGATGCTTCCTTTAATTGAAGCCGATAGCTCTTAACGAGCGTTTCCCCGTTCATTAAATCCTTATCGAATGCGCGCTCGAAGCCGAGGCGCTCGTACAGCCTTACAGCTGAATCCATCATGTCTGAAGTATGAAGATGCAGCGTCTCCGCTCCCCATTCCTTTGCAAGCTTTGCACTGGCACGGATAAGCTCCGTCGCTACACCAAAGCCGCGTGCTGTCTGCGATACGGCGAGCAGGCGAATAATCGGTGAATGAATTTGAAGCTCCGGCCGTCCATAGGCCGCTTCAGAGGAATCAAACAAGAACACACTTCCAACGATCTTCCCGCCGAGCACCGCGACTAAACGCGCCTTCGTTGCTGCGCCTTCAACAGATTCCAGTATGCTTTCTTTATATTGATTCCATGCCGCTTCAGGCAGCACTTGCTCATATTGGCCATAAGCATCAATAAGTACTTCCCGTGTAGCATCTAGATCCTCAAGCTCAGCATTACGAATAATGACAGCTGTATCAGACATGCTTCTTCACCTGCTCTCCCTTTATATGATCACAATGGCTATACCTTTTAAAATGGCATTAATCTAACTGCGAGAGTCCAGCTCTCCCTGCTTGATTCGACGAATTTGACCTAAGTGACCTTGCACGTGCTTCACAAATGCCGGTACGATCACAGCTATTGATACGGGCTCACCTTTAAAGTTAATGCCGGTCTTGCTCCATTCTTCCTCGGTCAAACGATTAAACAACAGGCTGTTATATTGAACAAGTGAACGTGCCGCAAGCAAAGTGTCTTTAACATCGCCTTCATTTGCTCTTTGGCCAGACACCCAAGCATCCTGTTTAAAGGAGGGCAGCCTTGTCTCGGAGCCAGACAAGATTTCACGAATGCGAAAGGATACGATAATGCTGTGATCAATGAGATGAGCGAGCACCTCGGTCACACTCCATGACTCAGGGGCAGCCTTCCATTTCAGCTGTTGATCCGACAGCCCTTCCAATTCCTGCTCAATTTGATCATATACGTTCACAAATGCATGAATATCGACAATGGGTTCGCTCATTTAAAATCCTCCTCGTGAATAACAAAAGTAAATAGCGTTATGCCCTGCTAAAACGATCAAGCTCAAATAATCGCAAATCGTACCCTGTATTCTTTTTTTGTATTTTATCAGCCAAAATCTCGCCTACCACGCTCGCAAATTTAAAGCCATGACCGGAAAAACCGCCAGCAAGCAGCACATTATGATGCTCAGGATGAGCATCAATAATGAAATCCTCATCAGGCGTAAACTCGTATTTGCATACTGCACCCCGCAAAAGCTTGCCGGCCGCATCCGGAACAAAAGCGGCAAGCGCACGGCGAAGATCCTCTTCATCTTCTGGATAAGCACCAAATGGAGCAATCGGCTCACCTGGCTGCCATTCCACGCCTGTATCGTGTCTGCCAATTTTAATTCCTGCGCCGCCAATGCTCGGAAAGCCATAGTAGCCTCCCATCGCGCCGCCCCAAGTGAAGCCGGGAAATACGCCTGCATCAAAAGCGGGTGAACGCGTTTCAAACCACCCAACTACCTTGCGAACTGCACGAATGGGAAGCTTAACATGCTTCGCGAGCATGCCAAACCATGCGCCGGCGGTAATAATGATTTGCTGTGCGGTATAGGCAGCTTCATTCGTATGAACGGTGACGCTTGAAGCATTCGCCTGAATATCTGTAACGAAGCTGTTTACCAGAAGCTCCGCACCAGCTGCTATAGCCTGATTCTTATAAGCAGCTACACATTTTTCACTGTACAAGTAACCCGCATTCGGCTCGTACATCCCTTGAAAGGAACCAGCCAATTGAACACCTGGAAAACGCCGATTAATTTCGTCCGCACGCAGCAGCTCCACTTGAACGCCATTGGCCATAGCATCGCCTAATCTGCCTTCATAATTGTAAAAGCTCGATTCTGCCATATTGAGCACGCCTGATCGCTCCAGCAGCTTTTCCCCCGTTGCTTTCTCGAGTGCCAGCCACCTCTCATCGGCACGAAGCGCCATCTTCACATAAGTATCGCCGCCATGATAGGCATGCCGGATTAGACGCGGCTCGCCGTGATGGCTTCCCATATTATGCGGCGGATCAAAAGCATCAATGAGCAGTGTCCTTGCTCCGCGGGCTGCGAGCTCATAACCTGCGCTCATCCCCATGGAGCCCGCTCCAACGATGATCACATCATATGATTTCAGAATGTTGTCGTCCTCCCGGCGCATTCTCGCCCGCCAGCTTGCGCAGAGCATCCACAGCAAGGGAAGCAAAAAAAGAAGCAGCAATCGGCAATGCTTTTTCATCTAAATCAAAGGCTGGATGATGCCATTCCTGTGAGCCGGCTGTGCCAAAAAACACAAACACCCCTTCGGCTTCCTTCAAATAAAACGCAAAATCCTCGCCTGCCGGAGAAGGCGTCGGCTTCACCACTGCAAGGCCAAGAGCATTCGCTGTTATCGAAGCTTGATCGGCCCACTTCTGATCATTGACCACTGCCGGCGGCCCTTCCAGCCAATTCACTTTCGCACTCGTTGCAAACGCCGATGCTACACCGTTTACGACCTGATCAAAGCGCTCGCGGACTGTCGTGCGGACATGCTCTTCAAACGTACGCAGCGTACCGTCAAATACCGCTTTGTCCGAAATAATATTCCAAGCGGTTCCCGCATGAAGCCTCGTCACACTAACAACCGCACTGTCCAGCGCGCTTACGCTGCGGCTTACGATCGATTGCAGTGCCGTAATCATATGCGCCGCGGTTACGATCGGATCAAGACCCGCTTCAGGTACTGCGGCATGACTGCCGCGGCCTTCCACTTCAACGACAAAACCATCAGCTGCCGCCATGATTGGCCCGCCTGTAATTCCAATCGTTCCAACTGGGAGATCCGGCTTGTTATGCATGCCGAACACCGCGCTCACGCCTTCCAAAGCTCCGCTTGCAATAAGCCTCTGAGCACCCTTTGCTTTTTCTTCCGCAGGCTGGAACAACAAGCGCACCGTTCCTTGCAGCTCCTGCTCCCTTTCCTTGAGCAAAAGAGCAGTTCCTATGATTGAGGCCGTGTGGAAATCATGTCCGCAGGCATGCATTTTACCCGGAATTGTTGAAGCAAATGCAAGACCCGTCTCCTCCTGTATCGGCAGTGCGTCTATATCCGCGCGAACCGCGACAATTGGGCCGCCATGCAATCCTCCAATCTCTGCAATGACACCGGTTTGAAGTCCATAATCAACAACGCGAATGCCCGCCTCCGTTAACCAGCCGCGTATGGAAGCCGACGTCTCGAACTCCTCATGAGAAAGCTCAGGATGCTGATGCAGCTGCCTTCGAATGGTTATCAGCTTCTCTTCTATGAATTGGGCTGAGAAATCGCTCATACCAACTCTCCTTCAAAGGCTTCCTTAAGCAGCTCGAAGGATCGTACACGCTTGGCGAAATCAGGAATAATCGTCGTAAAAATAAACTCATCCACGCCATACTGCTCCCCAATTTCAAGCAGTCGTTTGCGAACCGTCTCCTTGGTGCCGCGGGTAATATCCGCATCCCTTTCCTCTGCTGTAAACGTCTCTCCCGCCTGCCTAGCAAATTCCTTCGCTTGTTCCAGCGTGCCTACGTTTACAGTCTTGCCGCTTGCCAGTGTAACTCTCACATTTTTAAAATGACCTGCGAGCTCATTCGCTTCTTCTTCCGAATCTGACGCTATTACTGACAATGCTAGAATAGCTTTAGGCTCTCCGCCAAACGACCGATTAAACTTAGTCCGATACGTATCTATCGCTTTTTGAGCCGTATCCGGATCGTTATTAATGAATAATGCAAAAGCATACGGATAACCCTTCTCCGCAGCCAGCTCCGCGCTTGATAAGCTTGTGCCAAGCAAAAAAATGTCAGCAGGCTGCTTCGGCAGCGGACTTGCAACAAGCCCAGCCAGCGGATGCTCCTCACCAGTCTTATCATGGAGCAGGTGCTCCAGCTCTGTCAGCTTCTCAGCTAAAGTATCAGCTTCCGCTACGCCCTTCTGCAAAGCTTTCGTAGAACGCGGCAATCCGCCTGGCGCTCGCCCGATGCCAAGCTCAACTCTTCCTGGCGCGAGTGAAGCAAGCACATTAAAATTTTCTGCTACTTTATAAGGGCTGTAATGCTGGAGCATTACGCCGCCTGAACCAATGCGAATGGATGATGTTTGAGCCAGCAAATAAGCAATAAGCACCTCTGGCGAGGACCCCGCCATCCCGGGAGAATCATGATGCTCAGATACCCAGAAGCGCTCGAAACCAAGCGTTTCTGCCAATTGCGCCAGCCTCACGGTATTCGCCAAGGCTTCAGCAGCAGTTTGACCGGGAAAAATTATACTTTGATCCAGAATGCCAATTTTGAGTGACATATTGATTCGCTCCTCTATGTGTTAGATGGAATAGACACCCTCAGGTGTGATCCGTTTCAAAAATTGCTTGGTTCGTTCTTCTTTCGGATTGGTGAAAATATCGTTAGGCCTGCCCTCTTCAACGATCGCCCCGCCGTCCATAAAGACAACATGGCTGGCAACATCCTGCGCAAAGCTCATTTCATGGGTCACGATAATCATCGTGATGCCTTCTTTTGCGATTTTGCGAATAACGCTAAGCACCTCGCCAACCAGCTCTGGATCAAGCGCCGAAGTCGGCTCATCGAACAATATAACTTCTGGATTCAGCGCCAGCGCGCGAGCGATGCCCACACGCTGCTGTTGTCCGCCAGAGAGCTCGCTCGGATAAGCATGCAGCTTATTGCCAAGGCCAACCTTTTCAAGCAGCTCCTCGCTTTTTTGCCGCGCCTCTTCTTTCGGAAGCTTCTTAACGATGAGGAGACCTTCCATTACATTTTCAATTGCCGTCTTATGCTTAAATAAATTATATTGCTGGAAAACCATTGCGCTTTTTTGCCGAAGCGTATGAATTCCTTTTTTATCTGGACGCTTGCAATTAACGGTGAAATCATCAATCGAAATTTGACCGTCGCTAGGCTTCTCTAAATAATTGATGCAGCGCAGCAGCGTTGTTTTGCCGGAGCCGCTTGGTCCGAGTATCGCAACGACCTCGCCTTTTTTGACTGTAAGATCGATTCCTTTGAGCACCTCATTGCGTCCAAAGCTCTTCTTAATTTGCGTCAGCTTAATCATGAGACACCGCCTCTGTTGTACAGGTTAAAGCGCTTCTCGGCTAACGCGGTCAGTCGCTCGATGAAAAAGGTTAATCCCCAGAAAATAAGAGCTGCGGCAAGGTAAGCCTCAAAAAACTTCCAGTTTGTTGAAGCAACGATTTGCGCTTTTGCATTAATGTCAACGACCGACACTGTAAAAGCCAGCGTTGATCCGTGCAGCATGCCAATTACCGAGTTCGATAAGTTAGGCAAGCTTGCGGCAAAGGCTTGGGGCAAAATAATTCGGCGCATCGCCTGAGAGGTCGTCATTCCAATGGAATACGCTGCTTCCATTTGTCCGCGGTTAACCGCAAGCAGTCCCGATCTGACAACCTCAGACATGTATGCGCCAGCCGTAATCGAGAAAGAAATATAAGCGAACCCTATCATGGGAATCGAGACCGAACGGAACGATAAGCCCAACGCCTCAGCTATACCATCAACGATAATCGGCAAACCGAAATAAATAAGCAATAAATGCGTTAGCATAGGAGTTCCGCGGATGACGGTAACATAGGAAACGGCGATAGGATAAAGGACTGGAATCTTATAAAGTCTAATGACAGCTACAGATGTGCCAATGAGGAAGCCGCAAAAAACAGAAACGAACGTAATCGCCAAAGCCGTTGGCACCGCGCTCAAAAGCTGAACAAACGCCGTCCATATGAATGCGAAATCAAGCTTCATTTTCCCTTCCTCCTCTGCCAAAGCCTATCCCGGCTGCAAACCGCCTTGCTTTATCTTTTTTGATAAGAGGTTCTTTGTCTTCTACCGCGATGCGGCGCTCGTGCTTCAATAACCTGCGTTCGATCAAATGGAACAGCTTCTCAAGCCCAAAGCTCAAAATAAAGTAGATAATCGCGAGCGATACATACGTTTCAAGGAAATGCCTGGACATAACAGCCAGTGTCTGTGATTTTCCTGTTAATTCCATAATACCTAACGAAAAGGCGAGTGATGTATCCTTCAAATTTGCAATGACAAGATTAGAGAATACCGGCAATGCAATCGAAACGGCTTGAGGTAGTACAATTCGGGTAAAAGCTTGGAAACCCGTCATTCCTACCGCATAAGCTGCTTCAACCTGGCCCCGATCCACTGCCCCGACAGCCGCGCGAATCATCTCCGCTATATAGGCTCCGCTGTGCAGCGCATAAGTAAGAATGACAAAATATAATGCCGGCACTTTAGCCACATCCAAATGAAAAAGCTTCAAAACTTCAGGCAAGCCGTAATAAAACAGAAATAGCTGAATGAGTATAGGCGTCCCTCTAAAAAAAGATAAATACACCTGTGAAAACCGTCTTAGAACCGGAATCTTATAAAGCTGGGGAAAGGCGACGATAAATCCGACGCCAACCCCAAGTACGATGGAACTCACCACAATAAGAAGAGTGACTTTCAAGGTAGGCAGCAGCTTTATTAGATACTCGAACACATAGCTGATATCAAAAGGTTCTCCCACCTTAGCCATCTCACCTTTCAAATGGGTTTATTTTTCTTGGGAAGTAAAATCATCGCCCAGCCATTCTGAGCTAAGCTTAGCCAGCGTACCGTCTGCTTTCAGTTCTTTGATTACCACATCAACTGCATCAGAAAGCTTTTGCTGCTCCGGATCGTCCTTGCGGAACATGAACAAGATGTCTGCTTCGCTCAGTGCCGGACCTACTGCTTTAAGCTCTTTCTTCGGATCAACTAACGATAAAGTAAAGTCAGCAGCGAGGAAGGCATCCACTCGGCCCGAGGTTACTTGCGATACGTTGTCGTTTGCACCGCCATTTTGATACACAAGCTCAAGCGCGTTTCCGTTTTCCTTATTGTAATTCTCAAGAATCGTTGCCGCTGCGCTTGTTGCCGTTGTTAGCACTTTTTTACCTTTTAGATCAGCCAACGTTTGAACTGAATTATTGTCCTTGTCTACTATGATCTTGTTTCTCCAGTGCGCATAAGGCTCTTTATTAAAGAGGTACTTCTGTACGCGTTCCGGATTTTGCTCCATCTCATGTGCAATCATGTCAATTTTTTTCGTTTCCAAGCTTAACAGCAGGTTCGTAAATTCAAGCGTTTGAATGTCAAATTCATAATCTGGAAGACGTTTATCAATTTCTCTTACAAGCTCTACATCGAAACCAGTAAGCTTACCATTCTCATCTATAAAGCAAACTTTAGGGAATTGTGTTCCTGTGCCAACAACAATTTTTGTTACGGATTTGGAAGCCTCTCCGCTTCCTGTTTCCACACTGCCGCCGGTGTTGTTTTTATTGCTTCCGCAGCCAGCAACTGTAAGGGCAAGGACGAGTGCAATCGATAAAACGAAACGTTTTTTCATTTTCTTTTTCCCCCTAAATGTTTAAATCCTTATAATTCCTACCTGTTAAGTAAGAATTGTGTTGAATTCACTTTATCACCGGACTGCCAGCTTCGTCAATCCTATAGCTTATAGAGATCTTCTATAAGAAAATTGAATAATCCAATGATGCTTTTATCAACAAAAAACGTCCGCTGCTTCAGTAGGAGCAGTGGACGAATGTGATTAAGTGCACTATTCATATCGGCTTAACTGTAATTATGAATGTACCATATCAAGCGCCTATCGAATAATAGAGTTTTTATATTACAGATTTATATTTGCTGATAAGCTTAGCTCCGCATCTGCTAATTGCTTGCCTATTTCCGTAATGGCATGTACAAATTCCAGATGCTCTCCATGATGCGAAATGAGGTTCGTCTGCAAAAAAATACCTTCCGTCTCCGGGACGCGTATCGGATAAAGCTTCCCATCCTGCAGCTCCTGCTGGACGCATAAGCCTGGAAGAAACGCGATGCCTGCTTTCTGAATGACAAGCTTTTTGGCCATTTCGGAATTGTCCGTCTGAATTTGAATGTTGGGCGGCAGCTCCAAATTCTCGAATATACGATGAATGCGAAGCCAATCCAATGAGCCGCATTCAAAAAAAACGAGCGGCTGTTCAGCAATCGCCTCAACCGTCAGCATATCCGTTGTTAAGAACGGATGCCCATGATACACATGCAGCCGTATTGGATCTTCATAGAACTTGGTCGACTGCAGGCTTGGATGATTCACCTTGCGAACAAAGCCAATATCCACTTCCTTGCTCAGCACTTTATTCACAATCTCATCCGTGGTGCTTGTGATAATCTTATAGTGAGTGTTTGGAAATTTCTTCTTCAAGCGAGGCAATAAGTCAGGAATAATATAATTGGAGACAGACACGGTACAGCCAATTCGGAACTCGTTCGGCAGTGACTTCTTTTGATTAATATGCTGCTTGCCCTTCTGATAGATGAGCAGCAGCTGCTGGGCATAAGGGAGAAATCGTTTACCGTCTTCGGTTATTTGAATCTGTTTGCCATTTCGGTCGAACAGCTTGCAGTCGAGCTCCTGCTCAAGGGACTTAATTCTTGCTGTTACAGAAGGCTGAGACAAATACAACGCGTCAGCTGCTTTATTAAAGCTTCCACAATGGATGACATAGACGAATGCTTCTATATTCTCAATGTTGATTTGACACACCTCCACTCACTTAAATCCAACTAAACCAATACGAATATATATAATTAAAGTAACAAACTAAGGAGTTCATGTCAATCGAGCAAAAAAACGGGTTGCCCCAAAAGTAGATACCTACTTGTGGAGCAACCCTTATTCTTTACATTCGTTCCGCTCTAACGAGGGATTGTATTGTCGTCCGCATACCTGCTATCGCTGCGGTTGCCTTTCTTAAATAGTTTGCGCAGATAAGGAAGGGCAAAGTAATCAATACCGAATTTGCCTGCGTTCGTGCCAGCGATGAATACGATAATTCCGATCAGCAGCATCCAAGGGTTAGTCGATACCGTACCTGCAAACATAAACATGAAGTTCATTAATAATCCGAAAAATGCTGCAGCTGTCGTAAGTGCGCCAACGATAAGTCCAAGCCCTACCAAACATTCACCAACGGGAATGAGGAAGTTAATGATGCCTGCATTCGGAAGAGCAACATGTTCTAGAAATGCAGTGAACGTCGGATAAACTAATTCGTTTGTCGCTTTATCCATTACTGGGTTGCCGATAGCTCCTTTTAAAAATCCGCTGGCATCAAATCCGCCAAGCTTATGCCATCCAGCGCTCAGCCATTGCCATCCCAAGTACAACCGCAGCACAAGCATTAAGCCCGCTGCATATTTGTTTTCGCTTAGCCATTTGGTTACCATGACGATCAGCTCCTCTTATTTTTGTCTAAACCGAGATCGTTTCAATCAGTTCCTTCAGCTTGTTCGCCGAACGGTGCAGCAGCGCTTTTTCTTCCTCTGTAATTGGAATGTCCAGCACCTCTCTTACTCCATTGCGATCAACGACGCACGGAACACCCATGTATACATCTGATATGCCGTGGTAGTTTTCTACTAACGTGGATACATTGAGTACAGCCGACTCATTGGATAGTATCGCAGTTACAATGCGATCCAGTGCTAACGCAATAGCGTAATAAGTGGCACCTTTCGCTTCTATGATTTCGTAGGCTGCATCTCTCGTATGCGTAAAGATGTCGGACTTTTCTTCCTCGCTGAGCGAGATGGACGAACCAGCTACGTTTGCGAGGCTCCATAATGGAAGCTCGGAGTCCCCATGCTCCCCAATGATATGGGCATGTACGCTGCGCGGGTCAAGCTGCAATCGCTCGCCGATCAGGTAGCGGAAACGAGCACTATCGAGCAATGTGCCCGAACCGATAACACGGTGAGTTGGCCAGCCCGACTTTTTCTGGCAGAAGTAACTCATAATATCTACCGGATTCGTCGCGATTAATAGAATGCCGTCATCATTGTATTTCAATACTTCGGATACGATGCTTTCATAGATGGCAATGTTGCGCTTTAATAGATTCAGCCTTGGCTCCCCAGGCTTCTGTGCTGCTCCAGCTGTAATGATGACGATATCCGCATCCTTACAGTCCTCGTAAGTTCCTGCCCATACTTTAGTCTGACCAAGGAATGGCATCCCGTGATTCATATCAAGCGCATCCCCAACTGCTTTGCCTGCATTCGCATCTATTAACACAAGCTCATCCATCCGGCTGCGAAGCAGCAGCGTATAGGCTGTTGTGGATCCTACTGCTCCTACACCAATAACGACAACTTTTGATTTTTTCATTGTTATTCCACCTCTTCAAATGGTTTGTTTACGAAATAATACATAACGCCCATAAGGACGGAGCCACCGATTAAATTACCTAGTGTTACAGGTACAAGATTATGAATCATGCCTTCGAGTGAAATGGTTCCTGGATGATTCAGCACAAGCGCAATGGCGAAGGTGCAAAGATTAGCGATGCTGTGCTCGTAGCCTGAAATAAAGAAGCAGAATACGAATAGCATCATAGCGAACAATTTCGGCCCATCTCCGCGCAGTGACATCGGAACAAAAAACGCTAAGCAGACCAGCCAGTTACACAATACACCTCGGAAAAACAATTCCCATACCGGAGCGTGAAGCTTCTTCTCTACGACACTGAGTAAAAATCCATTAACGGACGCATCGCTGAACAATCCGGTTGCCCATATGAGAAGGGCGAAAGCAACTGCACCAAGAAAGTTGCCTGCGTAGCTTGCACACCATAGCTTTACAACGTTTTGCCAGCGCATTTTGCCCCTAAGAGCTGCAAAGGTGAAATAGAAGGTGTTACCTGTAAAAAGATCTCCTCCGCCATATGAGATTAGAATGATTGCTGCACCAAACGTTATCGCCGCCATTGGATAGGTTAGCGGACTATGTGACTCATAGAAAAAGCTGCCTGTCTTAAACGCTACGATTACGCCAAATCCGATAAACATACTCGCTAACATGGCTCGCAATATATATCTCAGCTTGCTTGTCAGAAACACCTTTTGCTTCTTCAAAGCAAGCTGTTCAACCCTTCTCAAAGGAGCATGCTCCATATGAAATCCTCCTAATGTGTGGTGTTAATCGTTTATGCTGTGCTCGCTTTCGTTTGCTACACCTTTAGTTTAGGGGATTCTCTTCCATTTGTATGTCGGGGAACTCCCTGAACTATAGCTAAGGGTTTCTATGCGAAAGCTGCTTAGCAAATAGGGAGGTTCCCCGATGCGGCCTCCATGATCATACTTTTATAATAGGAATAAGTGATCGGCAAATGAGAGGATGGCGGTAAACAAAGTGGACATACAGACATCTTTAAATGAGGATAACAAGGAGAATACAAAAAACGGAGCACCGCATGATAAAGACAAGGCAGCTGGTCATCGTCATAACGGCAAATGCTGCAATTGCTCAAAAAGCTCATGTCAGGACAAAACTGAAGCAGAATCGCCTCTTGATAAGTAGCAAATAAGCGCCAACACGCAATAAAGGAGCAGCTCTTTAAGGTTTATGACCTATTGGAGCTGCTCCTTTTTTGTTGTCCTGCTATGCCATGTGGTTATTCCACAACCATTTTAATTTCTTCATACTTCTCGTCAAAAGAAATGCGAAGCGTCTTATTATCCAAATACCACAGATTGTCATCTTCTATAAAATAGGTAATACCTTCTACGACATCACGAAGTCCCGCTGTCTTGGGCTCATCCTTCATAATGCCAAGTGAAAGTCCTGGATGAACGCTGCCGCAGCCGCCCAGGCGAACGTAAATACGAATCGCATCACCATCGGAAAGCCCCATTTCTTTTTTGTACCAGCGAGCTGCTGGTTGTTCCACTATTAAATTCATCTTAGGTCAGCTCCTTCCGCTACATGCTCTACTCCATCATCACGAAATCGCTTAGCGGTGTCAACCCTTTCGTACCAAACCGTCATCAAAAAAGCCTCCCACCTTCGTTTAAGAAGGAAAGGGTTATATAATCCCATACTTTTTGAGCGCAAACTCAATTCCGTCCTCGCTCGACTTTTTGGTAACAAAATCAGCTGCTTCTTTTAGCCGTTCACTCCCATTGCCCATCGCAATGCCTAGCCCTACAAATTCGAGCATATCTATGTCGTTCTCGCCATCGCCAAAGGCAGTATAAAAGGATAACCCGTGGTCATTGGTATGAGCAAAATCAAATACTTGTCTCATAAGCGTTTTGTCCATCGGCAATTTATGAATGATCTCTTTCTTATGTTTTACATACGCGCCATTTGCTGTGATGAACGTATCGATTCCGAGTTCTCTTATTTCTTCGCACATGGATAACGGCCTGCCTCTTGCAGCAACGACCTTGATTCCTTTGTCGATTAGCGCCTTTATCGCTTTTTTTGTTTGATTTGAAATGCTGCCATCCTCATGGTGCGTAATCGTTCCATCTACATCGAAAAAAACAATTTTGTAATCCATAAGCATCTCTCCCTTGCTTTACTTTACCTTTGCAATTGAGATCTAGCAATAAATTACATAATAAAAAGACTGCCAACTGGCAGTCCCTAATCTAAACTTTTATGTTATTTCTTTGGCTCCGAGCCGCCAGCATCCATCTCCAGCTTGATTTCCTCAGGCAATTTTTTAGAAGCGCTGGGCACTTGTCTCGTTTTTGCATTAACGTCTTCCGAAGAGCAAATAACGATGCTAACCTGCCCTCCCTGCGCATAAGCACGAATGAGTATAGGCTGATCATATTTATTTTGAAACACAAAGTCCGGCCCATACCAGCTTACCGTCGCATCGCGTCCTGGAGGAACATATTTGACATGCCGGCTGTGTGAGTAGCGCTCAACAATTTTGAGTCCTGCCCGGTCCACCGCATTAAAGAGGGTAGATGAAATTTGACAAATACCACCGCCGACGTCTTCCGAAACTTCTCCCCTCACAATGACTGGAGCACGCAAATACCCTTTTTCCCTTGTCCGCATGCCAACAACCTCATTAAAAGAAAACCGTTCATCCGGGAAAACGACATGGTTATTAATTGCTTTCGCAGCTAATTCAACATTATGAGAACGGTTTTTGTTGCGTGAGTTGTAGTATGTAGCATAGAGTCCAATTTTTTTGATTTTGATGTTCGAGAGCAGCTCGCTGTCTACTTTCGGATAAGTCGTTAGCATAGGAGCCTCAAGCTTTAATAGTTCCCCTTCAAAAATAAAGCTGTAAAACAGCTCCTCGAACGCTTTCCGATTAAGCTTGCTTCCTGTCTGCTCGGACATGATTCTCCCCGCTCCATCAAGCGCTGCGTTAATAGGAGCCTTCTGCACACGTTTATCAAGCTCATCCATAAATTTATCAAGCTTCTCTTGATTAACGAGCGGAATGCCAGTCATCGAATCGCTATACTGTGCACGTTTCATTTCCGAAATCGCATGGCCTTCATGCTCGATAACTAAAGAATCAGAATATGCTCCTTGCTGGAACAAAAACAATATGGCCAGAATCCACGGCAATCCCATTGTCGTTAATCACCCCTATACAGTAGTATCCGTGCTAGTATGAATCATTTTAGGCAGAAGCATGCATGCGCGGTGACCACATAATTAACGTGAAAATGGCTGAATATAAAGATAACGACAATTGGGATTGGAGGAGGACAACTTATGACCCGGATCTGGAGACAAGCAGCTGTTGTTGTATTCGTTCTTATATCGCTGTTAATCTTACAAGCCAACGATGCCGCTGCGCAGACGATGATGTTGAAGCCAAAAAAATCAAATGAGCAGCAGCAACATATAATGATTATGACTGTCCGCTCTGGTCAACAATCCTCATTTATGAGCGAGCTGCAAATTGAAAGCCAAGAAATAAATGCCGCTTTGCGTCAATCCAAGCATGTCCCTGAAGCTGAAATAGACTATTATTCCGATATAGACATTGTACTAAAGTCTGCTGAAACGGTACATTATCGCTTGGATCGCTCTGGACAGCTCTGGAACGAAGCAAAAGCAGAAAAAATAATTTTGCCTGACAACCTGGCTAAGAAGCTGGTTCGATTAGCCGAAGGTTTGCGGACACAGCATTACGGGAAATTGTTGACATGGCAGCAAGCAACGGAGCTTTTGCCTAAAAAAAGCATGTTTTCCGTGACGGAGCTGGAGACGGGATTAACATTCCATGTACAGAGGCGCGCTGGCAGTGATCATGCAGATGTACAGCCATTAACGAAAGAAGATTCCCGTGTTATGAAGCAAATTTATAATGACAAATGGAGCTGGAAAAGAAAAGCCATACTCGTCCACTCCGGCGATACCTGGCTCGCTGCTTCTATGAATGGCATGCCGCATGGCGGAGACGGCATTCCGGAGAATGGCTTCTCTGGTCACTTTTGCATTCATTTTCTAGGCAGCTCCACCCATAAATCAGATACGCCAGACCCTGCGCACCAAATGATGGTACATAAGGCTGCTGGTCAAATCAAACCTTATTTCGAATCTGTTCAGCCGAGCGTTCTGGCTAGAAGCTTCGTTGAAGCGATGTATCATCAAGACCATGAGTTGTTGCTTCCGCTCGCCAAAGAAATGCCTAAGGAAAAGCTCGCTTCCATCTTACATGTCATGGAGTCACTCGTTTCCATACGAGAGCAAATCCCGCCAAAATCCAAAGGTCAGATCCACACCGATGAGCTTGGTGATGCTTTAACGACCGAAATAAGATTGCCTGTATCCATCCATCAGCTGAATAAGCCTCGCCGAAGCAGCGTCTATACCTTTATGTTCAAACGAGAAACTGCTAAGTCCCCATGGCATATTCAAGATATTATTGAATAAAAAATCCCTATAGCTGCGGAATCCGAATCACTCGGCTTTCCTTCGCTATAGGGATCTACTCAGTTGACGTATTTTATTCGAGCATGCTCATCATCGAATAAATGACTTTTGCTGCCTGTGCTCTTGTACTCCATCCATTTGGCATAAATGTATTACCCGACATGCCGTTCAGAATGCCTGTCGACTGCATTTCCTGAACAGCCTTGACTGCATAATCGGCAATCTCCTTCTGATCGGTGAAAGCAATTGCGCTTCCGCTCACAAGCTTCAAGCCAGCCACCTCAGCTGCACGGTAGGCCATAACGGCCATGTCCTGCCGTGAGATAAGCTCGTTCACGCCAAAGGTTCCGTCAGACTTGCCTTTTATTATGCCAAGCTTCTCAGCTGCGGCAATTGAGCTGGCGTACCATGCGCCTGCTTTCACGTCGCTAAAGCTGCTTACGCCTTCGCTGTCTTCAAGCTCTAATGCCAGCATCAGCATTTTCACAAATGCTCCTCGTGTCACCTCGCCATTTGGCTGGAAGCTGCCATCTCCATAGCCATTAACAATGCTGCGCGCTGCCAATGCTTCAATTGGATCGATTGCCCATAAAGCTTGATTCAGATCCGTGAATGCAGATGCCGCATATAGGCTAGAATAATAGCTGAAATGATTCGTCTTGAAGGTGATCGTCCCTGTTTTTGCATCATACTTTCCATTGCGAACGATTTCGAATTTGCCATCGTCTGCGATATAATAAACAACCACATTGCCCGGCTTCTCACCTGGCTTAAGCACATAAGGAACACTTATCTCAAGTGCATGCTTGCCGCCCGCGAATTCACTTATTTTCTTATCGCCTACATATAGATTGAAATCATAGACGGTTCCATCGCCAACTTTCTCTCGAATAGTCTCGGAGAGACCAGAAGCATCCATCCTATCGATTGATAGTTTAAGCGTTTCTGTACCTGCGCCAAGCGCACCCTTAAGTGCTTTGCTTGAAAGGGTTACTTTTGCCGAGCCCGTATCAATGGTTAAAGATAATTCATCCTTCGTATTCAAGCCCGCAAACGCACCGCCACGAATGCTGATCTCTACTGATTTGGCAGACCCTACCGCATTCACCTTAATGGCGAGCGATTTCGCTGCTGTTTCGATCGCTTTTTGGAGATCCGCAGCTTCTACCACCGCTGTCGCTTTTCCGTTCACTGTCACTGCTTCAACCGTTACTTGATTGCCAGCAGGTGCTGGAGTTGGCGCTGTACCACCAGGCGGTGAATCCGGTGTTGGACTTGGAGTTGGTGTTGGTGTCGGTGTTGGACTTGGTGAAGCGACTGGATTCGCAAGCAGGGTAATTTTTTTCTCCCCTTTTACACCCGATCCATCCGCAGCCGTCGCTATGACGGTTACCTTTCCTTCCGCTGCCGCATGAAGCAGGCCATCTGTTCCGATTGCTGCCAGAGCAGTAGAGCTGCCATCCTCATTCACAACTGACCAAACAACATTTTTGTTAGCCGCAGTGTCCATATGAACCTCTGCATTCATCTGGAGCGTGCTGCCTACTTTAACAGAATCAGCTTGCCCTGCCGCTGTTACCGTTATCGAGGTAACTAGCGCTTGAATATATTGAATATTTGGAGCTGCTGGCATCGCCATTCCGTCTCCTAAATAGAAGCTTGGATGCGGCGGCTGATTATAAGCAACATTTTGCCAAGCTACTCCTAAACGATAGTTCGGATCATGCATCAGCGTGCGAATGCGATATTCAGTTTCATCCACAGTAGAGTAGATTCTAAATTCACTGCTGTCTTCTGAACGCCACATGATCTCCTCACGCCAGTCGCCGAACAAATCAGCCTGCAAGCTAGAGTTCGCTTTCGTCGAGTTATTTGTAGCGGAGCCAACTGCGGTCAATAAATTAACCGTTTTTGCATTCATATAATCCCATTTATCGATGCGATTATAATCCTGCAGCTCGCGCAGCAGATCGCCATCCCACCATACGCCAAAGTTTGTCGAGCTTGGGATGCTCGTCGTTATTTTCTCGCCTTTAGCGCTGTACAATCCTGTAACCGGGATATGCTCGCTACTTACAATATTGGCGCTCCACATCTCTTCACCCAAATATCTTGGATCGAGATCAGCTGACATCCCGCGGCCCGTATCTACGCCGGTATGAATACCCCAAATAATTTCGCCTGTACGCGCATCCTTCAAATCCATCCCGTATGGAGAGTCGCTATGCTCTTGTACAGCGAATATTTCCAGTCCCGGACGTTCAGGGTCGAGGTCGCCAAAGTGCATCGCATCACCGTGGCCAAGTCCCGTATTGTAGAGCGGCTTGCCATCGTCATCAATACCCATCGCGCCAAAATGAATCTCGTCTTTGCCGTCGCCGTCCGAATCGCCTATCGATAAATTGTGATTCCCTTGGCCTGCAAAGGAGCCGTTTCCTTCATCGTTAGAGTCAAATACCCACCGCTTCGTCAGCTGACCATTGCGATAGTCATAAGCGGCAAGCACCGTTCGCGTGTAATACCCTCTGCTAAAAACTAAGCTCGGCTTCTCGCCGTCAAGATACGCGACCGCTGCTAGAAAACGGTCTACCCGATTGCCGTAAGCATCTCCCCACGCTGCAACATCACCGCGAGGCGGATCATACTCTGTTGTGGCAAGCGCTTTTCCAGTTAAGCCTTCGAATACGGTTAAATATTCATTGCCTAACAAAACATATCCGGTACTGTTGCGATAATCCTTGCTAGGATCGCCGATGGCTTTGCCCGTTCCGTCAATCGTACCATCCGCTGTCTTGAACGTTACTTCCGCACGTCCATCACCATCCAAGTCATAAACCATAAACTGCGTATAATGCGCTCCTGCTCGAATATTTGGTCCGAGATTAATGCGCCATAGCCGCGTGCCGTCAAGCTTATAAGCGTCCATATACACAATGCCCGTATAACCGGCTTGGGAATTGTCTTTGCTGTTTGATGGCGACCATAACATGACAATCTCATATTTACCGTCACCGTCGAGATCCCCTACGCTAGCATCACCCGCTGAATACGAGTACGGCTGTCCGTCCTTCGTATAATCATCGGCTGGCTTTTGCAGCGGCACTGATTTGTACTGCTTTTGCCAAACGCCGAAGCTGCTGGTCGCCGCCTGCTCAATACCGCTCAGCACCGAAGTAATATGGTACGAGGATGTGTCTGTACCCGCCGTATCCACATAGTTCGTGCTCTTCGTGATCAGCTCATCGTTAAGCTTGACGCCGTCACGATAAACATTGAAGCCGATTGAATCTGGATCAAGTCCTAACATACGCCATCCCAAATAGTTGCCGTTCTCCGTCTTAATGGCTACAGGCGAACGATCCAGATACTCCATTGCACGAACAAGCGTTGTAATTGCCTGCGTCTCCAAAGCACCCGACAGCTCAGAAATGCCGCCCTCATTGACAGAGGCCACTTTATAGTAATAAGGAATCGTCGTCAAAACGGTGTTGTCGGTATAAGCTGCCATAGATGACTTTCCAATCAATGTATAAGGGCCATTCGCTTCTTTGGCGCGATACACATTGTACATTCTTGCCTGTGGAACGGCATCCCAAGTGAAGCTGATATCGTTTTTGTGAATGGAAGCAAGCGCAAGGCCAGATGGAATAGCTGCTTTCTCCACATTCGGATCAATCATGGACACCTGTAGGAAATTAGAGGTCACCGACTCAAATCCGGTATTGTCTATTGCCGACACCGAATATACGTACTCAAGGCCAACATACACGCTAGTATCAGTAAACGTTGGTTGCGTCGTCACGCCTAGCAGCTCAGCGCTGCTTGCGACAGTAGCCTTGCGATAAACATGATATTTTACAGCATCCGCAATTCCCGTCCATGAAAGCTCTGCCTTAATTGGGTTG
The DNA here is from genome assembly GCF_052114265.1 of Paenibacillus sp. MCAF9. Classification (NCBI taxonomy): domain Bacteria; kingdom Bacillati; phylum Bacillota; class Bacilli; order Caryophanales; family Paenibacillaceae; genus Paenibacillus; species Paenibacillus sp. MCAF9. Next base: position 498,545 of record NZ_JBFREL010000003.1, read on the forward strand.
CTGCTCAAATCAAGATCGTTTAGTTTTAGCTTCGTAGGCGCTAGAAGCAGCGGCGTTATTTCAATCCCATTCAAATGAGCAGTCTGACCGCTGAGGATCATGTTCAGCTGCCCGTCCTTAACGGCAATCATGTTGAACACTCGTTCAGCAATATTTTACTTGCCCGATGATACCGTGCCATAATCCTTATTTTCAATATTAATATTCGTTTTCGTTGACCCGATCCAGTCCCCCGTATAGGTTTTGACTGAATAATAACCGTTTGGCAGGTCTACTTTGAATTCATAGCTATTGCCAAAATAAGCAACAAAGTCTCGTCTGAGCGCATCTGTACCCGCTCCGCGGTCGCGATCTATCATACCTGTGCTGTCTGTTATGCCATACCCGCGTTCAGCGGTGTAGATCGTATTGCGAGTAACCTCGGTATAACCGGCCTCAACTACACCGCCAATCGTTCCGAAATCATATTTGTACAATGCCGATTTCGTTTGAATAAAGATGGGATCGGATGGCGCAGATTCTCCTTTGCCATTCACTGCTGTCACATAAACATAATAGCTGTTCCCTTCAACTAGGCCGCCCATATTCAGCGTCGGAAGTGTAGAAGTACCAATCATCGCATACGCGCTATCCGGCTCTGAGGAAAGCTTGCGATAGATTTTGTAAATGTCTGCCGTTGCTGTTTTGTCCCATTTGAGCAATGCTCCTGCATTGCTTATGCTTCCAGCGATAAGGCTGGTCGGCTTAGCTGGCACGTTTGCTGGCAATTCAATTTCTTTTACGGATTGAGCAAGAGGCAAATCCAGCTGCTTGATCGCTGCCGAGAGCATACGCGCGAGCTGGATGGCGCCATATTCTTGGAAATGCGTATCATCAGCGGAGCCATTCGGGAATGCTCCGTATACACCAGCTGGCGTATGAAGGAACACGGATAACGTTGCTGCTGGACCGATTGAATCGTAATACGCAATACTCAGCGTGCTCAAATCGACCACATTAACGTCAAGCTCCTGCCCAACTTCCTTCATCGCTTGCACGTATTCTGGGAAGCTGACGTTAAACTTTCCAGTCTCGGCGTTGAAGCTGCGCCTGCCCATCGGCGTCACAAGAATTGGCGTTGCTCCGCGCTGCTTCGCGCCGTTTACATACATTTTCAAATAGTTTTTGTAATCAGCTGGAGATGCATAACGATCCGGAACGCTAATCGTTGCATCATTATGACCAAATTGCACGAGGAAATAATCGCCCGGCTTAATCGCTCTCAGCACCTCATCCAAGCGGCCTTCGGATATAAAGTTTTTGGTGCTACGACCGCCGATCGCATGATTTTTGAAAATAACATTTTCAGAGAAAAAGCTTGGAATCATTTGTCCCCAGCCCGCTTGTGGAAGCCAGTACGGATCGTACGTTTGTACTGTAGAATCACCCGCTAAATAAATAGTAGGCAGCTCGCCTGGTGTACGCTCCGCCTTTTTCGTAATGACGAGCGCGTTGATTTTTGGAGCAGTCCCCGCAAACTCGAAGTTCAGCTGCCCGTCTACGAGCGCAATATCAAAGCTCATTTCAAGAAATTGACCTGCTGGCCTAACCGCATTGCCGTCCAGTCGTTTTACCTTTTCAATGTTCTCGACCGTAATTGAAATATCCGTTACGCCATTCAGATCCCCTGCAATAAGAGACACGGTGTAATCTGCATTCGGCAGATCCACAATGAAGGATGTGTCCTTTATGATGCTGAAGTCCGAGCGCAGCGCATCCGCTGTGCCGCGGTCGACGAAGCTTACCTTTGCCGGATCACCGAATCCGTATTTTCGCTCCGCGGAATAAGCAGCAGCAGAGGAAACGGAAACATAACCATCGGCTGCCCAACCTTTTCCAAAATCAAAAAGTTTTACATCTCCATCCGGCAAGACGATCGGCGGCATATACACGGTGCTTGCCGCGTAAGCCGAGAAGTCGGACAAGACTTGTCCATTCCGTGCTTTTATTTTGTAATATTGTACGATAGCAGTATTCGCAGTTTGATCGATATACGACAATGCTGCTGATTGGCCAATCTCAGCATACGTCCCATCCACTGCATCCGAACGATATATGACATAGTCCGCCGCTCCGGCAGAAGCGCCCCAAGCAAGCAGAGTAGAGGCGGCATTTACTTCGGTAACTGCTAGATTGGTTGGAACAACAGGAGACTGCGGCATCGGAATCGAGGCAGCCTCGCTAGCTGTGCTTAAAGGCGATTGCTGGCCAAAGGCATTGACGGACGAAACATAATACGTATAGCTATCCCCAACACTTACATTAGCATCGGAATAGCTCGTTTCTTTGATTTGCTCAGCAATCGGCGCACTTGGCTCACTGCCGCCAGTCGTACGGTATACATGGTAGTAAACCGCATCCGTGACAGCTGTCCATTTCATTGAAACTTCGCTTGCGCTTATACTCGTCAGCATGAGTCCTTCTGGCGCAGAAGGAAGCACTTGCTCGATGATGACAGCGTTCAATACACTGAATGTTCCATCGCCTGTCAGTTGAATATTTAGTTGTCCATCTGCGACTGAAGCATGATAAGCCTTGCTCTCTACAGCTCTGCGAGAGTTGATAGATTCCCCGGCTACATCCTCAATCGTTACCTTCGTTTTGTAGGTAGAAGTCGTTTGAAGAAGATCACCGGAATAAAGCGTGACCTTATAGTTGCCATTAGGTATGTCCGCTTTGAATACAAAAGGAACATTGGTTCCTCCCAAAACAAAATCGTTAATTACGTTATCCGGTGATTCTGCCCCTCGAAAACGAGAAGCAAGATTCATATCCAAACCATAGCCCTTCTCAGGTGTATAAAGCGTCGTTCCAGTAATTCCGATATAACCATCCGCAACAGGACCGCCTGTACTTCCAGCAGGTGCTGGCGCTGAACCAAAATCAAACTTCCACATCTGCGCCTGCGTCGTTTGCGCGGCCTCTGCTTGCTCATTTGTAAATCCAGCAAAAACCGTGCAGAAAACCATAACTACTGCCAACACTAACGACATGCTCCGTTTCAATCGCTTACTCATTCAGCATTTGTTCCCCTTTCATAAATGGGCTAAAATAAGCTGTAAACGTTTCTAGCAATCATGCAAAATTTTTGGCAAGAAATATTTACCTCTTAATAGTACTCTTATAAAGAATGCGCTTTCATTAGAAAAAACCATAATGATTGTTCAAATATCCGTGTATTTAGGCAGCTTTTGCAAAAACGACAGACTTCGGCGGCGGCATACAGGGCTGTTGATTAGTGAAGGTGACTGTAAGCAAGTCGGTGTTCTAAAAGCCTTAAAGTTATGTTAGTTTGGTAGCTGTAGGTACATATATACGCTTATTGAGTTTGGCGGGCCGTTGTAGTGGGGATTTATGCTGGCTATTAGAACGTATATGTTCTTAGAGCATTGAAGTATCATGAGTTTAGCGGCTGTAAGCACATATATGTGCTTATTGAGTAAAACCAGCGTTGAAATAGTGATCTAAATTGGCTGTTAGCACGTATATGTTCTTAGAGCCTTGAAGTATCATGAGTTTGGCGGCTGTAAGCACATATATGTGCTTATGGAGTCAATTCGCAGTCAGAGCGGGACTTTGGGCGGCTGTAAGGTTGCTTACAACAAGCTAGTGTTCTGATTTGTACATGCAATTGGAAAACATGATATAATTATGTGTGCATTTACCTTGCAAGCAATATGATCATTTAAAATAGACATTGTGACGTTGGAGAGGGGGATATTGATGTTTGCGAAGCGCCTTAAACAGCTGCGTAAATCGAGGAAATTAACGATGCAGGAAGTTGCTGATTATTTAGGAGTTGCGAAAAGCACCTATGCAGGCTATGAATCCGGCTATCGACAGCCGACTCTTGAATCCATTCAAACCATTTCACGCAAGCTGCGCACTTCCGCTGATTATCTTCTTGGGCTTACTGATTATCCTGAGCCGCCAATCGAGCTCAATCATAATGCGAAGGAATATTTGAATTATGAACAGCTGCACTGGGATGGGGTTCCTTTGGAAAAGGACGACCTGGATTTAATTCGCAACTTGCTCGAACGTGTACTCCGCGATCGCACCTTGCCAAAGGATGAATGATCTTTCCACTATATCTATATTTGATTAAAATAAGGAACTCCAAACGTTCTTAGCTTCAACCGCCCATCAATTGCAGCAGCTTCGCCTCGAATTGCCCTTGAAGCTGCAGCATGAGATCGCTGAACGTTTGCTCCCACTTATCCGCAATTTCTGCCTCTACTTTATCCTTTTCTGCTTGTGCAATAATTCCCTGCATTTTTGTACTGCATGTCGCTTCCACCTTCGAAAGCCCATCCATCCATTTCTGGCTTAACTCCTGAAACGCGTAAGGATCAGACATATCCAATTGTGCAACACTTGTTTCCGCCCCTGCCAAAACATCATTCATATCCTGCGTACACTTAGCTTGAATCTGAACAATCTGCTGCTCATACTTTTCTGTTGACGTAATTGGAGCTTCCGTTTCCGGCACATTCGGTAGATCAGGCGAAGGCGTTGGCTTTGGTTTTGTCGTTGGCGTTGACGTTGAACCATCATTCGGCTTCGTCTCCGTCCCTTTGTTCGGTTTAGTTGTACTTGATGGCTTCGTCGTCTGAACGGGCAAAGGATTTTCATTTTCCCCTGCCGGCTTATCCGCCTCTTTCTCCGGCAGTACAGCTTCCCCTCCACTTCCAGCAGGCTTACCCGCCACCTGTTCCACTGGTTTGCCGGTTTTGTCAGTCGTTGGCGGTACGCCATCTACAGTTGGACTCGTTTTCTCAGGCGCTGTCCCATACAGTTCTTCCTCACTCAGCTGTGCTTGCTCGTTTAATGCTGCGCCATTCGCATTCACAATAAGTGATTGTTGTGATGATTCATTCCAATAGAGACCGCCCCACACAAATAATAGAATAAGCGTTAACGAGCCTAAAATAATATTAATCGTATCCGGCTTCTGAAGCCGCGGACGCCGTTTCTTCCTTGCATGATGCTTGCTCATATTATGCTCATACCACCTTCCGTTTTGAATAGAAAGAAGCCAGTCTCCTTTCTCTTAGACGAGAAGGAAGACTGGCTGCTTTTTGTTAAGATCGCATGATTTCCATAATAATAGTAGTAAGCAATTTGTTGACCTTGCTTTTCGTTTCGTTTATCGCCTTATTTTTCAGCGCGTTCGTTGTTTTTACTTTATTGATCTCATCAACAGCTACATTTCTAGCCTGTACAACATCCATGATCAGTTGTGCCTTCTGCTCATCGTTGGTCGCTGCTTTCAGCTTTTTCTTAACCTCGTTCAGCTTGCTATCCAATTCTTCAGCTATTCTCTTAAACTCTGCCTTAGGATCAATTTCGATATCTTCATTAACTAGCGTCACCTCTTGCTGGAAAATCACTTTAGCAGAGCCGCCGTATGGATTCACTAACGTCGCTTGAATAACAGCCGTACCATTAGCAACCTTTTTCGGAATCGTGACTTTCCCTCGCGAATCGACCGTGACATCTTTGCTTCCCGATACTTTCTTCCATTTCAAGAACGAGGATGGCAAAACAGTGCCAAGCAGCTTCAAGCTGTATTCATGCTGCCTTCCGCTATCCGTAATCTTCACCGCCGAAATAACTTCTGAACGGATATAAGCAACTGTTAATGCGTTAAGGGCCCGCTCATCATATTTCAGCTTTAGTTGGAATTTAAAAACAGATAGTCGTACATCAGCCGATTTAACACCTAAGTTGTTCAGCGCCTCGCTTAATGCATAATCATCCTTTTTGGATAAAATTTCACCCATGGCTTCCATAATAACCGCATTTATTTTTTCCTTGTTGCCGAGCAGCTGAGCGATCTCCTGAGGCTTCATATCCGAGATAATTTTGCGAACGGTCCCTTCAACACCTAGGCGGTCAGCTCCATCACCGAACAACAGAACGAGGAAATCATCCATGCTAAGGCTTGTTACCCCGCCTGCAGCGGCAATCGTCTTCAGTGCAGCACGGAATTCTGGATTCGTTCGAATCGCTTCAAGTCCCTTCGCTTCTGGATCATATTGCAGGGAGCCTACAGACTGAATGATCTGGAACACGGTCTTCTTCAGCTCCGCTTGGTTAACCGATGCGGGAAGCTTAGGCGCTATTTTGACCCAGACAGGATCAATAAGGGATTGATCCTTGGCAAAATCAAGCTTGGCGATCTCATCGCGCAAATTGCGTACATCCTGCACATCCGAAGGATCTCCAGCAAGCAGCGCCGCGTGAAGCTTATTCATTCTCTCAAGGAATTCTTCTGCCGGGAAGTGTTCTCCCTCTCCATTTGTTGCTTTTAACGTAACCTCTTTCTCAAAAATAACCTTAGCTTGTCCGCCATATGGATTAATCAATGTCGCTTGAACAACCGCAGATCCGCTGGCAACGCCTCGCGGAAGCGTAACCGTACCGCTTGTAGATACTTTCACATCTTTGCTTCCAGATACTTTGCTCCACCTTAGCGCAAGCGGCGGAACATCTACACCGAACACTTTCAAGCTGAATTTTTGCTCACGGCCATCTTCACTGACTTTGACAGCCTCGACAGCTTCGGAGCGCATATAAGCGATAATTAGCGCTTGAATTGCTGGCTCATCCATCTTCAATCTTGCTTGGAAGTTAAGCATGGTCGCAGTAGACTCCTCCGCTGTTACACCTAACTGGCTTAAAACAGAGCTGACCTTATAATTGCCGGTTTCACTTAGCAGCTCTTCTGTCTTCTGGAGCAGCAGTGTGGAAATCGCTTGCTTATCCCCAATCAACTGCAGCAGCTGAGTCGGTGACAGGCTGGCAAGCTTCTGCCTTATCGCGCCATCTACACCTGGGTTAACGCCACCATCGCCAAATAAAAACATGAGAATATCGTCTATTACAAAGCTAGTTTCACCGCCTCCGGCTGCTCCAAGCTCAGCTAACACCGCACGATATTCTGGATTTTTGCGAATCGCCTCTAAACTTGCAGCCTGCGGGTCATATGGAATCAAGCTAATGTCCTTAACCATATTGAACAAAACAGCCTTCAGCTTTGCTTGGTCTGCTTCTGCGGGCAGCTTTGCTGCAATCTTCTTCCAAATCGGATCAATTAAATTGTGATCCTTAGCAAAGTCCAGCCCGGCAAGCTCATCACGCAAATTGCGAACGGCCCCAATATCTGCCGGATCTCCTGCTGCTAGAGCAGAATGCAGCTTATTCATCCGCGCAAGGAATGACTCTACAGGAAATTCGGTCTCATGCGGGACGGCAGCCTTTAAGGTAACCTCTTGCTCAAATATAACTTTTGCAGAACCGCCGTATGGATTAATCAGCTTGGCCTGAATAACTGCTTTGCCGGTTTTCGCATCATCCGGTATTGTAACGACGCCTGTAGGCAATACGTTCACATTAGAATCTCCGGATACCTTTGACCATTGCAGCACTTGTGGGAAAAGATATACGCCGAACACATTTAAGCTATACGTATGCACACGGCCGGTATGATCTATTTTTACGTTTGATTTCACGGTAGAACGAATATATGCCACGGTCATCGCGCTGATTGCAGGTTCATCCTTCTTCAGCTTCACCTGGAAGTTTTGTACGGTCGCTCTTACATCCTGCGGCGTCACCCCTAAATTTTGCAAAATAGAGCTGAACTTGTACTCATTCGTCTCACCCATCAGCTTCTCCATCGCCTGAAGAAGCACCGTTACAATGCCCTGCTTATTGCCAAGCAGCAAAATCAGCTCCTGCGGTGACTTCTCCGCGATCAAGCTGCCAATCGTTCCTTCCACGCCTTTACGGCTGCTGCCATCGCCAAACATAAAGACAAGAAAGTCTTCCAATCGGATGTTCTCGTCACCGCCGGCAGCTGCAATCGTCTTTAACGTTGCACGAAACTCTGGATTCGTGCGAATAGCTTCCAAATCAGAGGCTTCAGGGTCGTAACGGAAGGAGCCTACAGCCTTGATCAACCGGAACAGGCTCGCTTTAAGTTCCGCTTTATCGGCAGACTCAGGAAGCTTCTCGCTAATTTTTGTCCAAATCGGATCGATCAGCTGCTGGTTTGTTGCTTCATCCAGGCCAGCAATTTCATCTCGCAAATTTTTAACCTCTTGCATGTCCGTCTTATCCCCAGCTGCTAGTGCAGCATATAGAGCCTGCATACGCTCCAAAAACACGCTTGAAGGCAGCGCAGCTTCTGCGGCACTCGCCGCTTGAACAAATCCCAGCTTCTCCGTCAGCCCTTTCTGGCTGAGCGGCAATCCGCCTAGCGATGCTGTAAGCATGGAGATCGCCAGCGCGGATAAGGTTACTTTTTTTCGAAACGTCATTTCATTCACCTCTGGTCATTAGTTTGGTTTAAAATTGTAATACAGGTATTTGCTGCTTTACGCCTTGATTAAGGCTAGGGCGGCCTACGGAGTAATAAACAAATTCAGTACCAACCAAATGCTCCTCTTCGAAAACATTGCGGCCGTCAATCAGAATCGGACTTTTTAATACTTGTTGAAGCAGCCCAAGGTCAACATGCGAGAACTCCTCCCACTCTGTCAGCAAGCAAAGCGCATCCGCATCTTTTGCCGCTTCCATCGCGTCCTCGCACCATTCAACACCGCTAATTTCATATAAAGTGCGGAAGTTGTCAGTCGCAATAGGGTCATAAGCCTTGACCTTAACGCCGTTGTCCACCAAATGTTGAATAATTTCCGATGCCGGCGAATCGCGCACATCATCGGTATTCGGCTTGAATGCAAGCCCCCATACTGCAATCGTCTTGCCTGAAAGCTCACCTTGAAATATCGTCTCCAGCTTGCGAATAACGTTGAAGCGTTGATCCTGATTGACCTCTACTACCGAGCGCAGCAGCTTGAACTCATAATCAACATGTCCGGCAATTTGAATTAAGGCGCTTGTATCTTTCGGAAAACAAGAGCCCCCGTAGCCGATTCCCGCTTTTAGGAACGATGGACCAATTCGCTTGTCATAACCCATTCCTTCAGCTACCTTCGTTACATCTGCGCCTACCTTCTCGCAAATATTAGCAATCTCATTGATAAATGATATTTTGGTAGCTAGAAATGCATTGGACGCATATTTAATCATTTCAGCGCTGCGAATATCTGTAATAACGATTTGTTCCGTTAAAGGAATATGAAGCAGCTTCATAATTTCTGCTGCGCTTTGTGAGCTGGCTCCAATAATAATGCGATCGGGATGCAGCGTATCTTGTATCGCCGAGCCCTCGCGCAAAAACTCTGGCAGCGAGATACTGTCAAACAACTCACTCGTGTGGGAGGCGATGACGGTTGCTAGGCGTTCATTCGTTCCAACGGGTACAGTGCTTTTTACCGCTATGATTTTATAACCGTTCATCGCCTTTGCAATCTCTATGGCTGCTTGGTCAATGTAAGATAGATTAGCCTCGCCATTTGGCAGCGGCGGTGTTCCTACCGCCAAAATAATAATGTCCGATTGCTGTACCGCGCTTCGCAAATCAGTCGTGAAGGTGAGCATTCCTGCTGCTCGGTTCGACGCTGCGAGCTCCTTGAGGCCTGGCTCATAGATCGGAATGCCGCCAGCGTTTAGTGTCTCAATTTTGCGCGGGTCCTTGTCTACGCAAATGACGCGATTGCCAAGCTCCGCATAACAAATGCCCGACACGAGCCCCACGTAGCCAGTTCCAATAACCGTGATGTTCATGCTATTCGCTCCTTCATTGAATGATTTATTTATACGGTGCATATTTGCATAATCTCATTCCAATCGAAGGCAAGCCGGACGATGTCCTCTTCAATAAGCTCCGTCCCTGTCTGAATTTCGATAATGTCCATTTCCGTTTCTGCGCGTAGACTATGAAGGCTTTCTTTCGATATCGTTAGCACATCGCCTGATTTCACTTCAAAGCTTCGACCATTCAGCACCATGACGCCATGTCCGGCAACAATCGTCCATACCTCGTCTCTCAGCAGATGATATTGATAGCTTAAGTTCCGTCCTGGCGCAACGCATATTCGTTTAGTCAGCACTTCCTTGCCGTCGGGATATTTCAAATAATCAAGCACACGATAGCGGCCCCAACGACGCTCCTCATACATCGGACGCTGGTCGGAATGCTTCATGACCTCCTTGATCATAGGACTAGCCGCTTTGTCCGATACCAAAATTCCGTCCGGACTCGCCGCTACAATGACATTCGATACATTCAGCAGCGTAATCGGGATGTCGAGCTCATTTATGACATGCGTGTTCGTTGAATCTCCCGAAATAATCCCTTTCCCAATAAGCGGCGTTTCGATTTCCTCGGTCAAGGTGTTCCAAGTTCCAAGGTCTTTCCAATCGCCCTCATATGGCAATGCCACGATATGATTGGACTTTTCTACGATTTCATAGTCAAAGCTGTTTTTCGGCATCTTCCCGTATTGCTTCAGCATCTCGTCGTATTGAATCGGCAGTTCATTAGCAATCAGAATGTTAATGAGAAAATCAAGCTTGAATGCAAAAACCCCGCAGTTCCAAAGTGCAGCCTGCTCAATCATGGCTGCCGCTTCTTCTTCGCGGGGTTTTTCTCTAAAGCTGTTTACATTGACATAATGGTTCGCCTCAGCTGCAAGCTCAGGAACGATATAGCCGTATTTTTCCGAAGGATACGTTGGCTTCACGCCCATAAGCGCTAAATCTGCTCCCGATTCATTCAAAACCAGCTCAAGCTCCTTCGTCTTATGGAAAAACGATTGCTCCACGTAGGGATCAACTGGCATGACAACGACTGTTTCATTCAAGCTTACACCTTGCACCGAATATAAATAGGTTGCTGCGAGTGCGATAGCAGGGAAGGTATCCCTTCTTTCCGGCTCAACGATCACTTCAATCTCGTTTCCGAGCTGGCTATGGATCATATCTACCTGCGGCTTGCTTGTTGCGATATAAGCATGCTCGCGTAAACCCGCCTTCGTGATTTGTCCCCACACGCGCTGAACCATCGATTCACGCTCGCCGCTCTCGTCTTTTAGCACCTTCAAAAACTGCTTGGATCTCGATTCGTTCGACAACGGCCACAGCCGCTTGCCCGAGCCTCCGGATAGAAGAACAATCTTCATGTTGATTCCTCCTAATCGTTTTTATGATACGGTGATTCGATTTGCACTTACTCTCTTCGATATGCCGGGGTTATTATGCTTCGTTCTTCACCACCAGCTGCGCTGACTTGATCCCGCTGGTCCATGTATTGTAATAGTTCGAGTTTTTGCCATATGAGTTATCGAGCAGCGTATTAGGCTTGTCCATCAAGCAGGATAATATATGCCCGTGCAGCCTAGAGGTTTGCACGACGCGATAGCCGCTGAAGCGCTTGACCGCTTTGTCTACGAGATAGTCGGAGTACTTGCCCCATATCGCCTGCATCGGCAGAGGAACACCGCTTTTCGTCATCATTTGCCCGATCATCTTAATTGATTTTTTCTCGACGCGATTGTATAGGGAAGCCCAGTCCAAATAATCGCCTCTCCCTGCCAGTTCAAAGCTCGCCTGCTCGCTCGTCTTCTCGATGTCGGTACGGAAGAAGCAGAGCAGTTCCTTGCCGGGGCTGCTTTTGGGCAAAATCGGCCACAGCTGATGCGCCATATCCGGCGATAAGTATACGCAGCATTTATCAAATTTTTGAGCTGCTATCCCATAGGACAGCGTATCCCGCACAAAAAGATGAACATCCTTATGTGCGTTAAAAATACGCGCCGTGCGATCATACTCCGCTTCCTTCTCGAAGAAAATCGTCTGCGGCAGCAGTACAATTCGGTGATTAGGATAATCCTTTACGATTTTCTCCCGCAGCTTCTGATGAACCGGATACAAATCACCAAAGTTGCCTCCGCCTTGAAGCACGATAATTTGATCATTCGGAATGGTCAGCTTGTCTGGGAAATCAAGAACGCTATAACGCGCAGCCACGCGGATATGATTGTCTTTAAAAAACGCCTCTGCACCCTTCATAATGAGCAAATCGCCGCCATTGTTGTAAACGGGATAATCGATATAATAAATGCTTGAACCCGGCGGTATCACCTTCGTAATTCGGAGAAGCATCTTTTTGAGGCCCTCCATCGGATGTACCTGTGTTTCAACTTGCATATCAACGCGCTCCTTTACGTTGTTTTTTGTCTTTCAAACGCTCGATTAAAAAACGGAAATCATTTTTATCAAACAACATCCCTGATAGCTTTACTTGGAAAATAATTCTCATCGAGGCCAACGTCACTACTAAACGAATGACTGCACCGATTAATAAAGCAAGTGCAATTCCATTTAGCCCATACAAGGGTGTAAACAGAAAAAACAATCCGATGGTTGCCGCTAAGGCAATAAGCTGGCGGACAAGCACCAGCCCTGGACGGCCCATCGCATTAAACGAGGATGCCAAAATCCATGAGCCCCCGCCGAGAATGCATTCGAACGACAGCAGATAGAAGGCCCCGCTTGCTTCAAGGAACGGCGCTCCGAACAGGATGCCCATCAGATAACGCCCGATGAACATGCTCGGGATAACGACGATCGTCATCAGCAGCATCGATAGCCGAAACGCCCTGCCTACCGTTGCGATGATGGCTGACTTCTCCATGCCGGTAACCTTCGGAAACACAACATTCGTAATCGCCATCTGTACGACATTGAATACACGGGACAGCGCATAAACAACCGTATACAACCCCAGTTCTCTAGCTGTCAGCATCGATAAAATGACAAGCTTGTCAAACTGTGTGTAAAGCGTGCCGAGAAGCTCCACTCCGAACACTTTGCTGCCATAGCCAAATAACGCTTTCGCTGCCAGCCGATTGCCGAGTCCCTTCAACCAGTTCATCTGAAGCGTTTCTCTTAAACTATAGAGTGACCATGAAACGACAAGCACGCTGGTTACGAGAAATACAAGCGAAGCATTATGCAGGCTTAAATCACCAATCGCCCATAACCCCAAGAGCCCAACCAGATTGCACAGCGGAACCAATAAGCGCACACCGTTATAAATGTTAAACTTGCCCGTACTTTGCGCCAGTGCAGATATTAAATTGATAGCGAGCAGAATCGGCAGCATGAGTACCGTATACCATCTCGTAATTTGAATGATGTCAGCAGGATAGTTGCCAAGCCATACCGGCAGCCATACCCACGCGACCACGCCAATGATGATGCTGACCGGAATTTGAAATAGAAAACCCGCTCTAACAAAATCGCTGCCGCTGCCTTTGTTTTGCTTCATATTATAAATAAGAGAGGTCGGCAGGCCGAAGCCAACAAGACCCGCGAGCAGCGTTGGCCAAAACAAAATGGCTGAAAATTCGCCTTTGCCAACAACGCCGAACATACGCGCCGTCACGATGGAAGTCAGCGTGCTGATAACCATGACTAGCAGGTTCGTTGCACTCGTGCGCATAATCGTTTGAACGAGGCCGTTGCCTCTCCACGCTTTTGAAATAGCAAGCTGTGCCATAGCTTTCCGTCAACCCCTACCGTTATAGCGCAGAATGCCGACTAATGACCCGTTGCGATAACATATTTTCACGACTTGACTGATGAATTTCTTAAAATGAAAAATCGACAGCAAGGATGTTCCGATTGCCTGAATCATTCGGATCAAATGTTTTACGATAGCAATGAGGCTTCGATCCTGCCGCTTAACCGCATCGCTCACGCCTTGCCAGAAGATCCGCTTCAAAAACCATTTTTTTGTCGTTCTCTCCTTGGCAATTTTGTGTTGAACGGATCCATATGGCGTATAAAATACTTTGTAGCTTTCACGAATCCGTGCGATAAGCTCACTTTCCTCACTTGAGAGCAGGTTTGTGCCTACCCGCCCAAGATCCTCTCGGAACGGCTTATACTTATGAAAGACGCTTGCCCGAAATGCGACGTTTGCGCCATATGGAATGGACGGTGCAGGCATTTCCTTCACAACGTTTGCATAATCAAGAATCGTGAATACCGAGCGATGCTCCTCTGGAATCCAGTCCGGCTCAGCCGCTTCCCAGATCGGATCAATTTTGCCGCCTACGCAGCCAATCGCCGGATCGCTTTCGAACACGTTCACAATATGCTGCACCCAGTCCCGAGAAGCCAACGCATCATCATCCAAAAATAAAATGAATTCACCGTTTGCTTCCTTAATCGCTCGATTGCGTGCTACCGACAAACCAAGCTTGTTCTCAAAAATATACCGAATGCTTGGACCATACCGATACGCAAGCTTGCCTACCACTTCAGCCGTATTGTCTGTTGATCTGTTGTCGATTACAACAATCTCGATTTGTTCCCGCTCAAAGCTTTGAGCAATTACGCTCTCTATTGCCTCTCCTGTATCCTTCGCCCGGTTATGGGTGCAGATGGCCACCGTTACCTTCATCCTTTATCCCCATCCTTGGTAAACATTTTTTATCCTCTGTGCGATCGCGCTCCAGTCGAGCTCCTTAAGCACTTCTTCATACTTAGGCGTCTTATGCTCTCTCTTCACATTTAACGCGGCTTTCATTGCATTTTCGAGACCGTTGTAATCGCTTGGGTTGTAGCTCACGACCATATCTTCCATAAAATACTCATCGATAAAATCATTGTCCGGCATGACGATCAGCTTCCTGAACGAGAGGCCAAGTATCGCAGAGCCGGAGGTCGTAATTTCCTTGTACGGCATCACCATCACATCAACGGCGCTAATCAAGTCAGCTACTGCTTCATTTGGAATGAAGCGCAGGTCCAAAATGATGTTTTCCTTATCCTCTACCCGCTTCAAATAGGATTCCATTTGCTTGTCCGCTTTGCCCGCAATGATCAGATAGGTGTTTCGAGTCTTGAATGCATTAAACGCTTCAATTAGATCCTCGACACCCTTATACGCTTTGATTGCCCCTAAAAACAAATAAACATCAGCTTCCTCGCTGATGCCATAAGACGCTCTGAAGTTGAAGCCTGCAGGCTTATACACGCCAAGATAATGACCATGCTTTACGACAAAAAGCTTGCTAGCCGGCACTCCGAATTCCTTCATAACCTTACGTTTGATCGACTCCGAAGCAACCAGCAGCTTGCTGCAAAATTTGCAAATAATCGTTCGCATGTAACGCTCCAGCCGCTTATACTTCACCTGATGCGGATACAGGTTATGAATCGTCCAAACCAGCTGCACTTTTCGCAGCTTCAAATAAAGCATCGTCATTATAAATATGATCGATTTCACTATGAACAAAAGCAGATTATCATTTTGATAAGCATGATGCATCCAGTGAATATGGACGATATCGCCAGCTTTCGCTTGTCCGACCTGAAGCGCTAGCTTGCCATGCTGCAAATCCTTCACTTCCATGCCTGCACTGCTGAGTGAATCGGTCAATAAATCATTGTAAAAGTTTAATTCGCTTGATTTTGGCCACATCCATACTTTCATCGCCGTACGCTCCCTTTAGTTATATCTGCGAACCCATTCCTTCGTAATCTGGAGCTCGCGAATAATCTTTGCGGGTGCACCGCCTGCCAGCACATTATCCGGAATATCCCGCGTTACGATGCTGCCTGCAGCAATGACTGAACCGCTGCCAATCGTTACACCAGGCAAAATAACAGCTCCGCGTCCAATCCACACATTGTCAGAGATGACGATGTCCTTGCTGCCAGCTCGATCTTCCATATCTACGGGGTGGAAGTTGGTATCGATAATGTTCACCATCGGACCGATAATCGTGTTGCTGCCAATTCGGATCGACTTCGTACAGCCAATGTCGAGGCCATAATTAAAAAATACATTATCCCCTACCCAAAGCTCCGCCTGCTTCTCTACGGTAACTGAAGAAGGCAGCGGCTTCGCATGGAAGGAAACATTTTTCCCAACGATGAACCGCCCTTTGTTTCGCAAGGTCAGCTTTCCGGAAATACGGCCAAGCCTGCCAGCTGAACTCGTCTTGACTCGCAGTATCGCAGCCCCCTTCAATACAGCCAGGAGCTTGCCGAAGCTTAATCGATTATATACGGTGCTCATCTGACCATCCCGCCTGCCGCTTCCGATTTTAAGTTTGGCGCAAGCAGCTCACGATATGTCGACTCCACCTTCTTCGCAATGGAGCTCATATTAAAGTCGCTCATTACGCTTGCATAACCTTGGCTTGATAGTTCCTCATAATCAACTTCCCCATCGTAGACGCTTCTCATCGTCTGATACAGCTCTTCCACATCGCCGTCCTTCACGATGAAGCCGCCTCTTGTATGATGGATGATTTCTGGCGCTCCGCCCGAATCTGCAACGATAACTGGCGTTTCAACGAGCATCGATTCAATAATGACTCTGCCAAACGGCTCGTTAAGGGAGAAGTTTATCGTTAAATCACATTCCTTCATCACATCAAGCGGCTTTTTGCTGTAGCCATAGAAGACCACATGATGCTCCAAGCCGTAGGACAGCACCTTTTGGATCATGTCATTGTAATAGTCATCCGACCCGTCAACGGATGCATCGCCCACGATGAGCAGCTTCCAATTGTTCCGATTGCTGTCGCTTAGTTTCTTCACTGCCTCGATCATCAGATGGTATCTTTTCCATTCCACAATCCGGCCGAACGTGCCGATGACGAGCGTATCATCTTCCATAAAGGCTCTGCTCTTTCTCGTCAAAGCAAGCTCCGGATCAACACCGTTATAAATGATCGTCTTATTGCTGCCCTGAATCGAATTGGCTACAAAATGCGAAATGCATATCACCTGATCAAAAAATTTAGGCAGCACTTGGTTGAACATACGCAAATGGGTATAGTCGCGATGATGCCAGATCAGCTTTGACTTCGTCATAAACTTTAGCGGAGCTGTGTACCAAGGTGCGCGCCAGCCGTTGGCATGAACGATGTCGATGCGGTTTTTACGAACAAAGGATTGAATCTTAAGCACCGTTTCGATATAACCTAAGCCTAGTTTTTTCTTAATGCTGCCCAGCTGCAGCGGAAAATGAACATAATCCGATCTAATTTCATTTAGATATGTCGCATCGCGAGGACTTAACAAGAAAATCCGATATTTTGACGTGTCCAAATAATTGATGAGATGGATCAGGCTTTGCTCAGCGCCACCCTTCTTATCCGCGTGGGTAACAAACAACACATTCGTTTTACTTCGACTCATATTAGAGCACCTGCTTTACTGGATAACTGACGTTCAAGGATTGCATATATGTTTTCAATACTTCTTTGTGATTATAATGGGTGCGCAAGAAGCTTTGCGATGACTCCAGCAATGATTTTGCCCTGTGCGGATCATCGAATAGCTGCTTGATTTTCCCATAAAATTGCTCCGGCCGATCAGCGACCATAATATGCTCGTTATCTACAAGTCCTGTTCCCTCGTAGCCGATGGAGGTGGAGATAACCGGCAAGCCGTTCTGAATCGCTTCAATCGTCTTCAGCTTGACGCCTGCTCCGTTCTGCATCGGGTTAACGAATAAATAGCCGCTTCTGTATATTTCATCCAAACTTTTTGGCGTATCATGTACAATGACATTCTTTAGGTTGTAGCTGTCGAGCCAGCTGAGGCTCTGTTTTCTGCTGTTCCCTGCTATGATGAACTTATAGTCCGGCTCCTTCAGCATCAGCGGGTGGATATGCTCCAGATACCACTGAATCGCTTCTCGGTTGTTCGGCATAAATAGGGAACCAATGAACACGACATGCTTGCTGCGAAAATCACTAGCTTCGAAGTTGACCTTCGTAACCGGAGGCGGAAGGAACAAGCTTTTTGCAGCAGGATGCTGTTTGCGGAAGCTTTCAAATTCCTTGCTCGATATAAACAAGTATTTATCCACCTTCTCCAGCATTTTTTTTTGCAAAATCGTGAATTTGCGGCTCTCCATGTGGTAATACATTTTGTGAACGACGTTTTTGGTGCTATTGGCTAGCGCCTTGAAATAGACCGCTTCATCGTTATGCACCCGCAGGATAACCGTATCATGCTTGATCTTTGGATTTTGCAAAACCGGATACACGTAGTCGCCTTCAAGAAGTACATAATCGTAATCTCCTGCCAGCTCTACATTACTTAGCTCACTGCGCGACTGCACCTGCATCGGAATAACATGCAGCAGATCAGCCAGCTTGCTTCTTCGATCACATAACGTAATCTCTTCCACGTAATTATATACTGTGTCCATTTCTTCCTTAGACGGCATCTGCTTTCCGCAAACGAGCAAGTGGATATTCCAGCCAAGCTCCGCCAGCACCTTGATTCTCCCCCATGTGTCTACCCTTCCGCCATGATCGGCGGGATAGGGAAAATCACTGCACACCACAAGCATCTTCATTTGGATACCCCCGACCTTTTTGGTTGATCTATATCGTTTTTGCCTAAATAAAGGCTAATAAAAGCAAATAGCAGCCATATCTCATATTTAATCTCCAAGGAAACAAGAAGCATTGAAAATAAGATAAAAACTAAAGCAAGAAATAGTATAGAGCTGGATTTCACTTTGACGATCAGGTTTTTGGCAAGCAGATAAAAGAACACGACTGCGAAGAGTCCGCCAAACATAATCCATTGGAAAAAGCCCGATTTGACGCCTAAGTTTTTGTCCGAGCCCGAATATTGCAACAGCTCCCCCGCATTAATTTGGCTGATGCCAAATGTATTGTAATAGAAATGGGACATCATGCTGATCGAATCATTCACATACTTATCGAAATACATGAGATATGCTCCTGTGCCAACCCCGAGCGGATTGTGAAACACCGTAATCAGCGCGATGATGATCGTTCCCATACGCGTGTAGGAAGATGTGTAGTTTTCGATGTCATTACTGAACGAGCTGACCAGCCCCGCAGAAAAATTAGTGATGAACATATACATGGCCAGAACGACTGAGATGAGCAGAACAAAATTTTTCTTTTTCCGAAAATCCAAAAACTTAATCATCGTCACGACTAGCGTGAACAAGCTGATAATCATAAACCCTTTGGAACCTGTAATAAATAAGTAAAACAGAAAAAAACCTGAAGCATAAACGATCGTTAGCGTCTTTCCGAAGCTGTTCAAATACTTTGCCAGATAGACCAAAATGGATGCATACACGACCACGATGGAGCCCGTCGTGCTGCTCTCCGAGGTCAACATCCGAACCCTCCAATAAGGGTTGCTCCCTGCATGCAAATACGTGAAGGCGTGCGGCATACTCATAAGCTCCAAAATCATAATGACCGTCAGCAGCGTAACGATTGCAAGGAAGCAGCCATACAGCGTCTTAAAGCTTGTAATTTTTGAAAAAACGAGCTGCATATGCCTGATGTAAAGCAGGATGAGCACAAAATAAATAAGTACCTTTATCGCTTTGCCAAGCAAATTCTCTGATCCAAAGCTATAGCTGCCTTGAATGAATTGAATAAGCAAATAGGCAATGCTGATAAAGCACAAATATAAAATAAATCCGAATATATACTTCTGCAGCATGGTGCCATGCATCACCCGCTTATGCTTCGCCAGCAGCCCAATTTCGCATAACGCAAACAGCGGAACCAGCAAAATAATGGGTGACCTGCCAATCTCGCCGATCATATTGACTAACGGGAAATCCTGGTAGACGGTCAGCACCAGCAAGAAGCATAAATAAATCGCCAAAAAGATTTGCTGCTTCTCTTCTTTTTTGGCTAATTTAGCTTTAATCACTAGATTGCTTTGCAAGATTTGGCTCATCTTCTCTCCATCCCCGTAAATCTAGACGTATTTTTTGACGGCGGAGGATAACGGTTTGCTAGATTTCTGCAAGGCTTCCTCGTAAAGCCGCTCGATTTGGTTGTTCATTTTATCCGAATGGAATTTCTCTTGGAAAATGTCCCATCCCGCTAAGCCCAGCTCTCTCAGCTTCGGCTTGTCCAGCTCATGAATGATGTCTGCCAGCTCCTGCTTGTTATCGAAGTCGAATACATAACCGTTAACGCCATCGCTAATAATTTCCGGCAGCGCTCCTCGATTGCTCGCAATAACCGGCTTCTTATTCCGCAGCGCTTCAATGGCGACGATGCCGAAGCCTTCCCAGCGAGATGGAATAATGACCGCATCACAGGATTGCATATAACGATCGATCTGAGAATTGTCCACCCAGCCGATCTTAATTGTGTTCTCAGGAAACGTATATTCAACCTCCTTCAGCACAGTATCGCCAACCAAATATAGGCGAACGTTTGTAAACTGATACTTGTTGAACACCTCAAGCAACAGATCAAACCCCTTCTGCCGATCGAAGCGTCCTACATAAAGTAGATGAATCATATCAGGATCAGTCTCGAAAGGCGGCGTGCTTAATTCCGACGTATCCGAAACACCGTTATAGACGACTCCCGACTTGGCTGCTGGCAGTCCATAATGCATGGCCTTCTCATATTCATGCCTCGAAATATTGATAATGAAATCAGTCCGAAGTGCGAGCGTCTTCTCAACTAAGGCGAAAATCCGCTGCTTCCATGGCTTTATATCCATCAGAAAAGCCCAGCCATGCGCATTATAGATGACGATCGGGCGCTTGCTCTTGAAAAAAAACAACGTCCGCAGGAAAACACCTGCGAACGTTCCGTGTACATGTACAATATCAGGCTTGAAGTCCTTTACCTTACGATGAATAGCTTTCATGGCTTTCACAAAATAAGCCGGCTTCCTCTTGTAAGGGTACAAGCACAATCGATCTTGGCTAATTTGAAGCGACTCAGGGCTCGAATTCTGCTCAGAAGCCATAAGAAAAATATCATGTCTGCTCGCTTGGTAGCTCAGCACCTCGTTCAAGTGCGTCTCGATGCCGCCCTTCGTAAACTCCGAAATATGCAGGATTCTTGCCATTTTTATCAACTCCTTAAGTTTTGCGAAGCAAAACTGACTTCGAAAGCATACGCTTGTTTTGCGAAGCAAAACTAACTTCGTAAGCATTAGCTTAGTTTTGCGTAGCAAAAACTATCTTCGTAAGCCTTCACACTTTAAAAAGCATCCTGAGAGCCGACTAACGTTTTCACCGTTCTCAGCATAATTTTGAAATCGAACCAAATGCATCGCTTCTGAATATAGGTCAGGTCAAGCTCAACCATTTGCTTAAAGCATAGATTGTTTCTGCCGCTTACCTGCCAAAGTCCCGTGCAGCCTGGCGTTACGGACAAGCGCTGCTTGTCGTACTCCGTATATTCCGCTACCTCGCGTGAAAGTGGCGGCCTTGGACCAACCAAGGACATTTCGCCCCTCAGCACGTTCAGCAGCTGAGGCAGCTCATCGATGCTCGTTTTGCGAATGATCTTGCCGATCTTTGTAATGCGCGGATCATCCTTCATCTTGAACATTGCACCGCTAATTTCGTTCTTATCCAGCAGATCCTTCAGCTTGTCCTCAGCACCCGTCAGCATCGAGCGAAATTTGTACATGCGAAACGGCTTCTCATCCTTGCCGATCCTTGTTTGATAGAAGAAGACAGAACCTTTAGGGTCCTCCCACTTAATAAGGATAGCGATGATGATAAACAGCGGGCTTAACAGGATTAAACCGACTAGCGAACCAACAATGTCAATCGTGCGTTTGATAATCGAATACATGCTTACCGTTTGCTGAGCGCTGCGCCTATTCGAATAGTAATCAGAAACGCCGATTACCGCTTCATCCTGATATTGTGGAGGTGTCATCTTCTATCACTCCTTCCAGCTAATAACTGCTTGCTAAGCTCCCGTTCCATTAATTCCTCAAGCTCAGTCATCAACTGATACTTAATTTCATTATTTCTTAAGGCAAAGTCAAGCGTCGTCATAATGAAGCCTAGCTTCTCTCCGACATCATAACGAATGCCTTGGAAATCAAAGGCGTAAACGCCTTTTTCTACGTTAAGCTTTTGAATCGCATCGGTAAGCTGAATTTCGCCTCCAGCTCCGCGCTCATGGCGTCCTAAATATTCGAATATATCGGGAGTGAGCACATAACGGCCCATGATGGCTAGATTGGAAGGCGCTTGTCCTTGCGGCGGCTTCTCTACAAAACGATTAACCTCATAAAGATTGTCTACCCGCTGTCCTGGGTCAACGATACCGTAACGATGCGTCTGATCAACGCCAACCGTCTGTACGCCAATGACCGAGCGGCCGGTTTTCTCATATTGCTCAATAAGCTGCCTAGTGCAAGGGACTTCTGCTTCTACAATGTCATCCCCAAGAAGCACTGCAAACGGCTCGTCCCCAATGAAGTTGCGAGCGCACCATACCGCATGCCCAAGCCCCTTCGCTTCTTTTTGCCTTATGTAGTGAAGATTCACATTTGATGATTTTCTTACCTTTTCCAATATATCCAGCTTTCCTTTTTCTTCTAATATATGCTCAAGCTCAAATGCGATATCGAAGTGATCTTCAATCGCCCGCTTTCCTTTACCCGTTACGACGATGATATCCTCAACGCCTGATTCAATAGCTTCCTCTACAATGTATTGAATGGTCGGTTTATCGACGATCGGAAGCATTTCTTTTGGCATCGCTTTGGTTGCCGGTAAAAACCGTGTTCCAAGTCCTGCGGCGGGGATAATGGCTTTTCTCACTTTTTTCATTTGATTTCACCCTATCCTATTATTTTTTTTGGTTGTTAAGGGGCATCTAACCCCTCCTCACGTCACACCCTTGACGATTAACGTCTAAGGTCGGCTGACCCACAGCATGACCGAGTGCCTCCGGTGATAGAGGTGCAGGAGACATTACCTATCTATTTCTTGCTTCTATGAGCTGGAGCAAAGACGATTAAGCTTCTGTCTTTTCTCCGTAGTAGTAAGAGTAGATATCTGAATGATTTCGATTGATCTTATTAAGCACGACACCGATAAGATTTGCTTTCACATGTTCAAGTGACGCTTTTGCTTTAAGGGCAACATCTTTTTTCACTTTTCCCGAGTCGATCACAAGAACGACCCCATCGCTTTGCGTTGCTACAATTTGAGCATCCGTTACAGACATGATCGGCGGCGTGTCGATAATGACGACATCGTACCGCTCTCTAGCTGTCTTAAGCAGCTCCGCCATTTGCTCCGACGAGAGCAGCTCGGAAGGATTGGGAGGCGTTGGCCCCGCTTGGATAATGGACAGATTGTCCGTATTCGTAAACTGAATGATGTCCTCAAGCTTCAGTTGGTTCAATAAAGCCGTCGTTAAGCCGCTGCGGTTGGACTTCCCAAAGATATGATGCTGCGAAGGCTTGCGGAGATCCGCATCAATCAGAAGCACCTTTTTGCTTGCTTGTGCAAACGCGACTGCCATATTGGCGCATGTCGTGCTTTTGCCCTCGCTTGGCTTGGAAGAGGTGACCATAATAATTTGCAGCTTTTGATTAATTGTCGAGAACTCAATGTTTGTCCGCAGCATCCGGTACCCTTCAGAAATGGGCGATTTGGGATTAAGCTCCGTTATCAAGTTCCATTTAGGAATCAAACGAGACATTTTGTTCCCTCCCTGCATTCGTCTTTAACGTGGCGTTGCTGCTGTGTTCTGTCGCATCCCGCTCTTCGAACCTCGGAATCGATGTTAGTACTGGTACTTCCAGCAGTGCCTCGATGTCCTCTTCGGTCTTAATCGTGTCATCCAAGTAATCCAGCAGGAAGGATATGCCTACACCTACCATCAATGCCAGCATGAACGTGACCGCAATGTTCATCTTAGGATTCGGAGCAACGGGCCCGTGTTGTTCATGCGGATCAGCTTGGTCCAGCACGGAAACATTATCTACCTTCATCAGCTCTGGAACCGATTTTTGAAAAACGATGGCGATCGCATTCGCGATCTTTGCTGCTTGCTCATAGGAGTCATCTCGTACCGATATGGACATGACCTGTGTTTCATTCACTGAGCTTACGCTTACCTTGCCGATGAGCTCGCCGTATGTCACACCGAGATCCGGGTATTGCTTGACAACTCGCTTCATCATTCGCGGCGTTCGCAAAATCTCTTTATAGGTTTTGATAAGTCCGATCGTGGAGTTAATCGATCCAACATCTATGCTCGGAATGAGCGAGCTGCTGTCCTTATACTGGTTAACAATTAACTTAGCGGATGCTTCATACTGTGGTTTGATAAAGTAGCTGGAGTAAATGCCGATGGTTAGACAGCTCACTGAAATAATTAAAGCTATCATCAATAGCCTTCTTTTGACGATGATCCAATACTGTTTTAATTCCAAATCATTTCCTCCATTGCTTTAAAATCATCCGTTGCCGAACTTCACAAAAGTTGTTCTTAATGAATATTAAAATTCTCTAATTATTCGAAACGCGAACTTTTGGGCGTCATTTGTTTACAGGAATAGGTTTATCCATGGATTCCTGCTTAGACATAAAATGTTATCATCTCGTGTTATTAATGAACTCATCCACGGTCCCGCCATTCATTACATGCTCCATCATATCGTCAGAGCAGGCTTGCAGGCCGATCTTACCGAGCAGCTGAGATATCAGCTTCGCCATGTCAATCGGTTCATTATGGATTAGGCAGCCAGTTGCCATAAGCAGCTCAGGCAGCGACCTCGCTTCCGATTGACCGTCTTTCTGTAATAGAGAAGGATCCTCGGATAGTATTTTCAAAAACTGCTTCAGCTTCATCTGCTTCTGCTCCTGATTTGAAACATTCATCTCTGAAACCTCCATTCATCAGCTCGCTCAACCATTTTGAGTTTTGGAAAGCTTCTTATCTCTCTTTGCACTCTAGTATGACACAGATGATAATAATTCTTGAGGGAATAAAGACATGGTCACACTTAGACAATCTTGCTCATTTTCATTATGGTTTTCATAAGTACGGACTCCTAATTGATGCGAATAGTGGGATATGTCATGTCATGTTTTTTATCGCCAAATTGATAATTCTGACTATTGAAAGCGCTTAATAAATAATGGGTGAAAGTCCCACTTGGGACTCATGTTTTCCCGCATGCATTTTCCCTCTAACCCATGTAAAATAAAGGTTTTTTCCTGTTTGCCACTTTCCAACGAACGAAGAATCCAATTAAAATTCCACTAATTTAGCGAAAAAATAAGGGACTATTGACCAGCATCCTACCTAAGCAGCAGTAAAACACCATTCGACATATTTCGCATTCCTCTTTTTCCTGTACGTTTTAACCCCTAACTGCCGCAAATTTACACTTAAAAAACAAAAAAAAGCGGGGTTTGAATTGAAAAAGGGACTATTTGGAGCCTAAAAAGCGGATATTCCATCGTTCTCAGCTAATCGATCATACGTTTCAGCAATCTATATTTTGCACCCTGTCAGGATAAACCAACATCATTCGGGATAAATATAAAGCTTCTAAAGCACTGAAATCATAGAGCATTCCCTATCTTTTTGTCCCAAAATAACGCTTGGCGCTCTTCTACTAACGTCCTACTTCATTGTCTTTCTGACAAGTTTAGTCATCAAAAAAAAGAAGAGCATCGATGTCATCGCCGCTCTTCTTCGCATTTTTTCTACCTATTGTATATTAACTAGAAATCTTACTCCATGACATAAGCCAGAAGCAAAGCAGACGTGCCAACAATGGCATCTGCGTGTGTGCGTTCCATGCCGTGGGAAGCGTGAACGCCCGGTCCGATTAATGCCGCACGAATATTGCTTCCGCCGCGCAGCGCAGCCGATGCATCGGAGCCGTAGTGCGGGTAAATATCTACTGCGTAAGCTAGGTTCTCACGCTTCGCTAATTCAATTAACTTAGTGGTCATATTATAATCGTATGGTCCAGTCGAATCCTTGGCGCAAATGGATATATCCTGCTCTGTCGCAGAAAGATCATCTCCCAGCGCTCCCATATCCACCGCAATCATCTCCGTTATATCCTCAGGAATATAAGAACTTCCGTGTCCCACCTCTTCGTAGGTCGAGAAGATCAGCTTGAGTGTATGTGCAGGTGTGTTCCCTTCACGCTTGAACCATTCCATTAATCCAAGCAGTGCTGCTACGCTTGCTTTATCGTCCAAATGCCGTGACTTCACCCAGCCATTCGGAAAGATGCGCACTCGCGGCTCCCACGAAATGATATCGCCTACGGAAATGCCCAGCCCCTCTGTATCTGCTTTGGTTTTCACCAGCTCATCTATGCGAATTTCCATATTCGCTTCTTCGCGCTTCCACTCCCGCGAATCGGAGTATACATGCACAGAGGCTTTCGTAGACAACACCGTTCCCTCATATTTCCGGCCGTCACGCGTGTGAATAACGCAATACTCCCCTTCGACCGTTTGCATATTATAGCCCCCGATCGATGTGAAGCGAAGCATCCCATCAGACTTGATCGAACGAACCATCGCTCCAAGCGTATCCAAATGCGCGGTTATGCCGATCACTTTCTCTGAATTGACGCCTGGAATGGTTATCATTCCGTTGCCTTTTGGCGTTATTTCGAGCGAATAGCCAAGCTTCTCTGCTTCCACTCCAAGATGCTTCACAATGTCCATGCAGTACCCGCTAGGGCTTGGAATGTTCAGTAAAGCTTCAAGCTGGCTAAGTATAAAATCCCGATTAAGCTGTTTCGAAAGTGGCAATGACATGATATTGTGCTCCTTTTAAAGCTATATTTTTTATAACCTCTCATTACTTCAATGCAATATACAAATCAATTTCATTATCGGGACTTTCGAGTTGATATCGTTCATCCCAAATTTCAAAATCGTAATTTTTGGGTTCATTTCCCGTTTCACTCATCCAATCGCCACCTTCTATTTTACGCGATTGCGCGTCAGGATCAAAGTCTACTCTCTAATCATCTCGCTTTCGTTATCTTGCTTTTACATTCTAAAATACGTACATACGTTCACTTTCGAGGTTATACTAATGATGGAGGTGAGCAAAATGGTGAAACAACACTCAGAAACATTGACCGAGGAAAGGTGGCGTGCCATCTTAAGCAACAATGCTGCTTATGACGGGATCTTCTTTTACGCGGTGAAAACGACAGGGATATTTTGCAGGCCATCCTGCAAATCCAAACCGCCCAACAAAGAAAATATTGCTATCTACTCTACAGCCGAGCAAGCTTTATCTGCCCGCTTTCGCCCATGCAAACGATGCAAGCCTACCGGGATGCGCCTGCCTGATGATGAATGGATTCATTTGGCTGCCGAATATATCGACAGAAACTATATGAACAACTTAACTTTACAAGTCGTTGCCGATCAATGCCACGGCAGCCCCTATCATCTGCATCGGACCTTCAAAAAAATCAAACACATGACACCCGTTGAATATATACAGCAATTACGAGTCGATAAAGCGAAGGAGCAGCTGACATCATCCGATTTGTCCATTTCAGAGATCGGTTCAAGCGTCGGCATGCACAATACGCCGTATTTTGTAACGTTGTTTAAAAAGAAGACCGGCTGCACACCCGCAGCCTATCGGCAATTGCACAAACAGGAGGCTGATTCGAATGACCAAACACAGTAAACCGCCCATTTATTGGACATTGCTCACGCACGAGGCTTGGAGCCTGTATGTTGCAGCCACAACGGAAGGTCTCTGTTTTATCGGCTCTCAGAATGAACCGATAGACGAGCTGGTCCAATGGGCAAATACCCGCTATCCAGGCAGCCCTTTATTAGAGAATGTTGAACTGCTCCAGCCTTATACAATTGAAATAGCTGAATACCTTCAAGGTTCCCGCAAGCAATTCAGCATCTCCTTCCACTATCAAGGAACAGCCTTCCAACAGGAAGTATGGAAAGCACTTTGCGATATTCCTTATGGGGAAACGAAGTCCTATTCCGATATTGCCCATCAAATCCAGCGGCCCGCAGCTGTTCGCGCTGTGGGTACAGCGATTGGCGCTAATCCGATCTTAATTACAATTCCCTGCCATCGCGTCATTGGAAAGAACGGATCGCTGACAGGCTACCGCGGCGGCATAGAAATGAAAACAAAGCTGCTTCAGCTGGAAAAACACTAATATGACGATCGAATATTTATATACACAGCCCAAAACCTTATTGAATAAAGGAACCGGCTTTCTTACCGGCTACAGCCATTCCTTAAATCCTTATACAGGGTGTACGTTTGGCTGCTCCTACTGCTATGTGCGGAAAATGCCTGTTTCTTTATTTCGAGGCGCCGAATGGGGAACATGGGTTGATATTAAGAAAAATGCTGCTGAAGTTTTTCGCAAACAATTTTTAAGAGAAAAGTCTAAAGGTCCGGTTACTATTTTTATGTCATCCAGCACTGATCCCTATCAGCCGATTGAATATAAGGAGCAAATTACTCGCTCCTTGCTCGAGGTGATGGTTGATGACCCGCCTGATTTTTTGTTCGTGCAAACGCGAAGCCCGCTTGTTCAGCGGGATATCGATCTGCTCTTGCGACTTGGAGAGAAGGTACGCGTCAGTATGACAGTGGAAACAGATCGCGAGGACATTCGAAAACATTTTTCACCGAATGCCCCACCGATTAAGGCTAGGCTAAAGACGCTTCAACTGCTGGCTGATGCGGGCGTTCCCACTCAAGCGACGATTGCTCCCATGCTGCCAAGCAGTGAGCAATTCGCCGAAATACTGCGACCGCTCGTTGATCGCATCTGCATAGACGATTATTTTATGGGTGACGGAAGCAGTGGAAAACGAACGCGACAACTAGGCATCGATGCTTTGTATGAGCAGCTAGGTCTTGAGGAATGGTATCATCCGGCTGCTTATCGCGTCGTATACGAGCGGTTCAAGCAGGTTTTTTCCGAGGATCGCATTTATGTAAGCCAGGAAGGCTTTGAGCCTTAGCTTTTTTTTCGTTTCATACCGCGTATTATGATTTTGGTTTCTTGATCGACGCGGTATGATTCTATTATTTTTTGCAGAGCTTTGTTGTAGGTGAACTCATCTAAAGAATTAGCACCGCTTTTCAAATAATTCATAGTAGCCTCTGGCTGCTTAATATAACAAATCGACAATGCCCATGCTACCGCCATCTTGACGTAATACGTCTCTCGTTTCGTCTGATCAAGCAGCTGCAAGAGGCGCTCGATATAAGTTTCTTCAATATAATAGCCAAGCAGCATAACGACACCAAAGCGTATCTCATACTCTTTGTCAGATACCAAATACGGCTGTATGAAATCCCATACCGCTGACTTATTGTCCGTTGTAAATTTCAGCCCATTGCAAAAGCTGTCACAGACTGACCAATTGTCTATCTTCGGAACAAATTCAGCGACAATGTTTAAACGTTCTGTGATATCTGCTTGAGCATAACCAATGACCATCCCCTGCAGCATCACTTCCTCAAAGTACTCGCTATCCGCATCCTTTAAATAGGTACGCCAGTCATCACTTGCTATCGACTTGGCCAGCTGGCGCAGCTTCGGCAGCCGAACGCCTAATACATTATTTATTGTAGGAATAAGTGCAGCCGTAAATTTCTGAAAATCGTCTTCCTTCAATGCTATGAGCTGTTCTTTTATTGTTTTCTCCATGTTGTTGCTCCTTTTAGCTTACTCCATTGACAAGGTCCACAAATAAATCGAAGCCACTGAACCATAGGGCGAATACCTTAGCCGGTAGGTATCGAACTGTTCTTTGGTTAAATCTTGAAGACCATACAGCTTCATCATCCCGCGGCGAATGGCAATATCTCCCCAGCTCACGACATCTGGGCGCTCCATCGCATGAATGAGCAGCATTTCAGCCGTCCACTTGCCAACTCCCTTTAAGGACATCAGCTGCTTGATTACTTCTGCATCCGATAAGCGGTTCAGCTCTTCCAGCCGGATTTCACCATGTATAATCGACTCCGCAATGCTTTTTATGCAAATGGCCTTCTTCATCGTTATCCCGCAGCTTTGAATCTGATCTGCCGTTTGATTAGCTATGTTCAATGGGGTTATTTCGCCAAGCCGCACCTGCATTCGCTCCCATATGGTGTGCACTGCTTTAGCTGAAATCAGCTGGCCTACAATCGCATAAACGAGTGAAGTGAATAAGTCCGGCATGATGATGCGTTCGACTTTTCCGAGCCGAGACATGGCAGCACCAAGCGCTTCATCTACGTTTTTCAAATAATCGATCTCTGCTTGCCCATAGTCATAAAGCTTTGTTTGTATCGTTTGCAGACGGCTCGCCCCCTGTAAATCGAAATAAATAGCTGTATATTCTTACTATACCTCATCCGGCTTTGTATGTTTTGATTACCGAATATAATCGCAAGATAACGAAATCGGCGATGATAGAAATAACGGACATCAGATGCCTTATTTGCTTTGATTTCCTCTTTTTTCAGAAGTAACGGACATAGGGTACGCTAATTGGCTCCAATCGTTATAATTTAACACGATTTCGACCTAATAGCGGATCCTATGTCCGTTAGATTCAAATTAAGCCCGATTTATGAAGAATAGCGGAATCTATGTCCGTTAGCATCAAGCCTGAGCCACAAATGCATAAGAATGCTTAGAAGGAAAACGACCATTTCATAAAACAGCGGCAGTCTTGGACTGTTTCATCTCGTCCATCGCTGCCGCTGTATTTTAAGTGGGTTTTTATTTCTACTGCAGCAAGCGATAGTTGTTTTTGATGTAGTTAGCTCCGGATAGGATGGTCGACGCTAAGGCAACATACATCAAAATTTGATCGACAGGAATCGCTGTCAAAAAGCTGAGCGGACGATGGTTTAACAACACCGCTGAAATCGCAACAACTTGAAAGACCATCTTAATTTTGCCGAATTGGTCGGCTTGCAAGGCAATTTTTTGAGATGAGGCAACCATTCGAATGCCCGTTATAATAATCTCTCTTCCGATAATCACAACTGCGATCCAGCTGTAAATCATCTGCTCGCCTACCATTAATATTAACGCGGCGGATATTAGCAGCTTGTCTGCCAGCGGATCGAGCAGCTTGCCAAGATTCGTAATCTGATTATATTTTCTTGCGATATGTCCATCTAGTTTATCTGTCGCTGAAGCGAGTATAAATAATGCTGCGGCATAATAAATGCCATAGGTATCTATATGTAGAAAAAATTCTGATTTGTTGATTAACCACTCGGGGTATATCGGGAAAAATAAAATAAACACAGGTATTAATAAAATACGAGCAATCGTTATTTTATTCGCTAGATTCATAGGGTTCCTCCTTCGCATTATGCTAGTCATTATACCATATGTTGGTAGGCTTCTGAAAAAGCTGCCTGCGCGCCTCCATAACCTATCCTTTTATTCTTTCTTTAAAGACTGATTAAGCATATCCCAATCGGCATGCGAGGCATCAAACAGCATTAGCCCGTCTGTGTACCGGAAAGCCGAATGGAATACCTCACTCTGCCGCTCCGCGCTATTCATTTGATTAAGGGAAATGCCCGCATAGACCGGAACTTCTCCACCTGTGGCAATATTGCCAAGGGCCATATATTTCTCCACCTCGGCCAGCGTATCCTGATACGTACCAATCATGAGGAAATCCAAGTGCCGGACATAGCCAGTGCCTCGGTAGTCCTTGGTATAGACGGAGCCCTCCTGAAATTGAAGGCGGCTGTCATATTGAAAATCCGGGCTGGCCCAGTTTGCACCGTTGACATAATAGGTATCAAACCAAGACCCCACGTAGGCAGATAACAAAACATCGCTTCCCGTTTGTCGATTATGACCGTCCACCATCTCCTTGACCTCCGCAACAAAAGAGGTAATGACGCCTGCACGGAAAGCCCACCAGTCCAAAATCAACGGACCATCTATTCTCGTATTGCCTTCATAATCGAATATGTCCTCTGGCCAACGATGAAGCCGCTTGCCCCTTTCCGCCAAATATGCCTCAAAGCGGCTGCATGCCAAAGGACTGAAATCCGCCGTTTCATTGTCGTATCTGCCCCGGTCCAAAATAATGCCGTCCACCTGATAGCCGGCCATCACTTCCCGGAAAGCAGCCAATTGATGCTCGCGCACCTTCTCATGAAGCGGGTTGGAAAATGCAACCAAGCCCGGAGCCGAGCTGTCTCGCTGCCGCTTGATCACGCCTTCATCCTGATGCTTGTAAACCATTTCCTCCCATTCAGGATGCTCATTTAGAATCGCATATTGACCACGTACAATGGAGCCTTCTGCAAATACATTCATGGATGCATGAATAGCTAGACCAAGATGATGCCCCTCTTCTATAAAAATCTGCAGCAAATCCAGCTTTGGATAAGGAATACTCTGCCCAGCGTTTACCAATTCACTCATGTGGGGACGGCTCGTCAGCGGATTTTTGAAGTAAGAAACGTAACCCTCCACCCCTTTAACGTCAAGCGCAATATCCGTAACGCCTGCATGTTTTGCCCGCTCCAGCAGTTTTCTTACAGCGTCCGCAGACTGCAGCTTCCCACTGTTGGCTCTCTGATCTATCCAAAGGATCGTCCTCTGCTTGCTCTCAGCACGGCTCTTAGAAAAAATGGCTAAGCTTCGAGCAACTGATGTTTCGTTCCCCGTTTTGATCTCCACATCAACAAAGTTTACGCCAAGCGCCAGTTTCAGCGTATGGGCAAAAGCACCATGCTCGTCTACCACAGCAGCTTCACCATTAACCGTTAGCACCGGAAACTCGCCCGCATTGCCGCCGCTCACAATACCGCTAACCGTGGTTACAGTCTGCGTTTCCGAATAAACGGATGGATGGTTCAAATAAAGGCTGATTTCATGATCAGCAGCGCCTGCCAGCCCGTGATAATCAGTCACTGCACCATCCTTGCGCAGCTTGATCCGATCTCCTTTTCTAAAGCAGGTAGACAAAAAGAAGCGGCTGCTTTCCGGAGCATACAAGGGATCAAGGGCAACAATCACGTAACCATCCTCAGGGATGTCTAGTATCGTTGGGCCCGACCAAGCCGGTGCGAAGCCGACAGGCGCTTCATTAACGACGCGTAAAACCAAGCCGCCTGTTCCTACCTGCACCGCAACGCCATTCTCAGGAACAGTGACCGATTTCCCCCATGCGCTTGTAAACAAGACAAGCCACTCTTCGGCCGCCGGAATGGTGTTGACTGCCGATATAGCATGCCGCTGCCCTTCTAATGTAATCGTAATATCCTCTGGCGCAGCTTCCACTTGGGCATGGATAGCTAACATATCAACTTCACTGCCTTTATGCGGCTTAAATGGTTCGTTCATTTCTGTTCCCCCTCAGTCAATTATGCCGGGCATTTCGCCTGGGCGACAAAGAGGCACCTGCGATTCGCAGCTGCCCCTTTGCCATCAAGCCTACGTCTATAGGCAAGCCTTTATTTTGAAATGGTTTGATACCACTCGTTCGCTTCCTTGACGGATTCTGCGCCGCCTTCTGCCATCCATTGCGCAAGGAAGGTATCGTAGTTGTCTCTAGATTGCGCACCTGCGATATACATTAGCACCGTGTCGTCCAGCAGCTTCGTCAGCTTTTGCTTGTTTTTGGATACCGCATCGATCGGCGGCGCAATCGACATCGGATCAACGATAATATTGCCTTTCGCCGCGTTTTCCTGAAACGCCTCATAGTAGCTTTGCAGCACAGGGTCCTTCCGAACGCGCGCCTGCCAGTAAGCCGGATAATCATATTCATTAACCCCGGTCATGTAGGAGCTTGCATTGGTTAAGTCATCATTGAATTTAGGCAGAATGGGATAATATTTGCCATCCTTCACTTCGTGATGAACGCCTTCCTCGCCAATGGCGAGCTTTATGAAGATATCCTTCTTCAGCTTGGTATCGAGCAGCTTGATCGCATGCTCCTTTTGCTTGGATATCTTCGGTATCGCAATAAACCAAGTAGTTGCCAGGTTAACGCCAATCGATGATTTGCCATCCTTGCCAACTAAGTATGGAATAATGCCGATTTTGGCTTCAGGGAAGTTTTTGACAAGGGCAGCTTCTGCGCTAGAAGCACTCCACCAAGCCAGCTTGATCATTGCAGCATTGCCGCTGGAAAACTTCTCAATCGCTTTCGCACTCGTATTGATCGGCATTTCCGAATCCAGCAGCCCTTCGCTGTACAGCTTGTTCATATAAGCCAAAAATTCCTTCATCTGCGGAAGCTCTGCTTTATGCAGCAGCTTGCCATCCACATCGTTCCAGTCGTTCAGCACGCCGAATGCTGCTGCAATATCTCCATAGATAGAATCCTTTGAGCCCGTTAACGGAACAATATTTTTGGCTTTCTTGATCGCTTTCAACACCTCATACAGCTCATCCGGCGTTGTCGGGTTTTTCAAGCTCAGTTCTTCCATCCAATCCTGACGGACAACGAGCTCCTCGCCTACGCTAATGCCAGAGCCAGTCTCCGGTATAGCATAGATTTTGCCGTCGATCGTAACGCTTTCCCATGAATCTTCCTTAATCGCCGCTTTGATGTTAGGGCCATGGCTTTCGATTAGATCATTCAGCGGCTCCAGCGCGCCCGCTGTTGCCAGCTTGTAGAACTGAGCAGAACCCAGCTTCATGATATCGAAGTTTTGCTTGTTCGCAACCATCAAGTTCAGCTTCTCGTCGGCACTTTCCGCCGGAAGCATTTCATAGGTAACCTTGTAGCCGGTAGCATCTTCTATGTTTTTAGCAACCGGGTCTGCGTTCGGATCGAACAGGCTGTACTGCATCAGCATCGTAAGTTTGGGATTGCCTTCGCCATCTCCCCCTGTGCCGCTGCCCGGAGCTGGAGTGGAATTGTTGCCGCATGCGGCAAGAGCAAGAGCAAATACAAGGACTATGGCCAACCAAGAACCTTTTTTCATAGAGTACCCTCCCGAATATGTGTTTTAAAGTCAAACTGCATTACCCTTCCATTGCCCGCTATCATGACAAGCTGACAGCATCACCGCCTTTCATGCCGATAGGTTTAACCCTTAACCGAACCTACCAGCACACCTTTGACAAAATATTTTTGCAAGAACGGATAAACCATCAGGATCGGCAGTGTAGCTAGCAATATTGAAGCTGCCTGAATGGACTGGGGCGTTGTGTTCAGCGCCGCGTCCACGTTATCCTTCAAAAACTCGCTGCTGGAGGAAACCAATAGTTCCTTCAGATACAGCTGCAGCGGTTTGAAATCCTGATTGGTAATGTAGATCATCGATGTAAAATAGTCGTTCCAGAACGCCACCGCGAAAAATAGCGCAATGGTTGCCAGCACAGGAAGCGACAGCGGCAAAACAATGGAGAATAAAATTCGAATGTTGCTTGCTCCGTCCAGCTTGGCGGACTCCTCCAGCCCGTCCGGCAGCCCTTCAAAGTAATTTTTGATAATCAGCATGTTGAACACGTTGATGGCCGCCGGCAGGAATAGAACAGGAAACTGATTGACCAGTCCAAGGTTATGCATGAGCAGGTAGGTAGGAATCAGGCCGCCGCTGAACAGCATTGTGAAAATAAACATCAGCAGAAACCATTTTCTGCCTCGAAGCTGAACGCGAGATAATGGATACGCCGTAATGGTCGTGAGGAACAATCCTAACGCCGTCCCCACAATGGCCAAAAGAATCGAATTTTTTAAAGAGTTAAGGAACATGGAATCCTTGAGCACATACATGTACGTTCCAGTCTGAAAGCCAATAGGCAGCAAATTGACCTTGCCGGAAATGACCGCCGCTTCGCTGCTGAACGATTTGGCGATCAAGTTAACGAAGGGCAGCAGCGTAGTCAGACCTACCAGTATAAAAAATAAATAGTTGCAGAAATTGAACAGCTTCTCTGAAAACGATGTTTTCACGGTCACAGCAAACTCCCCTTTCAGTTACCAAATCCCGCGTTGCAGGTATTTGCGGCTAAGCGCGTTGCCCGCCAAGACGAGCGTGAAGGCAATAACGGATTCAAATACGCCAACAGCGGTCGTAAAGCTGTAGTCCTGATTGCCGAGGCCCATTCGGTACACATAGGTGCCGATGACATCTGACACCTTGTATACTGTGGGATTGTACATGACGAGAATTTGCTCAGTGCCAGCCTCCAGAATGCTGCCGAGCCTTAGAATAAACATCAGCAGTATAATGGGTGCGATGCCAGGCAGCGTAATGTGCCACAGCTGCTTCATCCGCCCCGCTCCGTCAATCTTGGCCGCTTCGTACAAGCCAGGATCAATCGTGGCGAAGGCCGCAAGATACACGATGGTACTCCACCCCGTCTCCTTCCAGCCCGCTGAGGTAATCAGAACGCCCCGGAACACGCTATTGTCCAGGAAAAACGAGATCGGCTCCATGCCGATCATACCCATTGCCTTGTTGACCAAACCGCCGTTGCTGGAAAGCATGTCGATAAATAGACCGCTTACGATAACCCAGGACAGAAAATGCGGCAAATAGATAACGGTCTGAATCGCGCGCTTGAACAACATCCGCCTGATCTCATTCAACAGCAGGGCAATGAGAATCGGCAGCGGGAACAAGATACCGATCTTCAGAAAACTGATAATAACGGTGTTTTGAAAAACATGCAGAAAATCAGGAGAGTTGAACAGTTTGGCAAAATGCTTCCATCCCACCCACGGGCTAGCGTCATAGCCATCAAAGATATTGAAATCCTTAAAAGCGATGGTAATGCCGTACATCGGGGCATATTTGAAGAGCAAAAGAAACAAAATTCCAGGGACAAGAAGTGCATATAAATCCCAATCCCGTTTGACATCGGCAGCAAGCCGTTTGACATAATTGTTTTTAGCCTGGGGCTTATCCAGTGGTGCTGTTGCGCTTTTCATCGTATTCCCCCTCGATTTGATGCTTTCTACCTAAAATTGTAGTATCCAGCGCTCAGGGTTGGTAGAGTAATGCCATTACTATTTCTGGTACTTTGATGTTTGATTTCCTCACAAAGGAACGTAATCGGCATAAAAAAAGACAAAACCGCTTTCTACAACTGAAAGCGGTTTTGTCTTATATTTTTTTTGGTTATTGCACGCCACCTAATTAGGCGCAGCTGTTACGCTTTAACTCCACCTGGGTTGACGCCCCAATATTTACGGAACACCTTGGTGAAATAGCTCACATCCCGGTAGCCCACGAGACGAGCGGCATCGTACACCTTGCCCCCATTCTGCAGAACGGATTTGGCCCGTTCCATCTTGCGCTCCAGCACATAGGTCGAAAAAGGTACTCCTGTCTCCTGCTTAAACAGCCGGCTTAAGTAAGATGAATTGATAAAAAGTCGATCTGCGACCGTATGCAGCGTAATATCCTGATCGATTTCCTGATTGACGATAGACAGAATGGAGCGTACCACTCCATTGCTCGTCGTTTTCCGCTGCTGCTGCAGATAATCGCAGATGCGGCCAGTCAAGCGGACCAGCCAGGCCCGAATCTGCTCCTTCGTCGCCAGCAGCCTGATGTTCTCGAAATAAATCATATCCTCTCCTGCCACGCAGCCAATTCGCCAGCCCTGCTTCTGAATCATGCGAATATACAGGCTGCTCAAATAAAGGACGGCCTCATGAACCTCTTCCGCCGTCTCCACGGACTCAAGGCTTTTGTCCCACAATCCTTGCAGCGCCTCCAGCGCCTTAGCCTCGTCAGCGGTTTCCAATGCGATCTCCAGCGCTTTCTCCAGCCCTTGCTGTACCTGAACCCCCTGTTCCTTACGGCCAATCTCGCGGTAAGGAATGGCGATGTCGCAGCCATATACAATACGCTCCTGCAAGGCACGGCAAGCTTCGGCATACAGCGCGCTCATGCTGCCAATCCCTCCGGCCGCAGCGCAAATGCCTGCGCTCGCTGTCAGCCCAAGCGTCTCCCGGGTGCGCGACAACAATTGAACGACCGAGGCCTGTACGCGCAAGGCGCTGTCACCCGGCTCCTCCTCGCGCCGCAGCACAAAAACAAGGAGCGTGTACCCTTGATGATCAGCGCACACCCAACAGGAAGCGGGCAGCATTTCTCTCGCCAGACATTGCAAAGAAAAACGCCACATTGGAGCATCCTCCGCGCGAAAGCAGCCATCCCCTTGCGGAAGCGGGTCAATATCCACCACCGAAACTGCGATCCGGTCAGACTCCTCAAGCTCAATCTGATATTCCGCACCTCTTCGCAGCACCTCGCTATCGTCGTAGTCGCCTGCTGCCCATTGCCGAATAAAACTGCTTTGCAAATGGGGAAGATGCTCACGCCATTTCACCTTCAGTTCTGCCTGCTCGCGCCACTGCTCCATCTCGTCTCGCAGCTGCTTTGCCGCTTCCAGTACGGCGCCCAGTATTTCCTCTTCAGCCGCGGGTTTCAGCAAATACTGGGAAACCCCTAAAGCGATAGCATCCTGAGCGAAGCCAAAATTGTCATGCCCGCTTAAGATTATCAGTTTTAGCTGCACGCCGTTGTCTGGATATTCCCTAAGCTTCCTCACCAGTGTCAGCCCATCCATCTCCGGCATCTGGACATCAATCAGCATGATGTCGGGTCGCTTCCGCTCGATCAACGCCAGCGCTTCTACCCCGCTGGCAGCCAGTCCGACGACCTCAATGCCATGCTCCTCCCATGGAATATTATTAGCGAGTCCCAACCTAAGCCGCAGTTCATCCTCAACGATCATTAAATTCATGCGGATCGCTCCCCTTTTTCCAGAGTATGGTGAGTTACAGAACGAAAGCTTTCCTTGCATTGATCCAGCGGCAGTGAAATGGTGACCGAGGTTCCATGTCCTTGCTCGCTTTCGACGATCAATTCAGCTTCCTTGCCGTAATAAAGCTTAATTCGGGTCATTACATTGCGCAGGCCGAACAGGTCGCCCGTCTCCTCGTCCTCCAGCGAAAACAGATTCGCTTCACGCCGTCCCAGCCGCTTCATTTCTTGTTGAATATAGGCTAGCCGCTGCGAACTCATCCCTGAACCATTGTCGCTTACGGTGACCTGAACGGACTCTCCATCTTTAACTCGGCCGGAAATAACAAGCTTTCCGCCTTCCGTTTTCCCCTCCATCCCATGCAGGATAGCATTCTCCACAAGCGGCTGCAGCAGCAGCTTCAGAATCGGGACGGGGCGGCAATCCTCCTGAATGTCGTATTCCACCTCAAAGCTGTCCAAATACCGGATTTGCTGAATGCGAATGTAATAATGCAGATGCGACAAGCTTTCGTCAATCGTAAATACATCCTTGCCCTTGTTCAGGCTTAGACGGAAAAATCGCGACAAATTCAGCACCATCTCGCTAATTTCATCCGCCTCGTAATTTTTAGCTGTCCAGTTAATTGAATCCAGCGTATTATACAAAAAGTGAGGGTTAATCTGAGTTTGCAGAAATTGAAGCTCCGTCTTGGCCAGCCTCAGCTGCTGCTCGTAATGATCTTCAATTAGCCGCTTCTGGTCTACGACCATCCGATTAAACGCTTCCGTCAAATAACCCAGCTCGTCGTGCCGCGTATTCTCCAGATGCACATTCATATTTCCCGTACCCAGACGCTTCATGCCCTTGAACAGCTTATCTACCGGAGAAGCGATACCGATATAAACGAGCCAGGATATGCCCAGCGCCAGAAGCACGCTGACGAAAATAATAGCTAACGTATACAATCGAAGCTGATCTGTTTTGGCGTACAGCTCTTTTTTGGGTTGAATCAGCGTCAGCCGCCATTTGGAATATTCCGAATCGATAGACACCGTCATCTCCGCATCCGTCGTGCGGGGAAGGCCAGGCATGCCCCCGCCCTCCGCAAGCGTATGCTCTGCGCCGTCGAGCTTGCCTGTCCCGGCAATCAATTTGCCGGTATCGCTGTGCAAATAAATGGTAGCCGAAGGCGATGGGAGCAGCGACTTCATCAGATTGATCAGCTTGCTTTTGTCCACTGTAATAATGACTACATCCGCTCTGCGATTGTTGTTGTACAAATCCATGGTTCGCAGCAGCGATACGCTATCGGTATTAATTAAGCTGCCGAAGGTCGCGTTGCCGGCAATCGGCTCCTCTGCCAGCAGATAAGTGATTTCCGTCCCGCTAGTAATGGCGGTATTCTCAAGCCATTGCTGCTGCTCAGGGCTGCTCAGCCTTCTCCCTCCATAATTCGTCGATATCATCATGTGGGAGGGCTGATGATACAAGGATATTTGCGATACGATATGATTAATAGAGTTTACATTCGACAGCTGCTTCAGCAGCATCGAAAAATCGACGATGGAGAGCGGCGATAATTCCGCTCCGTTATCTGCGAGCAGCTTGATAAACACAGGGTCTGTTGCAATTAGCGTCGAAATCTCCTCCACATTTTGCAAAGTCAAATCAATATAGTCCATAGCTGAATTCAGTACCGTACTGGACCGCTCCACCGCTTGGTCATGCAGAATGCTGCGGGAGCGATCAACGGCAAATAGGCTTACCAAGACGAGCGGCAGCAAAATCAACATAAAATAGCAGGTTAGCCGAAACTGGATTTTGCGGGAAAAGCGATCCCGAAACCATTTGACGGGATTTCTCATGCTTATCTCCCCCCTCCGGCGCTCAAGCGGGCTTCGTACCATTGATTAACTTCCGCTGTAACCTCTGCGCC
This sequence comes from Paenibacillus sp. MCAF9, assembly GCF_052114265.1. Classification (NCBI taxonomy): domain Bacteria; kingdom Bacillati; phylum Bacillota; class Bacilli; order Caryophanales; family Paenibacillaceae; genus Paenibacillus; species Paenibacillus sp. MCAF9. Next base: position 538,998 of record NZ_JBFREL010000003.1, read on the forward strand.
ACCCTCGCGGTACCACTCCTCCACAAAGCTGTCGAACTCATCCAGCGAAACGATGCCCATCACGATTTGTGTAAAAATGCTCTCAAGCTCCTCTAAATGTCCGGCATACTTGCTCATCGCCGGTGTCGGAATTCCGAAAAATTCGTTTTTTATTAAATGTTGTTCAATCATCTGCAAATTATCGTATAAGTGAAAGTCGCCGAGCGAATCCAACCGAGCCTTAGCCATAACAGGATCAATAACATCGACGAGCGACTGGTAGATGCCCCTGTACAAATGCTTGTCATGCTCTACAAAATCGGTGACCATTTTCCCATTTTTCATCGACCAAATCTTGCCTTCAAAACCAAGCTTCAACGTCTCCCTGCCGTCTCCCACGATGAAATTAAGCAGCTTTACCACTTCTTCGGGATGTTTCTTACCGACCGGCACCACGTTGTAACCGCGGATTAAATCCTTGTTATATACGCCGCTATGCCCCTCCGGTCCGACGGGATACTCCAGCGGTATCCATTCCGCCTTGGGATCTTTCTTTTTATTCGCTGCAATGGGTCCTCGCGTATCGTACCAAGTCGCAGAGAACATGCCGACCTTTCCGTTCTCGATTTTTTCGATAAAGGCATTGTTGCGGTTAAGCGGGAATTCCGGATCAATCAGCCCTTCCCGGTAAAGCTTTGCCAGAAAAGCGAGCGCTTGCTTGGTCTCCGGCAGCGTGCTGCCATTAACCAGCTTTCCATCGCGCGCCACCCAAGAGTTCAATTGAACACCAAAAGCGCCAAAAAACGGCGCTGTCCGCCCCATGTCCTCGAGCAAAATAAGGCCCATCGTATCATTGAGCCCGTTCCGGTCAGGGTCTTCCTTTGCAAAGGCGCGCATGACTTCATAATATTCGTCCAGCGTATTTGGCGGCTGCAGTCCTAGTTTATCGAGCCAATCCTTCCGCACATACATTAGCTCAATGCCCTGCACGTCTGTTAAACTTGGAATGCCGTAAATTTTTCCATCGTAGCGCATTCGATCCCAAGCCTCTTCAGGAATAAACTTCTTCAGGTCTTGTCCATATTCGTTAATATAGTCGTCAAGCGGCGTAAAGGCCCCTTTTTTGACATATTCGTCAAACCAAACCGGGTTGAAAGTGTGAATGAGATCTGGGAGATTTCCGGAAGCCATAATGACGTTCAATTTCTCTTCGTAAACTTCCTGAGGGGGAATATTGACCCGCAAATCCAGTCCTGTACGTTCCTTTATATAGTTTATATAAGGATTATCGTTTTCGTCTGAACCATCCGGGAATGTCATGCCCAAATCGTTAATGACCATCGAAATCGCGACGCGGCTCTGCGATGTGGGCAGCGGCTCGCCAAGCTTCTCCCACTCGCTGCAGCTTGGCACCGTCGCAGCTACCATTAACAATGCTATTATCCGAACAATCAAACGACAGTTGAACCTTTTGCGCTCCATAGCTCCCCCTCCATCTCTTCCGGAATGCCTCCGGCATTACTCCCTATTCAACTTCTCCTTCAAGCAAGCGCTAGACTGCGGTACATAACCAGCAAAAGCAGCCTTTTTTCCCACCTACTGACTGTTACCCGTAAAATATATGTTAACTATAATAACACGAAATACAGCTAATAAGAGTAGAAAGGCATAATGCATCAGACCAACCTTCTTTTCATGTCATGAAAGCGAACATACATTAAAGCGGTTGCATAAATAACAAGGTAATACGGATATCGCTATAGAATATACTTTCTATATTTTAGAATAAATAGAAGCGGCTGCCCTTACGGCTATTCGAACTTTGCAGGCTGTTGAGCCCATCCTATTCCAATAGCCGCTCCTGCAACCGCTTTACGTCCAATCCAGCAAATGTGAATAAATCTGTTATTTCCATTGCACTTCCAACAAGTGCCCGCTTAAATCTTAGATTCAATAATTGGGGCTAGCGGAAGCTCTTAATAAATTGAACCGCTTTGCGTATATCGGTCTCCGGCTGATCTCCAACTTCGCGTTCGATCGTCAGATAGCCATTATATCCAATCTCCTTTAACGCCGTAAAGTATCTGTCGAAATCAACATTCCCTTCGCCGAGCGGCAGCTCACGGAAAAACTGTCCCGTGCTCACCATCTCCGCAATTTTGGCATGATCCATCGGCTCATAGCCAAGCGCACCGTATACCATGCGAGGATCTACCACCTTGCGACGTATGCCGTCCTTGACATGGGTGTGAACGACGTAATCCTTAAGCAGGCGAACCCCTTCCGCTGGATCATCCCCCGTCACCATCACCATATTGGCAGGGTCAAAGTTGACAGATACTCCTCTGCCACCTAGCGTATCCAGAAAACCTTTCAGATGGGCCGCCGTCTCCGGACCGGTCTCGATAGCGAAATAGGCCTTCATGCTGCTGGCATATTCATTCAGCTCGCGGCAAGCCTCCTGCATAACAGCGAACACCTCTCCATCTTGGTCCTCCGGCACGATTCCGATGTGTGTCGTTACAATGGTCGTGCCGAGGTCCAGCGCCAAATCGAGAATCCGCTTTGATTTCTCTACTTTTTCCTCGTTAACGGATTTATCCTGGAAGCCATGGCCGCCCAGGTCGCCGCATAACGCGCTGATTTCCAGCCCTAATGAATCGATATAAGCCTTCAGCTCCCTGCGGGCGGCAGCGCCGAGATTAGCCGGGTCCATCTCGCCTGAAACGGCATAGATTTGCACCCCCTCCGCACCAACCTCCTTCGCCTTCTTCAGCCCTTCCTTAACGCCGACGCCAAAGCTGTCTACAATGACGCCTATGGGATTTCCGATATTTACAGACATGCCGATTCCACGCCTCCCCTAGTCGAAATGAATTTCCTTGCCTAGAGTTGCCGACTCGTACACGCCGCAAAGTATTTTCATGATTTCAACGCCGTCCTGCACTGGACTGATCGTGTCTTTCTTCCCTTGGCAAACTTCAACAAAGTAATTGATTTCGTCTTGGAAGCCCTGCACAAATTCGAATGAGAGATTGTCAATTTGCGGCGTGGCGTTCAGAATTGTGTCATACTTCTCTGTAATTAAAGTCAGCTCCGGCTCCAGCTCGACGCCGCCTTTCTCGCCATAGAGCTTTACCGTCAGCTCATCCTGCTTCGCATGCAGCGTAAAGCTGACATCAACCAGCAGCGACGCCCCGTTCTCAAAGCGTACCAGCGCATTGGCCATGTCCTCAACCGTGTTCAGTGCTGCATCATAATCGGCTGCCTTGTAGAACTTCAAGTTTTTCACATTGGAGCGGTTGCCTAAACGGTTGTAGGTGTTGCCGCTAATGGATTTAACTTTGGGCTTGCCCATCAAATACCAGCAAAGATCGATGACGTGAACGCCGATATCGATCAGCGGACCGCCGCCGGAGCGCTCCACATCAGCGAACCAGCCGCCAGGGTTGCCCAGCTTGCGTATGCATGAAGCTTTGGCATAATAAATCGGGCCGATTTCACCATTGTCCAAAAATGCTTTTACAATTCGCGTATTGGAGGCATAGCGGCGGACAAATCCTACCTGCAGCGTCTTGCCGGATTCCTTGACAGCTGCTTCAACCGCTCGTGCCTCCTCCACCGTTTTGCTAAGCGGCTTCTCGCAAAGCACATGCTTGCCTGCCTTCAGAGCGGCGATACTAATCTCCGCATGGGTGTTGTTCCAAGTACAGATGCTGACCGCATCAATATCGGGGTTCGCCAGCAGCTCGTTGTAGTCGGTGTAAACGTTAGGAATGTTATATTTCTCCGCCTTTGCCTTCGCCCGTTCTTCCTTCAAGTCGCAGACAGCGACCAGCACGGCATCCATGTTTTTGCTGTAGGAGCCAAAGTGCATTTCTGATATGGAGCCAGCTCCGATTACGCCAATTCGAATAGGATTGCTCATTGCTATTTTCTCCTCATTAGTTAATTTAGTTTAAACTGCACGCAGCGAAGGCCATGCCAGCTCGATGCCCTCTGCAGCCAGAAACCTCTGGTAAGCGGCAAGCTCTGTCTCCGAAGAGCGGACATCGCTTGGCGTCAAGCCGCGATCCAAGCAGAAGCTAGCACAATAGCCCGCTGCCTCGCCAATATTCCATTCCACCGGATGAAGCCGGTAGCAGCCGTTTGTAATATGAGTGGTTCCGATATTTTTGCAAGCAGCAAGCAGATTGTTCACTCTTACTGGGATGAGACTGCCCAAAGGAATCTGGAACGGCAGCGACGATATATCAATATAGGGCTGATTTTCCGTGCTGGGATGCAGATCAATGCGGTAACAGCCGATGCCTACTGAATCCGAGAAATATTCCGCACGGCCGTCAGGACGGCTTTCCGTTGCAACATGCTGCTCCAGAATCGTAAACTCCGCCTTGATTCGGCGCGACTCCCGAACGTACGGATACATGGCAAGCCCATCCTCTGTCCCCACCACATCGGGACGAAGCCTTAGCCCAGGGTAACCTTTCCCCCCATTCGGGCGAGGAGCCTCTGTCTGCATCCAATAAAGCAGTGACAGGCTGAGCTGCTTCGCCTCGTTTAAGTGACGCTCCCTATCTTCCGGCTTCACATCGATAATAGAGCCCAGCCAATAATCGTTCTGCGGCCAGTTGACCAGCGAAATAGAACTGTTGTAAGTCCCTTGAACGTAGTGCTCCTTCTCAGCGATTTGACGATATTTGAACAGCGAAAAAGCGCCTTCGCCAGGGAAAAGACCGTACTGAACCGGCTGCATCGTTGCCGGCTTGACACCGGTCCAGCTTAGCAGGCGATCCGGCCAGAAATCTGCCTTGTATTCCTTCCAGAAATCATAGAGCTCTGGCTTTGGAATCGTATGATCCTCGCCTTCCAGATAATCGATGGCGAAGCAATAGGTAAAGCCCTGCATATCTTGCGGCAGCGCCTCACCTTCTACGGCATGAGGCTCCCCTGTTTCTTCACGCGCTTCCGCGCCCGTAACGTATTCCACGCCAGCCAGCGGGAGCAGGTCGCCGCATTCCGTAGCGTCGAGAAAATATGGAGCCTTCAGCAGCACCGTATTCCCGCTGTCCAAGCTTTTAACCGTCACCGAGACGATGTTATCGCCATCGCAATGGGCACTCACTGGAACATGGCGGCGCAATATCGTCAGTTGCCCGCTATGTACATAAGGAGCAAGCTGACGCTCCAAAACGGCAAGCGCCGCGCGTGGCTCGTGACATAAACGGCTGACCGTACCGCCACCTGGGTTTAGCTGTTCGTTCTCCCGTGCCGCTGTCGTGAGTGGAAAGGCATCCCGGTAATAAGCGCGGATATCCTCGCGAAAGCGGCGATAGCTCCGGGTGCAGCCGAAGGACTCGATCCAGGGATGCTCGTCAGGCGGAACCGCCTGACTCGTTAATTGACCGCCGATCCAATCCGTCTCCTCGGTCATGATAACGGTTTTGCCCGACTTCGCCGCTGCCAGCGCCGCCGCAACTCCTCCCGTGCTTCCTCCTACAACTACGATGTCGGCCATTGCTTCTCGTTCCATGCGCTTATCTCCTTTGGGGTTAAATAATGGTTGCAAAATAGTCATAGCTGCGCCGAATGCCTTCCGCCTCGCTGCCTACACCTTCATATTCAAGAACAAACGCTCCGCGGTATCCATTCTCCACCAGCTTGTTCACGATTTTCTCCAATTCAACATCGCCGTCTCCTAGGTTGATTCCTTCAAAAGCTTTGCCTCCGAGAGACTTATAACGCCCGTCTTCACGCATTTCAAAATCCTTGAAATGAACATGCGAGACATAGGGGAGCAGCGTCTCAAGCGCGGCTGTCGGATGCTCGTCTACGAGCAGAAAATTGCCTGTGTCAAACGTGGATCGCAGAGCCGGAGAACCAACCCGATCGATGATCGTTTTGACCTGTTCGCCGCTTCCCGCTAACTTTCCGTGGTTTTCCAAACAGAGAACCAAACCTTCCTTCTCAGCGACCGCAGCAGCTTCTTTCAGTCCATCCACAATCCAGTCCAGCGCTTCTTCGTAGGTTGCAATGTCGCTGTGGTTGCCGGAGAACACGCGGATGACGTTTGTTCCCAGTATCTTCGCAACAGGGTAGGCATCCGTAATCTCCTTCAGCGCCCCTGCTCTTTCCTCCTCGGTTGCCTTGACGAAATCATTGGCTACCGCGTAGCTGGACACCTTGATGCCATTATCTCTCACAAATGCAAGCACGCTTGGCAGTTCCTCCAGAACGTCCTTCCAGAACACATTCAACAGCTCGACATCCTCAATCCCTTCATCCTTGCAAAAGGATAGAAAATCCAGCACCTTCCATCCGTTTTCTCTCACGGTTCTGTGCATGCTCCACATGCTAAGTGACAGCTTCATTTTGCAACTCCCTCCATGCTCTGTTATGGCCTCGCTTTGTTGAAAGGCAACGCTATTGCTTACTGCGTACCACCATTGTAAAAGCTGCCATCCGGCATAAATAGAGTAGACCGATGACCATTTTTGGTAACTTGATGCGATTATCTCTCCATTCACTAAAAAAAGAATTGAAAGTTCCTAGCACAGCCCTATTTGTTCGTAGTCGGCTTGTGCTATCCTCTACTTTTGCTGGCTACGCTCTCCAACAGTCGAAACGAATGCGAAAGTTGAATAATTTAGATCTTATATAACTAAAAAAGGGGCTGTCTCAAAAGTCATTTTGCGATTTTTTGAGCACTGCTTAGAACTTATTTTCATCGAGAAAAAGGACCTCAAGCTCCACTATACAGTGGAATTTGAAGTCCTTTCATTTGAAAACGGGGATGTTYYCCTGTCATGCAAAGACTTTTGCGGCAGCGCCTGCAGCATCTTCATCTAAGTGCAGAAATGCACTTATTTAACCAAATTTTCTTYAAATCTRGGTCAAGTCCAAAGTTGTGTGTAAAATCCTCGAACAGAAAGCCTACTCATCAAGAGTAGGTTCTTGCGTTGTTTTTGGTTTTTTCTTACGCCATTCATGGTACACTGTCATTTCAATATATTTCTTGCCGACGGACCACTTTTCATCC